>JAGRFX010000177.1 GCA_020445805.1 Rhodocyclaceae bacterium
CTCGCCGATCAGCAGGCCGGCCTCGACGCTGCCCGGGGCATCGATGCCCGCGTCGACGATCGTCACCCCCGTGTCGTCCTGGGCGACGGCCACGCCGAGGCGGGCCGCGTGGGTCACCAGCCGAGCCACCAGCGGCGCGGCCAGGTGATTGACGCTCAGATTGGCGCCGGGAATCGCTTGCTTGTCCTGTTCCATGTCAATGCTCCACCAGTTTCCAAGTTTCTTTTCGTTGTCGGGCGAGTCGGCCCGCCACCGCCACGTCGTCCTCGCCCGAGGCGCTGACGCTGCACAGCGGATCGCCCCAGGCGAGGCGCGTGCCGGGCTGCGGCAGGTCGTGGCACCAGCCCGTGGCCGCGATCGCCGCGCAATCGTCCGCATCCAGCAGCAGCGCACGGCGGGCATACACGATCTCGTGCCCGCGCGTCGGGGCCTCCGCCGGATGCCCGGGCGGCGCCTCGAGCACGCCGTCCGCACAGGTCCGCACGTGCGCCCGCATCAGGCCCGCCCCCTGCACCGCGATGCTCGCCGGTGGGCGGGCGTTGAGCTCCAGGACCCGCACGCGGCCCGCATCGAGCAAGAAATCCAGCCCGTTGATGCCCGTCAGTCCGAAGCGCCCGGCCAGGGCCGCGACAATCCGCTCGATCTCACCCAGGACCGCCGCCGGAACGTCCACGGGCCCCACGCAGCCGCGATAAACAAAGGGGCGCCGCCCGAGGGGGCGGACCAACTGGCGGGACAGGCCCAGTGTCACCGCCCCGCCGCCATGGGCCAGGAACAGCACCGACATCGGCTCGCCCCCGACCCGCTTCTGGAAGTACCCACGGGACCCGAGCGAGCCGCGAGCCGAAGCCGGCCGGATGTGCCAGCCACCGCAGCCACCGAAGTCCTTGACCAGCCAGTCCGCCGCATGAACGGGCTCGAAGCGCACCGGCGGATGGTCGATGCCCAGCGCATCCAGTTCGGCGAAGAAGCATCGCGGATCCCGCACCACATCCACGATTTCGGCGGCGTTGCCCCACAGGGGCAGACGCCGCGCGCCTTCGGCCAGCAAACCGACCTGGGCCTCGAAGCCGCTGCCGGCGATCCAGCCCTCGACCGCCTGCTCCTGGGCGAGGGTGGCCAGCAACGGAATCAGGCGGCCGGGGTCGAGCCGGAGGGCGCCCGTCTGGCCCGCCGGGTACCAGCGTCGGCCCGCAGCCCGCGTGTCGGCATCGCCGAAACAGTCGGCGGTGATCACCTCGAAACCGTCGTCGCGGCAGGCCTCGGCCAGCTGCCGCACCGACAGGCCCGCCACCAGCACACAGCGGCGCTCACCAGAGGCCACCGGGCGCTCAATCCTTCTCGGCAGCCACCTCGCGGGCCATGGCGAAGGCCTCGCGGAACCCGATGTAGCGCGGCTTTTCGGCGCGGATCATGCTGGCCAGCAGGCGCTGTTCGGTCTGGTACTTGACGTTGCCGATCGCCAGCGCGCCGATGCCCACCGCACGCCCTTCCGGCAGCAGCTTGCCGTCGTCCATCACGCCGACGCCGGCGATGCCCTCGGGCGGCACGGCGTTGACATCGGCCGCCACCAGCAGGGCGGTGGCCGAGGCGCGGTCCGCATCGTCGGCCACCTGGACGCCGGCCGCCGCGGTGGCCAGCACCACATCCGCATCGGCGATCAGCGCACGGCGCTCGGCCACGCTGCCGGCCGCCGCACCCGACAAAATGCAGTCGAAACGCCGCCCGGTCTCCTCGGCCGCCTTCTGGGCCGCCGCGGCATCCCGGTGGCTGCCGAGGACCACCGTGGCCCCCTCCGCAGCCGCCAGCACGCCGGCGATGCGACCGACGGTGCCGGTCCCGCCGAGGATCGCCACCCGCCGGCCGGCCAGGCCGGTGTCGTGGCGCAGGCGCAGCTGGCGCTCCACGCAGGCCACCAGCGCGGCCGCGGTGGTGTAGGACCCGCTCGGGTCGGCCATGACGGACACCTCGAAGGGTGGCACCATCGACTTGCGGGCCGTCTCGAGCATGTCCGCCGCCAGCAGCACGTCGCGCCCGCCGATGAAGATCCCGGTGGCCTTCACCCCCTTCGGCCCCCGCGAGAAGATCGCGTCCTGGGTCATGCCGCGGATCTCGTCGGCGCCGACGCCGCAATAGGGCACGACCACCTGAAAGCCCGCATCCACGGCCATGTTGATATCGAAGGGGCTCATCTGCTTGCCCGGCGTGAACATGTGAAGGATGGTCTGTCGCTCCATGCTGCTGGATTCTCCTGAGGGTTCGGTTCAGGCCCGGAGGGGCCCGATGGCATCGCTGCCGACGAGGGTGTGGCCGCCGCTGTTGCGGCCCTTGACGATCTGGATCCGCAGCCGGCCGCTGACCACGCCGGCCTCGCGCGCCGCGCGGACGGCGTCCTCGGCTTCTTCTTCGCTGGCGACGATGGCAAAACCGGTGGGGCCCCACGAGCTCTGTCCGATGCCGGCCACGTGGCGGCGGCCGATCCATTCGACGGCACTGCCGACCCGCTCGCTGGTGAACATCGAGCCGCCCTGGGCATCGGCGAAGTAGTCGCCGATCTGGCGCTGGACCGCCGTCACGCCTTCGGCGAAGGGCCGGAAGTCGGCCTCGAGGGCGGCCGGCAGGATCCGCATCAGCACCTGGTGGCACATGGCCGCGGCCCGCTCTTCGGCAAAGGGCGGCAGGCTGGCCATGGCCTTGCGCTCTTCGGAGCCATGGAGGCCGTGCATGGCCTGGTCCATGACGAGGATGATCCGCCAGGCCTCCGGGAATTCACTGCGGGCCAGCAAGGGGGCCGGACGGCTGTCGTGGCCGGGGCCCCCGTCGAGCAGCAGGCCGCCATGGTCGAAGCCGGCGATGCCGATGCCTGAGCGCTCGCCGCGCCCCAGCATCTGGGCGACCTCCCGGCTGCCCAGGGCAATCCCGTGGGAACGCGCGAAGGCCCGGCCCAGGGCCAGGGCCAGCTGGGTGCCCGAGCCGAGGCCGCAGTGGGCCGGTGGCGACTGCCGCAGCATCACGCGGACCGGATGGCCGGCACCGGTCTCGCCCTGCAGACGCGCCAGTTGCCAGCGGAGCCGGGCCTCCACGGCCTCGTCGGCCCCGGCGACCTCGATCTCATTGACGCTGGAGGGCAGGACGTCCACGACGGTGCCCAGGCCGTCGATCACCAGCCCGAGACTCGCGAAATGACGCCCCAGCGAGGCGCTCGGATCGAGAAAACCCAGGTGCAGGCGGGCGGGCGCCTCGACACGGACGTGGGAGGGAACGGCGGCGATGTGGCGAAGACTCTGATTCATGGATTCTGTACAGGCGAAGCTGCCCGGGTGCGCCGGGCGGGTCAGGTGGCACTTAAAGCAAGCCCCATTCCAAGGCGTCGAACGCCCGTCGCTGCGGGATCTGACCGGGCACGCGGGCGGCTCGACGGAACAATCGGCACGCTCCCAGCCACGATCCGGGACACAGTGTCACCCCGTGGGCGGAAGGGCCAGGAGCTCGCCGGGCGCGGCCCGCTCGCCGAGTTCGGCCTTAAGGGCATCGATGAAGGCGCGGGTCTTGGGCGGAATCAGGCGCCGGGACGGCATGACGGCCCAGGCCGGATGGCTCGGGAGGGTCCACTCCGGCAACAGACGTATCAGGGTGCCCTGGGCGATCGCACCACGCACGTAGTGCAGGCTGACCGCCGCAATGCCGGCGCCCGCCAGGGCCAGCTGGACCAGGACGCCCATCGAGTTGGCCGCGATCGGCTCGCTCAGCGCCCCGCTCCAGCGCGTTTCTTCGCGGGCCAGCTGGAGTGGCGTGGTTCGCCCGTCGCGGGCCAGCAAGGCGATGAAGCGGTGGCTCGCCAGGTCGGCCGGTTCGCTGGGCGTACCGATCTCGGCCAGGTAGGCCGGGGCGGCCACCAGCCCGGACTCGAAGTCGGCCAGGCGGCGGGCCACCAGCGTCGCATCGTCGGGCAACGCCCCCATGCGGATCGCGATGTCGAAGTTTTCGGCCAGCAGATCGACCCGCCGTGGCGAGAGGTCGAGCTGCAGTTCAATGCGCGGATAGCGGCGACTGAAGCCCGTCAGCATGCGCGGCAGCGTCAGCATCGCGAAGTCGCCGGGCATCGAGACGCGCAGCACGCCGCTCGGCTCGCTGCGCCGGTGCTCGGCCAGGGCCTGGACCGCCTCCACCTCCTCCGAGACGCGGCGGGCATGGGCCAGCAGGGCCGTGCCGAAGTCGGTCAGGGTCAGTCGCCGGGTGCTGCGGGTCAGGAGGCGCTCGCCCAGGCGCGCTTCCAGCGCCGCGATACGCCGGGAAACGGAGGACTTCGGCAGCGCCAGGCGTTCGGCGGCGGCCGTGAAGCTGCCCGCGTCGACGATCTCGGCAAAGACCAGCAGGTCCGCGGCGGCCGTGTCTGAATTGTTGCTCATACGGAACAATCATATCCACAAGAGCCGTTTATTGATACCGGAGAGCTGGTTACATTGGACCTACCCCAACCCAGAGGCCCCTATCATGAACATCCTCCAGATCAATTCATCCGCCCGCAGCCAAGGTTCGGAATCGACCCGCCTCGCGGATCGCATCGTCGCGCGCCTCACCGAACGCAACCCGGGAGCCCGCCTGACCCGTCGCGACCTGGCGGTGGACCCGCAGCCGGTGCTCGACGAGGCCGCCCTCCAGGCGCTGTTTTCCCCGGCAGACCAGCGCACGCCTGCCCAAGTGGCCCGGGTGGCCATCGACGACCGGGCGATTGCCCAGGTCCAGGCTGCCGACGTGATCGTCCTGGGCGTGCCGATGTACAACCTGACCATCCCCGCCCAGCTCAAGCACTGGATCGACGCGATCGCGCGGGCCGGCGTCACCTTCCGCTACACCGAGTCGGGTCCCAGGGGACTGCTGACCGGCAAGACGGTCTATGTGGCGCTGTCGCGGGGTGGTCGCTATCGTGATACCGAGATGGACACCCAGGTGCCGTACCTCAAGACCGTCCTCGGCTTCCTTGGCATGACCGACGTGCATTTCGTCTATGTGGAAGGCGTCGCCATGGGCCCCGACAGCGTGGCGGCGGCCCGCGAAGATGCCGAGCGCCAGCTGGTCGCCCTGGTCGACTGACGCCCCCAGACACCCAACGGAGAGACCTACCATGACCACACCCGATACGATTGCCCGCTCCCGGCGCATCGAGCGCCTGGTGGCCGGCATGGCCACCTCCGACGGCGCTGGCGTTCGCCTCACTCGCGTGCTGACCCAGCCGCTCCAGCGCCGGCTTGACCCCTTCCTGATGCTCGATGCCTTCCGTTCGGACGACCCGGACGACTACATCGCGGGCTTCCCCGCCCACCCGCACCGGGGCTTCGAGACGATCACCTACATGATCGCCGGGCGGATGCGGCACCGGGACAGCACCGGCGGCGAAGGCCTGCTCAACAACGGCGACGTGCAGTGGATGACGGCCGCCCGCGGCATCATCCACAGCGAGATGCCCGAGCAGGAGGACGGCCTGATGGAAGGCTTCCAGCTGTGGCTGAACCTGCCGGCCCGGGACAAGATGCAGGCCGCCGCCTACCGGGACATCCCGTCGGCCAGCATTCCCGAGGCCCGACTCGCCTCGGGCGCCCGGGTGCGCGTGATCGCCGGAAGGAGCCAGGGCGTGGATGGCGCCATGCAGCGGCCGGTGACCGAGCCGCTGGTCCTCGACATCCACCTGCCGGCCGGTCAGACCCTTGCACAGCCCCTGCCCGCCGGGCACAACGCCTTTCTGTACGTGTATCGCGGCGAGGTGAAGGCAGGGCCCGACGCGCAGCCGGTAACGACGACCCGCATGGCGATCCTCGACAACTACGCGGACGCCGATGGGGTCTCGATCCAGGCCGACACGGACGCCCGCATCCTGCTGGTGGCGGGACGGCCGCTGGGCGAGCCGATCGCCCAGTACGGACCCTTCGTGATGAATACCCAGGCCGAGCTGGAGCAGGCCCTGGCGGACTATCGCGACGGATCCCTGGCGGCCTGACCCGGTCAGGCCGGGACTTTCGACTCCCTGTCGCTGGCCGGCGCCTCGGCCGACCCATTCGACTGCGCCCCCTCGCCATCGGCGGGGGGCGCGTCCACGGCCGGCGCCGCCGCATCGGTCGAGGCGTCCTGAGCCGACCCGTCGGCGGCAAGTCCCGACGCGGGGACCTCTTGGTCCGGCACGCGGGCTTCCGGCGCCGGCGGCACCTCCTCGACCACGTCCGCAGGGCTCGCCCCGCCTTCGAGCAGGACCGCATCCACCCGCTGCCGGAAGAGGTCGCGGGCCGACCCACCCGACAGCTTCTCGTAGCCGGAGGAGAGGTGCTCGAACAGTTCCCGGTAGTTGCCGGCCATGGAGGTGAATAGGGACGCGGTCTGGTCGAAGTGGGACTGGACGTCCCGCTTGTAGCCGGCAATCTCCGCCTTCTGCCGCTCGACCTCCTCCTCGAGTTCCGTCAGCCGCAGGCGATCGCCCTGCCCGCGTCGCCCGAGCAGGAACCCAACGGCCCCCGCGAGGATCACCGAAACGATGCCCACCATCCACCACAGTTGCTGCGTCATGTCGCCAGTGCCCCCTTGAAACGGTCGAGGCGACCGCCCGTCACCGGGTCGGTTCGCCCACAATCTGGTCCATCGGATGCCCCAAGGATACCGCCCTTCGCGCATCGAATCCGCGACCGACCGGTCGAATTCCGGATTGCATGCCCTCGATCGGCCCGGCCCTCCCGATGCATCAATGACTTAGGTGACGCCCCTGTCGCGCAGGGGCGGCCAGCGATCCCAACCGGCCGGTACCCGACCTATCCATCCCAATACCCTGGCTGCGCGTAGATGCGCCGGAGGTGCTCGACGAAAAATCGCACCTTGGCCGGGATGTGCCGCTGCTGGGGATAGACGGCGCGCACGTCATAGTCGGGAATCGCGAACTCGTCGAGCACCGTGACCAGCTCTCCTCGACTCAATTCGCGCTGAATCTCCCAGGTGGAGCGCCATGCCAGCCCCACGCCGCCCCGCGCCCAACGGTGCAGCATTTCGCCGTCATTGCAGTCCGGGTTGCCACGGACGCGGATCGTGACGGGCTTGCCCTCCTTCTGGAAACTCCATCCGCCCGCCTGCCCCCCCTGGGGCGTGAACACCAGGCAGTTGTGCTGCTGGAGATCGGCCAGCTGGCGCGGCGTGCCGTGGCGCTCGAGGTAGGCAGGCGCGGCGCAGACCGCGCGTCGGTTGGCCGCCAGCCGGATGGCCACCAGGTCGGCGTCGGCCACCGCGCCGATCCGGATACCCAGGTCATAGCCCTGGCGCGCCACATCGACCACCTGGTCGGTGAGGTCGAAGGACAACTGCACCCTGGGGTTGGCGGCCAGGAAGCTCGCCGCGTGGACGGCCACGTGGCGACGGCCGAAGCCGGCCGGTGCGGTCACCCGCAGGTGACCGACCGCCGATTCGCGGGACCCGCTCAGCAGCTCCTCGGCCGACTCGAGCTCGGCGAAGACCCGCCGGCAGCGATCCAGAAACAGTTGCCCCTCTTCGGTGAGCGTCAGGTGGCGTGTCGATCGATGCAGCAGCCGCACGCCCAGGCGCCGCTCCAGGGCGTCAACGCGCCGGCCCAGCATGGCCGGTGACACGCCCACGGCCTGGGCGGCGCGGGCGAGGCTGCCCAACTCGACGGCGGAGACAAAGGCCTGCATCTGCTTGAGCTTGTCCATGGCGCAATTCTATATCTTCAGTACATTCAAGAAGTACTTATCGGTCCTTTCTGAACCGCAGGTTAGGCATTAGACTGCCGGTCATCGTCGCCGCGTGCGGCGGGCGCCCCAGCTTCCATAATGTGGGAGACCTGAGCGCCCGGCGGGCCGCCGCAGCGCCTCCATCCGTCTTTGCAATCACACGAGAGTTGAAGCCATGACCGAGCGTATCCAGTGCGGCCGCCTGCAGGTGTCCAGCCAGTTGCACCAGTTCATCGAGCAGGAGGCCCTGCCGGGCAGCGGCGTCGAGTCCGCCGCCTTCTGGAGCGGCTTCGACGCGCTGGTCCAAGATCTGGCACCCAAGAACAAGGCGCTGCTGGCCGAGCGTGACCGCCTCCAGGCCGAGATCGATGCCTGGCACCGGGCCAACCCCGGTCCGATCGGCGACATGGCCGCCTACCGTGCCTTCCTGGGGTCCATCGGCTACCTCCAGCCGGTGCCCTCGGACGTGCGCATCACCACCACCCAGGTCGATGCCGAGATCGCCATTCAGGCCGGCCCGCAGCTTGTCGTGCCGGTGATGAATGCACGCTACGCCCTGAACGCCGCCAACGCCCGCTGGGGCTCGCTGTATGACGCCCTCTACGGCACCGACGCCATCCCCGACGCCGGTGGCGCAGAGCGCGGCGCCGGCTACAACCCGGCCCGCGGCGCCAAGGTGATCGCCTTCGGCCGCAAGCTGCTCGACGACGCCGCACCGCTTTCGAGCGGCTCCCACGCCGATGCCCGGGCCTATGCCGTGGCCGGCGGCGCCCTGGCGGTGTCCCTCGCCGACGGCAGCACCGTGGGCCTCAAGGATGCCGGCCGCTTCGCGGGCTTCCAGGGCGACGCGGCGGCGCCGTCCGTGATCCTGCTGTGCAACAACGACCTCCACCTCGAGATCGTGATCAACCGCAACGGCGCCATCGGCAAGACCGACGCGGCCGGCGTCAACGACATCGTGCTCGAGTCGGCGCTGACCACCATCATGGACTGCGAGGACTCCGTCGCCGCCGTCGATGCCGAAGACAAGACCCTGATCTATCGCAACTGGCTGGGCCTCATCAACGGCGACCTCACCGACACCTTCCAGAAGGGCGGCAAGGCCGTCGAGCGGCGCCTCAACGCCGACCGCCAATACACTGCCCCCAATGGCGGCACCGTCACCCTGCACGGTCGTGCCCTGCTCTTCGTGCGCAACGTCGGCCACCTGATGACCAACCCGGCGATCCTCGACGGCGCCGGCAACGAGGTGCCCGAAGGCATCCTCGACGGCGTGGTGACGATGCTGATCTCCAAGCGCGACCTGTCCCGCAAGGGCAACTCGCGCACCGGCAGCACCTACATCGTCAAGCCCAAGATGCATGGCCCCGCGGAGGTCGCCTTCGCCAGCGAACTCTTCGGTCGCGTCGAGCAGCTGCTGGGCATGCCGGCCAACAC
>JAGRFX010000178.1 GCA_020445805.1 Rhodocyclaceae bacterium
TGGGCGCGCTGGTCGGCTGGCTGCTCGGCCTGCTGCTGCGCGGCCACTGGGTGCCGGAATACCTGCGCAACGTGACGACGCTGGCCGTGGTGTGGGCCGCCTTCGCGCTGGCCAATGCCGTCGAGTCGGAATCCGGCCTGCTGGCGGTGACGGTGATGGGCATCTACCTCGGCAACCGCAAGGGCGTGCCCATCGAGGAGATCCTGGCCTTCAAGGAGAGCCTCTCGCTGCTGCTGATCACGGTGCTGTTCATCCTGCTCGCCGCGCGACTGGACTTTGCCCGCCTGGCGGAACTGGGGGGCCTCGTGATCGGCGTCTTCCTCGCCGTGCAGTTCATCGCGCGGCCCCTCAAGGTGGCCTACTGCACCTGGGGCTCGAGCCTGGGCATGGGCGAGCGGGCCCTGCTGGCCTGGATTGCGCCCCGCGGCATCGTCGCCGCCGCGGTCAGCGCCCTGTTCGCCATCAAGCTCGAGCAGCTCGGATTTGCCCAGGCCGAGCTGCTGGTGCCCATGACCTTCGTCGTGATCATCGGTACCGTGGTGCTGCAGAGCCTGACCGCCAGTTCCCTGGCGCGCTGGCTCGGCGTCTCGGAGCCCGACCCCCATGGCTACCTGATCATCGGCGCCAATCCCCTGGCGCGGGCCATCGCCAAGGCGCTCGACCAGCAGAAGGTGCGGGTCATGCTGACCGACACCCTGTGGGACAACGTCAGCCGGGCACGCATGGCCGGCCTGCGGTCCTACTATGGCAATCCGCTGTCGGAGCATGCCGAGCTGTATCTCGACACCTCCGGACTCGGCCACCTGCTGGCGCTGACGGCCGATGCCCACCTCAATGGGCTGGCCTGCAATCGCTACCGCGACCAGTTCGGCGCCCGCGATGTGTTCTCGCTGCGCATCGGCGGCAATGCGAGTGGCCGGGCGGACGTGGCGCGGCAGGGGCGGGCGGCGTTCGGCGAGGAGGTGAACTACGTGGACCTCTCGCGCCGGCTCTACCGCGGGGCCGAGATCCGGCGCACCAACCTGTCCGACACCTTCACCATGGCCCACTTCCGCGAGGTGCACGGCGACCGGGCCACACCGCTGTTTGCCGTCGACGCCAAGGGCAATCTGGACGTCTTCTCCACCGACTATCCGCTCGAGCCCGGGCCGGGCTGGTCGATCATCGCGCTGATCGATCCCGATCCGGAGGAGGGGCAGAAGGCCAGGGAGCGGGGCGAGAACGGCAAGTCCCGGCTGAAGGCCGCTCAATAGGGCGCAGGGCCGGACGGGGCGCGTGGTCCGGGCTGATTGGGGTGTCGGGACGGTCCCCAGGCAATCCGCTGTTTGCCGCCGGTCGCACGGGGCGACATCCTGCGGTTGTCAGAAAGTCATCAATCTGGCGCATTCCGGGCCGTTATTACCTTGGATATAGCTTTGCCTGAAGCTATGCCCTGATAGAGGTGCCCCGATGAATGCCATTTCCAAGTTACCACTCGTCTGGCGATTGGCGATGCTGGTCAGCATCGCCCTGGTCGGCTTTCTTGCCCTGACCACGCTGTCGTCGCTTCACACCCGGACCGATGTGGAGGAACTGGAGCAGAAGCGCATCCGCCACCTGGTGGAATCCGCCGGGCACATCCTGTCGCACTTCCACGCCCAGGAGCAGGCTGGCAGCCTGACGCGCCCGGAGGCCCAGGCCCGGGCGCTCGCCGCCCTGCGCGACATCCGCTATGACGCGGGCAGCAACTACATCTTCGTCTATGACGAGCGGGCCGTGACGCTGCTCTCGCCCATGAAGCCCGAGACCGAGGGCAAGTCGATGGCCGGCAAGACCGACCAGAACGGCGTTGCGCTCTTCGACGAGATCGCGCGGGTGGCGCAGACCGGCAAGCCCGCCTTCATCGACTACGTGTGGCCGCGCAAGACCGGGGAGGCGCCCCAGCGGAAGACCTCGTACGTCGAGCCCTTCAAGCCCTGGGGCTGGGCGCTGGGCACCGGCATCTACCTGGAATCGGTGGACCAGGCCTTCGCCGACATGCTGCAGCGGAACCTGCTGGTGACCGCAGCGCTCGCGGCGGTCGTCGGCGTGTTCGCCTACCTGATCGCGCGAGGCATCACGCAGCAACTCGGTGGCGAACCCGCCTACGCCTCCGACATCATGCGGCGCATCGCCGATGGGGACCAGCGTGCCGATGTGGCCGTGAAGGGCGGGGCCGACTCGCTGCTCGGCACCTTGCGCAAGATGGCCACCGAGCTGCGCGCCACGGTCAGCTCGATTTCCCAGGGGGCGGCGGATGTGGCGGGCAATGCGTCTGCGATTGCCGCGGTGGCCCGCGAAGTGGCCGCGGCCACGGACCGGCAGACCGACGCCACCTCCTCGATCGCGGCAGCGGTCGAGGAGATGACCGTCAGCATCAACCATATTTCCGACCACGCCGGCGAGACCGAACAGGCCTCGGCCACCTCATCCCAGCTCGCCGAAGACGGACGCCGGCAGGCGATTCGCGCGGCCGACGGCATGAAGCGGGTATCGGGCACGGTCGAGGACGCCACGGTCAAGATCCAGCACCTGGCCGAGCGGGCCTCGGAAATCAGCGGCATCGCCAGTGTGATCAAGGAAATCGCGGCCCAGACGAACCTCCTGGCCCTGAACGCGGCCATCGAGGCGGCG
Organism: Rhodocyclaceae bacterium; assembly: GCA_020445805.1. GTDB lineage: Bacteria > Pseudomonadota > Gammaproteobacteria > Burkholderiales > Rhodocyclaceae > Cognatazoarcus. The sequence goes on from JAGRFX010000178.1 coordinate 2,653, forward strand.
CGGGCCGGCGAGCAGGGCCGCGGCTTTGCGGTGGTGGCCGACGAGGTCCGTGGCCTGGCCGAGCGGACGGCCAAGGCGACTGTCCAGATCGAGGACATGATCAAGGGGGTTTCCGGGGAGACCGCCGAGGCCGTCAACGCGATGGCCCGCGTCAGCCAGCAGGTGGCCGATGGCGTTTCGCTGGTGGAAGGCGCGGCCGATTCCCTCGAGCAGATCAACAGCGCGACCGAGAACTCCCTGCAGAACATCCGCGACGTGGCGGACTCCACCCGCGAGCAGAGCGGCGCCAGTACGGCCATCGCCCAGCAGGTGGAGCAGATCGCCCTGATGTGCGAAGGCACCCACCGGTCGATGGTCCAGACCCTGTCGTCCATGGAGGCTCTGGATCGCCTGTCGGCCAGTCTCCGGCAGACCACGGAGCGCTTCGCGATCTGAGGCGCGAGCGAGCCCGGGGAGAGACGCCGCTCAGATCAGCGGGCGGGTCCGGACGGGCAGCGCGTAGTAGTCGGCGAGTCGCTGCAGGTCGTCGAGCCTGCCGATGCGCAGCCGGTTGCCCTCCAGGGCCACCAGGCCGGCTGCGCGCAGGCGCTGCAGCGTCTTGTTGGTGTGAACCAGCGAGAGCCCCAGGGCGTCTGCGATGTGCTGCTGGCCCAGGGGCAGGGTCAACGTGCCTGCCTCGCACAGGCCCAGCCCAGCGCCCCGCTTGTAGAGGTGGATCAGGAGCATGGCGATGCGTTCCTGCGCGCTGCGCTGTCCGACACTGAGCAGGTTCTCGTCCACGATCAGCTCTTCGTGCGCGCACAGCCAGGTGAGGTCGTAGGCCAGCGCCGGATGTTCCCGGTAGAGCTCCCACAGGCGCTTGCGGTCGAAGATGCAGGCCGTCATCGGCGTCAGCGCCTCGACGCCGTGGGTCAGCGCCGCGTCGAGCTCCTGTTGCAGGCCGATGAAATCCCCCGGCATCAGGAAGTTGAGGATCTGGCGGCGGCCATCGGAGAGCGTCCGGAAGCGGAATGCCCAGCCGGAAAAGATGGTCATCAGCGGGGCGTCCGCATGACCCTCCGCGACCACCAGTTGCCGGGCCTCGTAGTGCCGCTGGCGGTCTCGGAAGGAGGCGACGAAGCGCAGCTGGTCACCGGCCGGCCCGGCAAACGCCGAGGCGCTTCGCAATGGACAATCCTGGCAGGCGATTTCGCGCGACATGCTGGCTCCTGGGTGAATGCAGGGGGCGCCCGTATGTCATTTTACATTTCGCTGCGTATTCAGAGCGCCTAGAGTCCGTCATCGCCGACCGGACGCACGCTGGATCGGGGGCCGGCGAGGGCCGATGTCATCCATGAAATTTTGCAAGCATTCATCGCTGAAAAGACGTTGGCTCGTGCCTTAATCTCACCGAGTTTCCTTAAGCCGCCACAAGATGAATGAACCGCTCTACCAATTGATCTACGTCAGCGTGATCGCACCGGACGCCCATCCGACCTGCGTCGCCGACATCATCCGGACCTCCCGGGCCAACAACAGTCTGCATGGCATCACGGGCCTGCTGGTCTTCGATGGCGGACGGTTCTGCCAGTACATCGAAGGGGCCGAGGACGCCGTCCGCCGCCTCTCCGACGCGATCTGCGAAGACCCCAGGCACGAGCAGTTCATCGTGCTGCACGCGGGACCGTTCGACGGCCCGCGCCTGTTCTCGGACTGGTCGATGGGCTATGCCCTGTCGCACGAGGAGGCCAGCCTGCCCGGCCTGGCCCTGCTGCGCGGGCTGCCGGCCGTCGCGGGCCTGCAGGGCCTGATTCCGGTGCTGGACCTGGAGCCGTGAGGCAGCAGCCGGGTTGCTGTTCCAGATGAAGACGGGCCGCGCCGACTCGCATCGGCGCGGCCCGTTGTTTCAAGGCGCGTGCGGCTTTCTCAGCGTCGCCGATGTCGCAGTCGCTGGCTGCCGAGCAGGAGGATGCCGAGCACCATCATCAGCATCGTCGTTTGTCCGGATGCCGGTATCCCCGTGGCCGGGAAAAGGCCCAGGCCGACCGGGTCCACGATCTGGCCGTCAACGCCGGTGCTGTCTCCCAGGGCGCCGTCGGTCAGCGTGTAGGTGACGGTGCGCGCGGCCCGGTCGATGGTGGCGCCGGGCAGGGTGTACCACGCGTCGGGCCCGCCGAACGCGGGCGCCTGCGGGCCGTACTTGCGCAGCACCATGCCCGGCCGGATGATGGCCCCGGGATAGGTCAGCGTCACGGTTGCGGTGGTGCAGGGCAGGGTGAAGCTGGCGATTCCCTCGGGATAGAGCGCTTCGCCGTCGCGAACCGGCAGCGTATTCGCGGCCGCGAGCGAGAAGCTGCTGATCGCGCCGCAACCCGGATCCACCGAGAGTGCCACGGCACGTCCGGTCACCGGGTTGATCCGGCTGGCCACGGTCGGCTGGATCGCATCGGCGATGCCGTCGCCGTTGGCGTCGCCCGCTGCCTGCTCGTCGGCCGTGGTCACACCGTCGCCGTCCGGGTCCGGTTCATTGAGGTTGGCGGGGGTGAGATCGCGGGGCTGGGCCGGATCCTCGACGCGAAGCGCGGTGCCGAAGGCCGGCAGGGATCTCAGCCCCGCACCGAAGTCGGCGAAAATGCTCGTCGTGTTCGTCAGCTGATCGCCCAGGGCAGAGCCCGCCGGCACGTTCACCGTGACGGCGAAGCTGCAGCTTGCACCGGCCGCGAGACTGCCGGTGCTGAGGGTGAGCGTCGTGTTCGAATTGCTCAGGGAAATTGAGGAGCCGGCGCCGCAGGGCGTTGGTGGCAGCGCCGTGGCAAATGTGTAGCCGGTGCCCATGGGCTGTATGTTGTGCTGCATCGAGACGAACGACGCGGTTTCGGTCAGGCTCTCGTTTGTCAGGCTGTAGGTGAGTGTGACGCTGCTGCCCGGCGCGACGGGCGTCGTACCGAAGGCCATGCTGCCACTGAGGCCGCCCAGTTGCAGCAGTGCCGACGCCACCGGCCCGATGGCGGTGGTCCCGAAGGCCTGGGCCTGCGGCTGGGTGCTTTGCAGGAAATAGATCCCGGAGGCCGCACCGGCCGGCGCGGCGAGGCCGACGGAAAAGCTGCAGCTCTGACCTGCGCCGAGGCTGCCGCCTGCCAGGGAGAGGGTGCTGCTGCCTGACAGGGTGGAGCCGGGACCGCAGGCGCCGCTCAACGGCGTCCCGGTGGCTGACAGTCCGGTCAGTGCGCCGTCCAGATCCACGCTGAACGTGATGTTGGTGTAGTCGGGATACTCGTCGGCATCGAGTTGCCCGTGGCTGTCGTTGCTGAGACTCAGGTCGAGGGTGGTGGCCTCGCCAGCGAGCACGATTGGGTCGCCCAGCGTCAGGGTGAGGGTCGGTGGCGCCACGATCCTGGCTGTCGCGGTGGTGATGCGCGCGTCGACTTCCGCACCGCCCACCGTTCCTTGCGCGGTTTTGACAATGGTCTCGAACTGACCGGTGCGCATCTTGTCATTGAACGTCAGCGTCAGGTCGAACGTGCAGCTGTCGCCCGCCGGCAGGCTCAGCCCTGAGCCCGACAGTGTCAGCGGATCGCCCTGAGGGAAGGCCGCGTTGGTGACGAAGCTCGACCCGGGGCCGCAGCTCCCGGCCGCGGGCAGGCTGACGACCGCGATCTGCTGCGATCCGAAGGTGTCGCTCAGGGTGAAGGCGCTAAGGCTCTGACTCGCACTGGTGTTGGTGAGCGTATAGGTGATCGTAATGGTCTGGCCCGATCCGATCACGTTCGTCGAGAACGACTGGGTCAGGGTCGGCAGGGGCGCCACTTCCAGCGCGGCCGATGCCGCGGGCGCCGTGAAGGGCGTACCGCCCAGGGTGCCGGATAGGGTGGAACTGGTGACCGCGGACTGTCCGGTGGCCGCTCCGGGCGGGACCAGGACGTCGATCTCGAACTCGCAGGCAGGCGAGGCTGGCGACAGGTTGGCGCCGCTGATCGACAGCACGCTGGTGCCCGAGGCGCTGGATCCGCTGCCGCAGATGCCCGCCTTCGGAAGGCCGGTGGCCACCAGGCCGGGCAGGGCAGCCTCCAGGTCCACTGAGAATGCCATCGCGGTGGCGCTGGCTTCGCGCGATGGGCTGACCACCCGGAATCGCATCGGCACTGTCTGGCCGGGCGACGCGGTGCCCTCGGGCAGTGCGATGGAGAGGAGGACGGGTGACGAACTGACGGTCAGCCGGCCGGTCGCGAATCCGCCTGACGGCAGCTGTGAGGTGACGAAATCGAAGTCTTTGAGGCCGCTGGTCACGATATCGACCGCCAGTGTGCAGCTCGTTCCGCTGAGCGCCACCAGCGAGGACACGGAAATGCGGTTGTCGCCCGGGTTCGCATCGAGGGTGCCACTTCCCGCGAGGCAGAGGTTCGTCAGGTTCGCCGGCGAAGCGATGGTGGCGCCAGCGGGCAGCGTCTCGGTGAACGTAATGGCCAGTTGGCTCGCCGAGGCGGAATTGTCGAAGAGGTAGGTCATGGTCACCCGCTCGCCGACCTCCGCGCTGACCGGCGAGACGGTCCGGGTGAAACCCGGTGTCGTCACGCTGATGGTCAGATTGGCGGACGGGAAAGCGGTGACGCCGTCGCTGGCCGTGAGATCGAAGGCCGGGTTGGTGTGGGTGGCGACCGTCGCCGAGGTCACATAGACCGTGATCTGGCAGCTCTCGGACTGGGCCAGTCGCCCTTCGCTCCAACTCACCGTGCCGCCGCCGAGCGGGGCGTCGAGCCGGCCGCCGCAGAGGTTGTCCTCCGGTCGCGCGAGGGCCACGGTGACGTTGGGCGGCAGGGTATTCGAGAAACCCGCAGCCGTGATCGGTGCCGTGTCGGCCGTCACCGTATAGATGAGGCGGCTCGCCGAGCCGATGCCGATCGTCGAGGGCTGGAATGCCTGATTGACCGAGGTTGCCGCTGCGCTGGCGGGTACCATCAGGGCCGCTACCGCGAGCCAGGGCAAGCCGGTACGTGCTCCGGCCCGGGCGATACGCTGGAGTATCCGCATGTCGGCTTACCGGGCGTCGCGGTCGGTCAAGCGGGCCTGGAGGGCGTCGATCTGCGCCTGCTGCTGCATCGTGTAGAGGGTCAATTCCTCGATCTTGCGCAGCAGCTTCAACTGCATCTCGGTCATGTTGAGGCCGTCGCGCTCGATATCGCTTGCGGACGGAATTTCCGGCAGATGCTGGCGCGCGGTGACGAAGCGGGCCAGTTCATCCAGAGGCATCAGCCGGTAGTTGTCGTGAAAGACGTAGTCGGGAACCGTGCTGGCGGGAATGCTGCTGGCCGATACGGAGCCCCCCAGGCTGAGGTTGCCGGCGCTGTCGAGACGAAGCCGAAGGAAGCCGTTGTGGGCAATGCTGAGGCCGTTTTCATTGGCCTGGATGTCCCATGCGGCGGCGGGAAATCCGCCGGAGGCCGTCTGCTCGATGCGGATCGTCGGTGAATTGGAAGTCGTTATGTGGAGGGGCTTCTGGGGCGAATCGGTCCCGAGACCGACCCGGCCGGAGCTGGCGACGAAGAGGCTGAAGTTCGGTGCGCCCGCGCTGACTGTGAAGATCTCCCGGCCGTGGGTCACGTCGTTGATCGCGAACTGGTTTCGGCCGCCATTGGTGGAATCGTTGGCCGTCAGTTCCCAGTCGGTGTTCGGAAAACTGCTCGAAGCGCTGGTGTCGTCGAAACGGATCCGGGTGTTGTTCTCTTTCAGGCGCAGGGTGTCGAAACTGAAGGCTTCGCCATTGACGCAGTCGCTGCCGATGCACTGGCTGCCCTGGACGATGGAGTCGTCGACCAGGACCGAGTCCGCAACAGCGTGGGTCGCCAGCAGGCTGGACAGGGTGGCGGCGAGCAGTACCTTCTTGAACATGGGGGTTCTCTCATTCTTGTGATCGGGGAGCGGGCGGACACATGCGCACGAATGGACCAGCATCGGACACGCCGCCCGCAACTTGAGGCCATTTGAGGTCCGGCCCGGTCAAATTGTGTGAGGCCGTAGGACGCCGCCTACAGGGCCTCGGCGCGGTTTCCTGCAGGGCTCGCGGTGGCGTCCGACAGGTGCCGGGCGCGGCCGGTCGGACAATCGGGTTGTCTCCTCCCGACGCTCACGGAGCCCACCATGCGCCGCCTGTTTCCCGCCACCCGACTCGACGTTCGCAGCATCGCCTCGATCTGCGTGATCGCCCTCTGCCTCGGCCTGATCGGTGGCGTCCTGGCCGCCCGCGCGGCACCCTCCCAGGCCGGCACCGAGGCGCTTCGAAGCGTGCCAACCGTGGCCGACGAGCCGCCGCCCACGCCCTGCGATGCGCTCCTCGAATCGCGCGGCGCCTGCCCGCCCTTCCGCTCGGCCTGACGCAGCGCGAAGGCCATGGACGAATGGCCGGGGCAGCGGTTTTGAGCGGCGTCGCGGAATCGGCGAGAATGCAGGATCACGCTCGACCCGCGGAGAGACGCCATGCTGCTGATGATCGACAACTACGACTCCTTCACCTACA
>JAGRFX010000016.1 GCA_020445805.1 Rhodocyclaceae bacterium
CAGCATCAGCGCCGGCGAGTACACGGCCATGTACGGCATGATGAAGCCGGCGATCGCCACCCGGATGGCGTTGATGCTGATCTTCAGCCCCGTCTCGCGCGCGATCGGCGCGGCGGCGAAGGCCGCCAGCGCCACCGGCGGCGTCAGGTCGGCCATGATGCCGAAGTAGAAGACGAACATGTGGCTCACCACCAGCGGCACGCCCAGCTCCAGCAGCGCCGGGGCGGCCAGGGACGAGGTGATGATGTAGTTGGGGATGGTGGGAATGCCCATGCCCAGCATCAGGCACACCAGCATGGTCAGCACCAGCGACAGGAACAGGCTGTCGCGGCCCAGGGTGATGATCACGTTGGCGAAGCTGGTGGCGGCGCCGGTCAGGGTCAGGCTGCCGATGATGACCCCCACCAGCGCGCAGGCCACCCCGACCGGCAGCGCGTGGCGGGCGCCCTCGGCGAGGGCCTCGACCGCCACCCGGACCGTGCCGCGGCAACCCTGGATCAGCAGGCAGGCGATGACGAGGGCGCCGATCAGCCCGTAGAACACGGTGATGCCCCACTGGCTGAAGGCGCTGCAGCCGAGGCCCAGGGCGACCCAGAAGGCGATCCTCAGCCCGCGGGCGGGAATCTTCAGGGCCAGGGCCGTGGAGAAGATCAGGATGGCGGTCAGTGCCAGCCCGACGGTGCCCGAGAAGAGCGGTGTGAAGCCCGCGAACAGCAGCCACACCAGCACGATCAGCGGCAGCAGCAGGTGCCAGTCGCGGCGCACGGCGGCCCAGGGGTTGGGGCACTCCGACTTGGGCAGGCCCAGCAGCTTGGCCCGCCCGGCTTCCAGGTGGACCATCCAGAAGGCAGTGAAGAAATACAGGGCAGCCGGAATCGCCGCAGCGAGGCAGACCTCGACATAGGCGACCCCGATGGTCTCGGCCATGATGAAGGCCACGGCGCCCATCACCGGCGGCATGATCTGGCCGCCCATCGAGCTGGTGGCTTCCACGCCCCCGGCGAACTCCGCGCGATAGCCGAAGCGCTTCATCAGCGGGATCGTGAACTGGCCGGTGGTCACCACGTTGGCGACGCCCGAGCCGCTGATGGTGCCCATCAGGCCCGAGGACACCACCGACACCTTGGCCGGCCCGCCGCGGGTGTGGCCGACCGTGCCGAGCGCGAAATCGGTGAACAGCCGGATCATGCCGGCCTGCTCGAGGAAGGTGCCGAAGAGGATGAAGAGGAAAATGTAGCTCGACGAGACGTAGGTCGGGATGCCGTAGATGCCCTCGGTGCCGAAGGCCAGCTGGTCGATCACCTGGGACAGGGCGTAGCCCCGGTGGGCAAGGTCGCCGGGCAGGTGTTCGCCGAACAGCGCGTAGGCCAGGAACAGGCTGCAGATCAGCGGCAGGGCGATGCCGATGACCCGGCGCGCCGCCTCGAACACCAGCAGCAGCGTGACGCCGCCGACGATGAGGTCGAGCTGGCTGGGATCGCCGGCCCGCAGGATCAGGTCCTCCTCGAAGACCCAGTGATAGAAGGCCAGGGCAAAGCCCGCGATCCCCAGCAGCCAGGACAGGGACACCCGCAGCGGATGGCCCGGGGCGCCGCGGAGCAGGCCGAAGGCCAGCAGCAGCAGGAAGCCCACATGCATGGCCCGGACGATGCCGGACGACAGGGGGCTGTAGGAGGCGGTGACGATCTGGAAGGTCGAGAACAGGATGCCGACCACGAACAACAGCCGGGCGGCGCCGCCGGCCTGCCAGCCGTACTCGCGCGCGATGCGATCAGCCGATTCGGACATGCACGTCTCCCTGCACCTTGGAGATGCATTCTGGAGGATGGGACAACCGGGTAAAAATGGCCCCCCGGAACCGGGGGGCCACAAACCCGCGCCGGGGGGCACGGGCGGAGGGGTGATGGCTACTTCAGAAGCCCGGCTTCACGGTAGTAGCGCTCCGCACCGGGATGGAGCGGGATCGGCAGGCCCGTGGCGGCGCTCTCGGGCTTGATGCCCTTGGCGGCGGCGTGGGCGGCCACGAGCGCGTCGAGGTGGGTGAAGATGGCCTTGGTCATTTCATAGACGGCCGCTTCCTCGACGCCTTCGTGGGTAACCAGGATGTTGCGGATGGCGGCCGTGGGGACGTCGGCGTCCTGGCCGGTATAGGTGCCCGCGGGGATGGTGCCGGCCTGGTAGGCCGAGTCGCCGATGGCGGCGACCACGTCGGCCGGTACCGGGATCACGACGATATCGACCGCCGTGGACAGGTCACGGATCGAGGCTACGCCCAGGCCGGCCGACTGCAGCGTCGCGTCCAGCTGGCGGTTCTTGATCAGCTCGACGGACTCGCCGAAGGGCAGGTATTCGACCTTGCCCAGGTCCTCGTAGGACAGCCCGCCGGCCTTGAACACCGCGCGGGCGTTCAGCTCGGTGCCGGACTTGGGCGCACCGACGGAGACCCGCTTGCCCTTGAGATCCGCCAGCGAGCGGATGCCCGAATCCTTCGAGGCCACGATCTGGACGTAGTTGGGATAGATCGCCGCGAGGGCGCGCAGCTTGCCGAGCTTGGACTTGAAGCCCACTTCCTCGTTGCCGTTCCAGGCATAGGAGACGGTGTCGCCGAGGGCGAAGGCCACTTCGCCGCGGCCGGCCTGCAGCAGGTTGACGTTCTCGGCGCTGGCCTTGGTGGATTGCACGCTGACCTTGGCATTGGGCAGCGCGGCGCCGAACAGTTGCGACATCGCCACGCCCATGGGGTAGTACACCCCGCTGGTGCCCCCGGTCAGGACGGTGACGAACTTCTGCTCGGCCATGGCGGGCAGCGCGGCGAGCGCCATCACGCCGATCAACAGCGACTTGATCAGTTTCACTTGGTGTCTCCTCAGTCTTTTTTTGGGTGAGACCGGGACGGGCCATGTCGCGGGAGGGAGAGGAAATCCAAGGCCCGACCCGTCCGGATCTCAGGTTCGGGTTTAGCAATCTGCGCGCCAGGCGGACCGACCAGACAAAGACCCATTAAAACAGTTTGTTACGGACTTGCCGTGGCGCGCGGGCGGCGGGGGTGAGGCGGCAATCCGCCGCGGTGGCGGTTCGGGTGGCGGATTTTCGCCACCTGCCGGGCGCGGGGGCTGGTCCAACACGGCCGTGCGCTCTATAACGAAATCAGGAAAAAGCGTGCCGCCCGACAGAGACATGTTTCCTCGGGGAGACGATCATGGGTGCACGACGGATCATCGCCATCGTCGGCAGTTACCGCCCCGGTGGCGTCACCGACCAGCTGGTCGAGACGACGCTCTCGGCGGCCCGTGCCTGCGGCGCCGTGACCGAGACCGTGTGGCTGACCGACCTCGCCATGCGCCATTGCGGCAACTGCAGGGCCTGCATGCAGGTACCGGGCGATCATCGCGGCCGCTGCGTGATCGACGACGACGTGGCCGCTGTGCTGGCCCGCATCGACCAGGCCGATGGTGTGGTGCTGGCTTCGCCGGTGAACATCGGCAATGTCACGGCGATCACGCGGATGTTCATGGAGCGCTGTGCCGGGGCGGCCTACTGGCCCTGGGGTCGGCCTGCGCCCAGGCTGAGGCGGACCAGGCCGACACGGCCGGTGGTGCTGATCAGCGCCAGCGCGGCGCCCGCCTGGATGGCGCGCCTCTTCATGGGGGCGGCGGGCGCCCTGCGTCAGTGGGCGGCCATGCTCGACCTGCGTCCGCTCGGCTTCGTCTGGCAGGGTCGGGTCGACCGCGAATCCATGCCGATCGACCAGTCCGTGCGCACCCGTGCCCTCGAGCTGGGCCGCCAGCTGGCCGGGTCCACCTGAGGGGCGCGGCGGCCCGCGGCCTTTTCCGGCGACTCGGTACAATGGCGCTCACGCAACCGGCATCGGATATGGGAGACCGCCATGCTCATCGTTTTCAAGTCGCAGGCCACGGGCGACGTGATGATGTTCGAGAAGAACGCCCGCGAGTTGCTGGCTGTCCTGGGCAAGGACCGCAATGCCGCCCAGGGCGTCATCACTCTCGAGCAGTTGCCGGACGCGATCCAGCGCCTGCGCGATGCGATCGATGCGGACAAGGCCACCCGCGCCGACGTGGACTCCGGCGAGCCGGACCCGGTGGACCAGGGCACCGGTCAGCCGCGCATCCACCTGGCCCAGCGCGCCGTCCCCCTGCTCGAGATGCTGCAGTTCGCGCTCGATGGCGAAAAGCCGGTGACCTGGGGCGTCTGACGCCCGACGGCGCATGCGTATCCTGCTGGTGGAGGACGATCCGATGGTGGGCCCGGCGGTCCAGCGCGGCCTGCGCCAGGAGGGGCACGCCGTCGACTGGGTCCAGGACGGCGTGGCCGCGGCCCTGGCCCTGGCCGACCATCCCTTCGAACTCGTCCTGCTCGACCTGGGCCTGCCCCGCCGCGATGGCCTGTCGCTGCTGGCCGAGGTGCGCGCCGCCGGCAATCCCGTCCCTGTCCTGATCCTCACCGCCCGCGACGCCGTGTCCGACCGCATCGCCGGGCTCGATGCGGGCGCCGACGATTACCTGGTCAAGCCCTTCGATCTGGACGAGCTCGCGGCGCGGGTTCGGGCCCTTGGACGGCGGCAGCGTGGCCAGGCCGACCCGGTGGTCAGTCACGGCCGCCTGGTGCTCGACCCGGCGGCGCACGCCGTGGCCCTCGATGGCGAGCCGGTTCGCCTGTCGGCACGGGAGTTCGCCCTGCTGCAGGCGCTGCTGGAGCAGGGCGGCAAGCCCCTCTCGCGCAGCCAGCTCGAGGATCGCCTCTACGGCTGGGGCGAGGAGGTCGAGAGCAACGCCATCGAAGTTCACATCCACGCCCTGCGACGCAAGCTGGGCGCCGGGTGGATCCGCAACCTGCGGGGCGTCGGCTGGTACGTGCCCGAGGACGCATGAGAAGCCTGCGCCGCGACCTGCTGCTCTATGTGCTCGGCTCGGTGGTGGCCGCCTTCCTGTTCGGCGGCGCGGCCACCTACTACATGGCGCGGGCCGAGGTGGACGAGGTGATGGACTACCACCTGCGCCAGTTCGCCCTGTCCCTGCGCGACCAGCGCTTCGGCGAGCCGATCACACCGCCCGCCGGCGTCCCCGAGGAAGCCCTCGACATCGTCATCCAGATCTGGGATTCCCGCGGCCTCAAGCTCTACCTCTCCAACCCCCACAGCCAGCTGCCGTCGACGGCCCAGCTGGGCTATTCGGATGCGGTGACCGACGAGGGGCGCTGGCGGATCTTCGCGGTGGCCCTGCGCGACCGGGTGGTGCAGGTGGCCCAGCCGATGCGCGTGCGCAGCCGGGTGGCCGCCTCGGCGGCGGTGCGCACCCTGTTCCCCCTGTTCCTGATGCTGCCGCTGCTCGGCGGCATGATCTGGTACATGGTGGGGCGCGGCCTGCGTCCCCTCGACCGGCTCGCGAGAGGCGTGGCCCAGCGTCGCCCCGATGCCCTGTCGCCCCTGCCTGGTGAGGGGGTGCCTTCCGAGGCCCGACCGCTCGTGGACGCGCTCAACGAGCTGCTCGGCCGGCTGGACCGGGCGCTGGCCAACCAGCGAGCCTTCGTCGCCGATGCCGCCCACGAGCTGCGCACGCCGCTGACGGCCCTGCAGCTTCAGCTGCAGCTGACCGAGCGGGCGAGCGACGAGGCCGAGCGCAAGGAGGCCCTGCTCGAGCTGCGCCGCGGCCTGCAGCGCTCCATCCACCTGGTCGGGCAGCTGCTGACCCTGGCGCGCCAGGAACCGGACAGCGAGGGGGGCATGACACCAGTCAGCGTCGACCTGGCCGATCTGGTCGGGCAGGCACTGGCCGACCATGCAGCGATCGCCGACCAGCGCCAGATCGATCTGGGCGCGGACGAGCGTGCGGCCGGCACCCGGGTCGAGGGCGACGCCGGCGCTTTGAGGACGCTGGTCGGCAACCTGATCGACAACGCCATCCGCTACACGCCGGCCGGTGGACGGGTCGACGTCAATGTGCGCCGGCACGACGGCGTGCCGGTCATCGAGGTCGCAGACACCGGGCCCGGCATTCCGCCCGCGGAGCGCGCCCGGGTCTTCGACCGCTTCTACCGGCGCGCCGGCGAGTCGCAGCCCGGCAGCGGGCTCGGACTGGCCATCGTCAAGGCCATCGCGGACCGCCACGGCGCCCGGGTCGAACTGGATGCCGCGCCGGCGGGCGGCCTGCTGGTTCGGGTGGTGTTCCCGGCGGCCGGTGCCCACTGAGGCCGCTCAAGGTCGCCGCCGCGGTGCCGTGATCTGGAACGTGTCCCCTTTGCCTGCCTGATTGCCTGCCATGTCCGACAAGCGTGTCCTCGTCATCGACGACGTCTCCATCATTCGTGCCTACGTGAAGGCCGCCCTGAAGGATGAACCCGTGGTGGTCGCGGAGGCGAGCACGGCCCAGCTGGGGCTCGACAGCCACTCGGCCATGCCGGCCGACCTGATCATCTGCGATGTGAACATGCCGCAGATGAATGGCGAGGCCTTCCTGCGGCGGCTGCGGGAGGAGGACAAGGAGGTTCCGGTCATCATGCTGACGGCCGAAGGCGACAAGGGGGTTGTCGGAAATCTGGTCAAGCTGGGCATCCAGGGCTATCTGCTCAAACCCTTCAAGCCGGCCCTGCTGGCGGCGCGGGTCAATGAGCTGATCGGCCCGCGGGCGGACCCGCCGCAGAAGGCCGCGGAGGGTGCCGGGGCAATGCCGGGTGCTGCGGTCGATGGCGCTGACGGACCTGGCGCCAATCTAGCCGAGCCGAGGCCCGCAGACACCTGATCCGGGCCGAGGCGCTGGCGTGGGGATCGGTCTGCTGGGATGATGAAGCGACCCCAACCCCGGAGCGCACCGAGATGCCCGCCCAACCTTTCCACCTCGCCTTTCCCGTCGACGACCTGGATGCCGCCCGGCAGTTCTATGGCGGCCTGCTCGGCTGCCCCGAGGGACGCAGCGCCGACCACTGGATCGATTTCGACCTCTTCGGCCATCAGATCGTCGCCCACCTCGCGCCCGGGCGCGGTGGCCGCCAGGCCATCAATCCGGTCGACGGCGACGAGGTGCCGGTACCCCACTTCGGCGTGGTGCTGAGCATGGCGCAGTTCGATGCGCTGGCGGCGCGTCTGAAGGCAGCGGGCACCCGCTTCGTGATCGAACCGCACATCCGCTTCAAGGGCCTGGCCGGCGAGCAGGCCACCATGTTCTTCCTCGATCCGTCGGGCAATGCGCTCGAGTTCAAGGCCTTCGCGGACATCGGCCAGCTGTTCGCCAAGCAGTAAGGCCGGCATCGCGCCCTCTTTACCTCCTGTTACAGGCTGCCGGCGGACCCTTAAGTCTCGTTTAAGTCCACCCCTCCGATAGTGGTCCCACAGCGTGCATCTGCGCGCACAACGACAAGACCATGAAAAGGAGAACAGCCATGCAACAGAAGGTCCTTCGGCGCAGCGCCACGGCGCTGGCGGTCGCCCTGGCCGTCGGCGGCAGCTTCCAGTTCGGCCGTATGGCGGTGCCCGCGGCCCAGGCCGCGCCCGACCGGACGGTCCAGGCTGCGCCGGCCCCGACGATCACCCTGCCCGACTTCCAGTCGATCGCCGCGCGGCTCGGCCCGGCTGTCGTCAACATTTCGGTCGAGGGCACGGTCAAGACGGCCGCCCACAGTCCGCTCGGGCAGCTCAATCCGAACGACCCGTTCTCGGAGTTCTTCAAGCGCTTCGGCCCGGGCCTGCAGGCCCCGGACGGCGAGCGGACGGTGCGGGGCCAGGGTTCCGGCTTCATCATCAGCGAAAACGGCGTGATCCTGACCAACGCCCATGTGGTCGACAACGCCACCACCGTGACCGTGCGCCTGACCGATCGCCGCGAATTCACGGCCCAGGTCGTCGGCATCGACAAGCCGACCGACGTGGCGGTCCTCAAGATCGACGCCGAAGGCCTGCCGACCATCCCGATCGGCGATCCGGCCAGCGCCCGGGTGGGCGATTGGGTGCTCGCCATCGGCTCGCCCTTCGGCTTCGAGAACAGCGTGACGGCGGGCATCGTCTCGGCCAAGTCGCGCTCGCTGCCTGACGAGGGCTACGTGCCCTTCATCCAGACCGATGTGGCGATCAACCCGGGCAACTCCGGGGGTCCGTTGATCAACCTGTCGGGCGAGGTGGTGGGCATCAACTCGCAGATCTACTCGCGCTCGGGCGGTTACCAGGGCCTGTCCTTCGCCATTCCCATCGACGTGGCCGCCAACATCAAGGACCAGCTGCTGGCCGACGGCACCGTGACGCGGGGCCGCATGGGGGTGGGCATCCAGGATGTGAACCAGGCGCTTGCCGAGTCCTTCGGCCTGGAACGGGCCCGGGGCGCCCTGGTGACCCAGGTCGAGAAGGAGAGTCCTGCGGACAAGGCCGGGCTGCGGTCGGGCGACGTGATCGTCGCCCTCGACGGGCAGCCGGTCGAACGCTCCGCCGAGCTGCCCCCCCGGGTGGCGTCGATGGCGCCGGGGACCGAGGCCCGCCTGACCATCTGGCGCGATGGCAAGGAGAAGACCCTCGAGGTGACGGTCGGGAAGCTCGAGACCAAGGAAATGGCGAGTGCCGCCGGCGAGAAGGCCGGACAGGGCAAGCTCGGCCTGGCGCTGCGCCCGCTGACTCCCGAGGAGCGGCGCCAGGTCGATGCGGGCGAAGGCCTGCTGGTGCTGGACGCGGCCGGACCGGCATCGCGCGCCGGTATCCGGCCGGGGGACGTGCTGCTGGCCCTCAACGGGCGCTCCGTATCGTCGGTGGACGACCTGCGCAAGCTGCTCGACGGCGCGGGCAAGCACGTGGCCCTGCTGGTCCAGCGAAACGACGCCCGGATCTTCGTTCCGGTCGATCTCGGATGACAGCGGAGCGGGCGGGTCCCCCCGCCCGAAGCCGCGAGGAGGATGAGATGAGGCACATTTCCCAGGCGACCATTCGTCAGTTCCTGCGCACCGCCGCCGTGGCGCTGGCCCTTGGCAACGAGGCGGCCCAGGCCGCCGGCCAGACCGCGCGGCCGGCGCCGGCGCCCTTGCAGGACAAGGAAAATTCTTCCCTGACACTGGCGCAACAGGCCCGTTCCGGGACACAATTACGGATTACCGGCGCAAGCCCGGAACGTCGCCACGCGCGACCCGGCCCCCTGGATACCTGATGCCGATCGGGTACCGCAAAATTTTGTGGTTGGCCCCCTTGTCGGAGCACAACCCGCCCCCAAATAGGTAACTTGGAGTTGGCCTGCCGCCCTACCCCCGCGCCAGGCCCGATCGGAGCCCGCCATGAATCGCCAGACTGACAACACGATGCGCCAGGTCCTGCGCACCGCTGCCTTCGCCATTGCCGTCCCGACCGCGGCGAGCAGCGCGGCCGTGGCTGCGGTGCGTCCCGAAGCGACCGATGCGCCGCCCCTGTTTCCCCTGAAGCTGGCCCCGCGGATCGGCAGCACCGAAGAGGACGTGGCCGAGCCGATCAGCGTCCGCGTGCTCGACGCCGCGGGTCGCTGCGTGCTGAACGCCCGCACCCACGGCAAATGCACGGTCGGACCCCTGCCGGCCGGCGAGTACGTCGTTCAGCTCCAGGCCGGATCGTTCGCGGAAGAGCATGCCCTGCGGCTCGGCACTGGCAAGCGCGGCCTGCTGCGCTACCACCTCGGCGCCTGAGTCGCACCCCACGAGGCGAGTGGCCGGGGCTTTGCCCCGGCCTTCGTCGTTTACCGGGGTCCCTTCGCCGGATCCGCTGGCGTCCAGGGCAGGACCTGCTGCTCGATGGCGCCGAAGATGCTGTGTCCGGCGTCGTCGAGCATCTCGATCCTGAGCCGGTCGCCCGGCTTCAGGTAGTCGGTTGTGGCGCTGCCCTGCGCGAGTTGTTCCAGCAGGCGCCGCTCCAGCAGGCAGCAGCATCCCGCGCCGACCGTTCCGTCGCTGCCGTCCGCCTCCTGCGCCATCGAGATCGTTCCCGAGCCGATGATCGAGCCGGCGCCGAGGCGCCGCGTCCGGGCGGCGTGGGCGATCAGCGCGCCGAAGGAAAAATGCATGGGCTCGCCGGCCGGCACCCGCGCGACGGGCAGGCCGTTCAGGTCGACCCGCATCACCCGGTGCACGCGACCGTCCCGCCAGGCGCTGCCCAGTTCGTCCGGCGTGACCGCGACCGGCGAGAAGCTGCTCGAGGGCTTGGACTGGACGAATCCGAAGCCTCGCGCCAGCTCGCCCGGCACCAGGTGCCTGAGCGACACGTCGTTGGCCAGCATCAGCAGGCGCACGGCTTCGACCGCGGCTCCCGGATCCGTGCCGGCCGCCACGTCGCCGGTGATCACCGCCAGCTCTGCTTCGAAGTCGAGACCCCAGTGTGGATCGGCCGACAGGGGGCTGGAGGCCGGCGCCAGGTCGTCGGAGCCGCCCTGGTACATCAGGGGCGTGCGGGTCAGGTCGTCGGGCAGTGCCGCGCCCCGCGCGCGGCGCGCCAGGCGGACATGATTGAGGTAGGCCGAACCGTCGAGCCACTGGTAGGCCCTCGGCAGCGGCGCAAGGCAGGCGCGCGGATCGAAGGGCTCCGCGTGCCGGGCATGGGCGGCTTCCAGTGACAGGGCCACCTCGCACAGGCCGGGCGCCAGTCGGTTCCAGTCGTCGAGCGCGGCCTGCAGGGTCGCAGCGATGCCCGGAACCGGCTGGCAGCGGGTCAGGTCGCGGCTG
Organism: Rhodocyclaceae bacterium; assembly: GCA_020445805.1. Taxonomy (GTDB): domain Bacteria; phylum Pseudomonadota; class Gammaproteobacteria; order Burkholderiales; family Rhodocyclaceae; genus Cognatazoarcus. The sequence continues at coordinate 10,669 of JAGRFX010000016.1, forward strand.
ACGACGACCAGGGTGCCGTCGCGGCCGCCGCGTCGCAGGCTGGCCAGTTTCATGCGGTCCGGGGCTCCGATGGCGGGCGCCCATCGTCGCATCGGCCGGGTCGGGGGGCAAGGCGGGCGAAGGCAGGGGCCGGCGTCGCGGCGAAAATCTGTGCGCAACCTTCACACCGGTCAACGCGCCGGGCACAGGGTTTGGATAAGCTGGCAGCCGTTTCCAACTTGCCATGAGCCCACCGTGGTTGCTGCCCTGTTCGCTGCCCCTTCGCGCCCGGTGGCGCGCCAGACCGAGCCCGAGTATGGACCGGTGTCCGACCTCGAGACGATGCTCGCCGACGCGTCGCGGCAGTTGCTGGCCTTCGCGGCAAAGCTCCTGGTGCTGGGCAGCGGGCGCTCGCCGGGTCCGTCGTCGCACCTGAGTCAGGAGCTGCTGGATCTGCTGGCCGAGCTCGTCGCATTCTGTGACCGCCATTTCCAGCGCGAGGAGCAGGTCCTCCGCGAGGCCGGCCTGCGCGCCTTCGATCGCATCTGGCAGGCCCACACGAGCGCCCACGCGGAACTCATGCGTGGCTTCTCCGCGGCCGCCGGCGGGGTGGACGCGGTTCCGCCGACGGAGCTGGCGGAGCGTGTCGTGGGGCTGATCGAGGCATTCTGGTCGGAACATCATGTGGAGCACGACCGCCTGGCCTGCGACGTGCTCCGCCGTCGCCTGGCGCCGGCAGCGCGCTTCGCCTGAGGCACGCGGGATCGCCCGTACCCGCCAGAGACAGCGATCGATTCGTTACGGGACTTTGACCTCCCGCGCTGGGGGTGTAATCTCCTGATTTGTCAGTTTCGACGATTTTGTCAATGGCACGCCCTTCAGAACTCTCCGCCTACTGCAGCACGACCGCCGCCGCGAAGCGCCTTGGCCTGTCGCCCGGGACCGTGCAGCAGATGGTCGAGAACGGCACGCTCGAGGCTTGGAAGACGGCGGGCGGCCATCGCCGGATCCTGACCGCGTCGGTCGAGGCCTTCCTGGCCCGCTCGGGCGGCGCGGTGGCGCCCCAGACCGAACCCCATGAGCGCCTGAGGGTTCTGGTCGCGGAAGACGACGCGATCATGTGCAAGCTCTATGCCCATCATTTCGAGGACTGGGAGCTGCCGATCGACCTGACCATCGTCGTGAACGGTGTCGACGCCCTGCTCGAACTGGGGCGCAATCCTCCGGACATGCTGATCACCGACCTGATGATGCCGATGATCGACGGTTTCGAGATGCTGCGCCGGGTCGCAGACAACCCCCTCCTCGCCGAGACCGACATCCTCGTGGTCACGGGCATGTCGGATGACGAGATCGAGTCGCGGGGCGGCCTGCCCATGGACGTGACGCGTTACGGCAAGCCGGTCCCGTTCTCCGAGCTGCGCGGCTATACCCAGGCCAAGGTGGTGGCGCTGCGGCGCCTTCAGCGCAAGCGGCGCTGACCGGGCCGCGGCGCAACGGACGGCCGCATCAGAACACGGTCCACCAGTCCCCTTCCCAGCTTTTCCCGCTCGAGCCGAGCTTCTGGTCGGTGACGAAGTCGCGCGCGGCCGACAGGCGTGCCGCGTTGTCCAGGAAGATGGAAACGATGGCCGGGTCGAAGCGCCTGCCGCGAGCGCGCCAGATCTCGTCCAGCACCTCGTCGTCCGAGCGCGTGGCCACGCTGCCGCGCGCCATCGTCCGCTCGTCGAAATAGTCCACGATGGCCACGATGCGGGCCGCCAGGGGAATCGCTTCGCCGAGGAGCGCGGCCGGGTAGCCGCTGCCATCCCAGTGCTCGTGGTGACACAGGGCGATCTCTGAAGCCATGTTGAGGACCGGTATGTCGCTGCCCCCGAGGATGCGCGCGCCGATCTCCGTGTGCCCCTGGAGCAGCCGCACTTCCAGTTCGCCCGGTGGCGATTCGCCGCGCAGGACGTCCTGGGGTACCGCGATCTTCCCCACATCGAGCATCGGTGCCGCGTGCAGCAGCATGTCGCACCAGCTGCGCGGGCGTCCCATTTCCCGCGCCAGGATCGCGGACAGGGCGCCGATCCGGATGATGCGCACGCCGCTGTCGCCCTCCTTGTACTCGGCGGCGTGGGCCAGCCGGAACAGGGTCTCGTGGTGGGCTCGGGTCAGCGCCCGGAAGGCGGCATCGCGCTCGCAGCGGACGCGGTGGAAGTCGTCCACCAGCCGGTACATCTGGTTGAAGGCCGCCTCGCGCTGGACCCGCTCCTGTTGGAGCTTCTCCTGGGGCAGCGCCAGCACCTCGACGTCGGCCACCGGCACGTCGGCGTCCGAGAGAAAGATTTCGGTCGCGGTGCCGAAGTGGGGTGCGGGTTGGTTCATCCGAGTGCCTCCTCTTGTTCCGCCGCTACGGTGGCGGGCCCGTCCGACGCCACGGGCAGCCACAGCGTGATCCGGGTGCCCTTGCCCTGTTCGGACTGCAATGCGACCTGACCGCCATGCAGCTCGACGATCTCCTTGACCAGCGACAGACCCAGGCCTGTTCCCGGGATGTTCCCCGAGGTGTCGGCTCGGAAGAAGCGCTCGAAGGCGCGTGCGGTCTGCTCGGGTGTCATGCCGATGCCCTGGTCCTGGACCTCGAGGCCGACGCGGCGGTTGGCACCGTCGCCCTCGAGCAGAACCTGCAGGCGGATCTCGCCCCCCGCCGGTGAATACTTGTAGGCGTTGGACAGGATGTTGGTGAGCGCCTGCTGGATCTTGGCCGGGTCCACATCCACCTGGGGCATCTGTGTCGGCAGGTTCACGCTCACCTCGCGCCGGTCGCCCGGCATCATCAGCGCCTTCAGGGTCTCGCCGACGATGGTCTCCAGGCCGACGCGAGCGATCTTGAAGTCCTTGCCCGCCCGCGCCTCGATACGGGCCAGGTCGAGCAGCTCGTTGAGGAGGTTGGTCAGCCGGCTGGACTGCCGGTTGATGGTCTCCAGCAGGTCGCGGGTCCGGTTCTCGTCGTACTTGCGGTTCAGCAGCAGCTCGGAGAAGCCCATGATGCTGGCCATCGGCGTGCGCAGTTCGTGGGCGGCCGTGGACAGGAACTCGCTCTTCATCCGGTCCACCTCGGTTTCGCGGGTGATGTCGCGGAAGTACACCACCCGGCTGGCGGCATCCGAGCCGGCCTGACGGATGCTCCGCGAGAGCACCCGGTGGGTCGGCTGCAGCAGGGTCAGCTGGTTGCGGCTGTGGCCGCGGGCGCAGGTTTCGCTGGCCTCGCAGTTGTCACAGTCGCTCATGCACTCGGACAGGGCCGGATAGGCCTGGGCCGGATCACAGCGTTCGCGCAGGCAGGCGTCGAAGTCATCGATGCTCATGCCTTCCAGGTCGCCGACGTTGAGACCGACCATGCGCTCGAAGGCCGGGTTTGCAAAGGCCAGCCGGCCTTTGCCGTCGAAGGACACGAAACCGTCGGGGCTGAGGGTGAAGATCGTGTCGAGCCGGACGAACCACTCGAACATGCGGGCTTCGGAGTCCCGCTTGTCGGTGACGTCGTTCTGTACGCCCACGTAGTGGGTCACGCGGCCGGTCTGCGGATCGCGCACCGGCGCCATCGACAGCTCGTTCCAGAACATCGAGCCGTCCTTGCGGAAGTTGCGCAGCACCACATGGCATTCCTCGTCGGCGGCAATCGCGTCGCGCAGGGTATCGAGTTCGGGCTGGGAGGCCTCGTCGCCCTGCAGGAAGCGGCAGTTGCTGCCCAGGACCTCCGAGACCGCGTAGCCGGTGATGCGCGTGAAGGCGTCATTGGCGTACACGATGGGCTGGCCGGGCTGGGTCATGTCCGAGATCACGATCCCGTTCGAGCTGGCCTGCAGGGCCCGGTCGCGGATGCGCAGCTCCTCCTCGGCCTGGTAGCGCTCGGTGATGTCCGACAGCGAACCGTTGATGCCGTTGATCTGCCCGCCGTCGTCGAAGGAGGCGCGCGCATACATGCGGATCCAGCGGAAACCCTCGTCGGCGGTGCGGAAGCGCAGCTCGCAGGTGCAGGCATCGAGCGAGCCATCGAGCAGGCCGGCCATCTTGAGCCGCACCGGCTCGGCGTCGTCGTCGAACAGGAAGCTCTCCATCGAACGCCCGAGGGAGGCGGCCGCAGTGAGGCCGGTTATCTCCTGCCAGGCCGCATTCAGGAAGGTCAGCCGGGTGTCCGGGTCGGCCTGGAAGATCACGTCCTTCACGCTCTCGACCACCGACTGGTAGCGACGCTCGGACTGGATCCGCTCGGAGATGTCATTGAGCACGCCGATCATGTGGGTGACGGCCTGTCCGCTGGCATCGCGCACGGGCGAGATCGACAGTTCGCACCAGCGTCGCTCGCCGTCCCGGCAGCGCAGCCGGAGCGTGACGGCACACTCGTCGCGACGCCGTACGGCCTCCCGCAGGCTGGCGACCGCCTCGGCATCGCGCCGGTCGGCGTGCAGGAAGCGCCAGTCCCGCCCGATCGTCTCTGCGGTGGAGTAGCCGGTCAGGGCGGCAAAGGCGGGGTTGGTGTATTCGACGCGCTCCTCGACGCCGTCGCCCACCGCCAGGATCAGGATGCCGCTGCGGCTCGATTCGAGGGCGCGGTCCTTCAGACGGAGGGTCCGCTCGGCCGCCTCGCGGGCATGCTCGGCCTCGATGTGTTCCGTGATGTCGCTGATGATGCCGTCGATGTGGGCCGGCTCGCCCAGGTCGTTGTAGACCAGGTAGATGCGTTCGAAGAGCCAGCGCTGCTGGTTGTCCGGCCGGCGTATCCGGTAGCGCAGCTCCGTGAAGCCCTCTTCCAGCAGGCTCTTGAACGAGTAGGCCACCGCCTCCTGGTCCTCCTCGACCACCAGCGAGCGCAGCCAGGCGAAGTCCACTCGCGGGTCGAGGGAGCGGGTGCCAGTAATGCGATAGACACTCGGGCTGATATAGAGCGTCTGGCGCAGATCGGGGCTGACCGAGTAGAGCACGTCCTGGATCGACTCGAGGATGCCGGCGAGGCGGGCCTGGGTTTCGGCGAGCGCTTCGGTGCGACGCTCCACCTCCCGCTCGAGGCCATCCTGGGCGCCCCGGACCGCATCCAGCATTCGGTTGAAGGCCATGCCGACGGCACCGATCTCGTCGGGTCCCTGCTCGACCGCGGCATTTCCGGCGGCAACGCCCTCGTCCGCGATCCGCCGGGCCGTGTTAGCAAGCGAGCGCAGCGGGCCGGTCAGCCGGCGGGCCGTGCGCACGGCCAGGCTGCGGGTGGCGACGAGGGCGGCCAGCGCGATCAGCAGATAGGCAATCGAGACCCCGATCAGCGGTGCGTGGGCCTCGAGCCAGTCGATTTCCGCGCGAACGTAGAGGGGCGGAATGGCCTGCCCCTGTCCCGTGGTGATCGGCAGCGAGACGCCGACCCCGGCGCGCTCCGCATCCGCGCCGAGTGACAGCAGGGTCGTGCCCAGGCCGTCGACGAGGCGAAGCTGGTAGTCGTCCGCGATCGATGCGAAGGCGCTGCGGAACATGCCGTCCAGGTCCAGTTCAACCAGCACGGCGCCCTCGGAGGTGCCGGTGGGGGCATAGAACAGGGGATAGGCGAGCAGCAGGTGGATGTGATCCGGCCCCTGGAGCAGGACGGCCCGGCTGGCGCCCTTGTCGGCCACACTGGCGGCGAGCTCGTGGTTGTCGCCGGCCAGGCTGGGCTCGCCACTGCGCACCAGCACCTTGCCCTGGAAGTCCGCGATGTCGACCGACCAGATGCCCGGCAGGCTCTCCCGGAACTCGCGCACGAAGGGTCCGAGATAGGCCTGGCGACCGGCCGAGTCGGCAATGGCCGTGCGTACCAGTGTGCGGTTGGCGAGATCCCGGCTAGCCTGGACCAGGTTCTCGAGCTGGAAGTTGAGGCGGGCGGTGGTGGTGCCGGCCTGGGCCTCGATGCGGGCCAGCACCCGATCGTTCAGCAGGGTGCTGATGACCGCGTAGGTCAGCACGGCCAGGGTCAGCACGGCGGCGCCGGCCAGGGAGGTGGCGGCGACCGAGAAGCGGTTGGCGAGGCTGCTCTCTACCCAGGTCCGATAGCGGGAAGTGACACGCGCGAGCATGATCAACCCTCCGAAGTCACCGGCAGGAGCCGGCCCCTGCGATCGATGCGTGTCAGGAACAGGTCGTGCGGCTCCAGTGCCTCGTGGCGCGTGGCGGTATAGGCCGGTGCGTAGCGCCGGACCACGCCTTCGTGGGGGGGTAGCGTCTCGAGGGCCGACCGGATGGCGCCCCGGTCGGTGCTGCCGGCCTGCGCGATGGCCAGCGCCAGCAGTCGAACCAGATCGTAGGCGTGGGCAATCCCCAGGGCCGACGGGATCTCCAGGGGATCGGTGAGGCCGAAGGCCTGGGCGCTGCGCTCTGCCAGTCGGCGCGCCTCCGCGTTGCGCAGACGCGCGAAGCTGAAGGTCTGCACGACCTTGAAGTCGATGGCCTGCAGCGCCGGACCGCAGAGTTCCGCGAACTTGCCGCCGGCGACGCCCCAATGGCTCACCACCGGCAGCTGTCGGGATTCGGGCAGGCTGGCGATGTTCCGCACCAGCACGGCGCCTTCGGGCTCGTTGGCCACCAGGACCAGGCCCTTCGCGCCCTTGTCGAGGAGCGGCAGGTAGCGGTCCATCAGATCGGTCTCGCCACCCCAGTTGTACCATTCGATGGAGCGCAGCGCGAGGTCAGGGCGGGACTCGACGAAGGCCCGGGCCGCGGCCTCATTGCTGCGTCCCCAGCCACTATTGGGGACGAGCAGGCCGATGTCCCGGATGCCGCGCCGGGCCAGATCCTCGATCAGGACCTGAATGGCCCAGCTGTCGCGCAATCCGAGGCGGAAGGCGTAGTTGGGCTGGTAGCCGTTGTCGATGATCCCGTCGGCTGCGGCCCAGGGGTCCAGCAGGGGCAGGCCGAGCTCGTGGATTGCCGGCAGCGATTCGAGCGCCACCGGGCTGAACTTGCCGCACAGGTAGGCGACCAGCTCCGGCGTCGCGCCGAAGGCCCGCACGTTCTCGACGCCGCGAGCCGGAAGGCTCCGGTTGTCCAGGGCCATGAGCTGGAGCGGGCGCCCGCCGAGCAGCCCGCCATCCCGGTTGATGTCGGCCATCGCGAGCTCGATGCCCAGGCGGATGGCGTCGTCGGAGGTGCTGGTCCGGTCGCGAAACTCGGCGTCGAGCCCGATCAGGATCGGTCGCGCTCCGGCGGCCTGGGCAAGGGGGGGAACCATTGCCAGTCCGGCCAGCGCAGCGCTTCCGGTCAGCCAGCGGCGGCGTTGAGAATCGATCGCCATGATCGAAGCTCAGGCGGCCTCGCCCGCTTGGGCTTCCAGCATGGCCTCGACCGTGTCGATGAGCTCCAGCGGGCTGAAGGGCTTGGTGAGATAGGCGTCCGCACCGGCGTTTTCTCCGGCCTCCAGGTCGGTCTGCTGGCCGCGGGCAGTCAGCATGACCACCTTGGTGGCCGCCAGGCCCGGGTTGCTCTTGACCCGCTCGCAGACCTGAAAGCCGTCCAGTTCGCCGGGCATCATCACGTCCAGCAGCATCAGGTGGGGCTTCAGGCCTTCGACCATGCGCAGGCCGCTGGCGCCGTTGTCGGCCTCGTGGAGTTCGTAGTCACCGAACTCGAGGGTCATGCGGATCAGTTTGCGGATGTCGGCCTGGTCTTCGACGATGAGAATGATCTTGTTCATGCCTGGCTCCCGGAAACGGACGCCGACGCACGGCGGCGCTCCATCAGGCGCGCGAGGTCGCGCGCATAGCGTTGGGCCTGCTCCAGGTCGAGCTGGCCATCCTGTTGTTGCGGTGCGCCTGCGGGCAGCTCGATGACGCAGCTGAAGTCGTCCTCGAGGTCCTGCTCGATGCTCATGCGTCCGCCGTGCAGTTCGATGATCTGGCGTGCCATCGGCAGGCCGATGCCGAAGCCGGGCTCCTTGCGGGCCCGCGCGTTCCGGCCGCGATAGACCGGCTGCATCAGGCGCTGGCGCAGCGCCGGTGCCATGACGCCGGCCCCTTCGTTGCGTACCGAGATACGCAGGAATCCGTTCAGCAGGACGGCCTTGAGCTGGATCTCGCTGCGGGCCGGGGCATACTTGATCGCGTTGTCGAGGGCTTCCCGGAGTGCTCGGCTGAGCCAGCGCTCGCTGCCATAGAGCGGGGGCAGGTCATCGGCCGCAAGCGCCACCAGGGTCACGTCCCGCTCGATGGCGACATCGCGCAGGGCACGACATTCGCCATTCAGCCATTCCCGCACCAGGATGCGGTCGTCGGCGCGGATCGGATGCCCCTGGGACAGGGAGGCCAGCGCCGACAGTCGCGATACCTGTTCGCTCAGGCGCTGCCCGATCGTGGCGACCCGTCCGCGGGCCGCGGCCAGGCGCGCGCTCTCGCTTTCGCCTTCGCAGAGGGAGAGCACCTCGCCCAGGGCTTCGTCGAGCTGGTCCATCGGGTTGCGGCATTCGCGCTCCATCAACTGGGCCAGGTTGTCGATGGCGGCGGAGAAGAACTGGTCTTCGGTCAGGTTGTAGAGCACCACCACGAAGTCGGTGCCGACCGGGCTGGCCAGCAGATGCGCCTGGATCGTATCGGCGTCGGCCACCAGGCATTCTTCGCCGAGCTGGATGCGCTCGATGTGGGGTACGGAGAGGTGGCCCGCCGTGGCTGCCGACACCATCCGCGCGATCTGCGGATTCTTGATCGGCATCCCGAGTCTGGATGGGATCAGCCGCAGGGCCGCCTCGTTGGCGAAGCGCACCTGCCCCTGTCGGGAGATGATGAACAGGCCGTCGCGGACGGTGTGGAAGAGGCGCTGCATCAGCGGATTCATGGTTGCTCCCCAGGTGGCGTGCCTGGCAGTTTTGTTGATTCGATTAAATAACCAACAAAAGCAAAAAACAACACTGAATTGCGATTTTGGCGAAAATGCGGATGGGCGCGCGGAATTGTGACCTGAGCGGTCAGTTTCGTGCTGAATGTTCAGTTCTTGAGGGGTAGGGCGCGATGGATGTGGCGCAGTGGTGGCCGGCTCCGGCCGATTGAAATCACAAATTCAATAAAAAAGCCCCCGGAGCGGGGGCACGGTTCACATTCTGCGGTGGTGACTCAGAACAGCTCGATGTCGCTGTTGTCGGGCTTGGCCGAGGCCTTGGCCTGGTAGTCGTCGATGGCATCCTGTACCGACATGCCCTTCATGACCGCGTCGAACATCTCGTGCTCTTCCTGCGTGGAATAACGCGCGCGGATCTTTTCCTGCAGACCCACCCATTCGGACGGATTGAAGAGCCTTCCATGGTCGGCCACCAGCAGTCCGAGCGCGTCGAGGCTGTGGCAGACGTGGGCCAGCCGCTGGGCCAGCTTGTCGTAGAACTGGAAGGCGACGATCGAGGCATGGACCATCTGTCCGGCGTCGGCTGCCTGGCTGGCGAGCTGGCCCTTGATCGGTGTGTTGGCGTCGGTGTCCGGGAGTTTCTGGGCGGTGGATGCGATCATCCGCATGCTGCCGGCCAGGGTCGTGAAGCTGTCGATCAGGACGTCGACCGAGTTGTTGCCTTCGCGCATCGCAGCCTCGATCTGACCGGCAGCCAGTTGAAGCATCACGACGGTCTCGCGGACCTGGCTCCAGTCCAGATCCGGCGTCCGGGCGCTGCTGCCGCGACGCAGTTCGTTGTCTTCCATGGTGATCCGTCCCGTTCCGAGGGTTCGCAATGGAGTGATTGTCGGCAGGCCGCGCCGGTTCTTAAGCCCCTGCCGCGTCCGCGGGCAGGTCGAGCACTGTCCGGGCCGGCCTCGGGTGCCCGCCCTCAGCCGCCCACGAACACCGGCTCCGGCTCGAGTTCGATGCCGAAGCGCTCGCGGACGCTGCGGCGGATCATTTCGGCAGCATGGCGCACGTCCGCACCCGTGGCCCCGCCCCGGTTGACCAGCACCAGTGCCTGTCGCTCGTACACCCCGACCGGGCCGATGGCGCGGCCCTTCCAGCCGCACTGGTCGATCAGCCATCCGGCGGCGAGCTTGGCGCCGCCGCCGGCCAGCGGATAGGCAGGGGCATTCGGGTGGGCGGCCTGGAGGGCCGCGAGACGGGCCCCGTCGACCACCGGATTCTTGAAGAAGCTGCCTGCATTGCCGATCCGGGCCGGATCGGGCAGCTTGCGTTGCCGCACCCGGATGATGGCATCCGAGACGGCCGTCGGCGTGGCCTCGCGATGTCCCAGCGCGTGCAGCTCGTCCGCCACGTCCGCATAGTCCAGCACCGGCGACCACGCTCTGGGCAGGCGGAAGCGGACCGCGACGATCATCCACCGGCCCTGCTCCGCGCCCTTGAAGCAACTGTCGCGGTAGCCGAAGGCACACTCGGCTGCGTCGAAGCGGCGGATGGCTCCGGTGGCCAGGTCCACGGCATCCAGGGACTCGAAGCGCGCCGCCATCTCGATGCCGTAGGCACCGATGTTCTGGATGGGCGCCGCACCGACCGTCCCGGGAATCAGCGACAGGTTTTCGAGCCCGGGCCAGCCCTGGGCCAGGGTCCAGCGCACGAAGTCATGCCAGCCTTCGCCAGCGGCGGCCTCGACGCACCAGCCGTCCTCGTCCTCGGCGATCAGCCGTCGTCCGCGAAGGCCCACGTGGAGGAGCACGGGCGCCACGTCGCCCACCAGGATCGTATTGCTTCCCCCACCCAGCACCACGTGGCCGTCGGCAAGGGCACCGCCACGCACCAGCGCCTGCAACTGCGGCACGGATCGAATCTGCACGTAATGCCTTGCCACCGCCGGCAGGCCGAAGGTGTTGAGCGCAGTCAGCGGGATGTCGGCTTGGATGTCGGGCATGGCGGGTTCCGGGCAATCGGCCTGATGGTGGACGCGGGCGCGCCCCGTGGTCAATCCGGGCGGGATGCGTCCCTGCCGGCCGCGGCGATGATCGGAAAGGTCCGGTCATAGGCCAGGTTGAAGACAAAGGCGTAGACCACATAGGCGGCGGCGAGCGCCAGATCGGCCACCAGCGCGGCACCCCAGTCCAGGTCCGTCCATAGCACCACGAGGGGGAGCGTCAGCAGCAGCAGCCCCGACTCGAAGCCCACCGCGTGCAGGGCCCGCAATCGCCAGGGGCGTCGATCTGCGGTCCGCCCGGTCATCCGACCCTCGACGAGGTCGAAGCCCACGTTGTAGGCTGCATTCCACAGTGCCGCGACGAGGGCGGCGGACGCCAGCAGGCCCAGGGACTCACCGAGTCCGACGCCCGATGCCCACATGAACGGTGGCGTGATCAGCAGCAGGCCGCCCAGCTCGAACAGGACGATCTGGCGGATCCGGTCAGCGGCCGAGCGAAGCGGAGGTGGTTTGGACACGTTGGGGCAGGGGCGGGTCGCGCTGAACCTTACCCGAGCGGCGCCCGAAATCCAATTCAGCAAGGTCCGCGGTGGTCATGATTCCGCATCAGCCGGACCCGGGGGGGACTTGGAAGCCTTGCGGGTACTCGTCGCCGACGATTCGGCCATCGAGCGCGAGACGCTCGCCGGTATCCTGCGTCTGGCCGGACATGAGGTGGCGGTCGCCCACGACGGAGAGCAGGCCCTGGGCATGGCCGTCGAGCGTCGCTACGACGCGATCTTCATGGAGTGCGACATGCCGGCGGGCAGCGGCGAGGCTTTCCTGAGCCACTACCGCGCCATCGGCGGAGCGGCGCCCGTCATCCTGGTGACCGCCCAGCGGGACCGCGCCCGGCTGAGCCCGGTGGTCTCCCTCGGGATCCATGGGCTCGTGACCAAGCCCGTCACGCCTGCGCGTGTGCTCGACGCCTTGTCGGGTCTGCGAGCAGGCTGAGGCAGGGGCGCGGGGCGGTCGGATTCAGGCGGGCGGTGCGCTGGCCAGTTCCTCGGCCAGGCAGCCGACCGGTGGGCCCAGCGTGCCGCCAGCATCCTCGAAGCGCACCAGGAACACCTCGGCGTCGGGCAGTTCGGCCAGATGGCCACAGCGCACCACCACGCCCTTGCTGCCCGCTTCGGCGATCACGGCGTCGAGGGCCAGGTCGGGCAGGCCCCCGTCGTTGAGGATGCGCGCGCTGGCGAAGACCATCTCTCCGATCCGGAAACGTGACTCGTCCATGGGCTCAGTCCCACACGCCCGGCGCGGTCCGAAGACGCTCGACGGGTTCGTTGCCGATGAGGTGCTTCTGGATCAGTTCCGGCACGTCGGCCGGGGTGACCCCGCTGTACATCACGCTGTCCGGATACACCAGAACCGTCGGGCCTGCCGAACAGGGGCCCAGGCAGCCGGTATTGGTGAGCAGGAAATCGGCCCACAGGTTGCGGCTCTGGAACTCGTCCATGAAGCGCTGGTAGACCTGGGCGCAACCCTTCTCACCACAGGAGCCCCGCGGGTGGCCGGGGGGGCGCGACTGGACACAGACGAGGATGTGTTTTCCGGGCTTGGGCATCGTTCCGCCTCCGCAAATTGGCTGACGGCCAACGATTCGCAGGAACCGGGCCAGGCGGATTGCACCGGGAAAACAGCGGGTTACGCGACCTCGCCGTGTCGGCTTTGCGACACCCGGCCGGAACCCGACAAGCACCCACCGGGGCGGATGCCTCAGCTCCGGAGTTCGGGCAGCGCCTCGGCTTCCGGCACGAAGCGCAGCGCCAGCCCGTTGTTGCAGTAGCGCTTCCCGGTGGGCGGCGGCCCATCGTCGAAGACGTGTCCCTGGTGCCCGCCGCAGCGGGCGCAGTGATACTCGGTCCTGGGCAGGATCAACTTCCAGTCGGTCTTGGTGGCCACCGCTTCCGGGAGGCTCTGGTAGAAGCTCGGCCAGCCGGTGCCGCTGTCGTACTTGGCCTTGCTGCTGAAGAGCGGCAGATAACAGGCGGCACACACGAAGGTGCCGGCGCGCTTCTCCTCGTTCAGCGGGCTGCTGCCCGCCCGCTCGGTGGCCTCTTCGAAGAGGACCGCATAGGCAGGGGCCGGCAGCAGGGCTGCCCAGGCTTCCCGGGGCTTGTCGAGGCGCATGGGGGTCGCTCCTTGGCGGGCCAGCGATGGCAGGCTCGTGCCCAGGGCGAGCCCGGCCAGGCCGACCAGCATCTCTCGTCTTTTCATGGGGTCTTCTCCGGTTCCACGGCGGCAGCGCCGATGGCCTATGGACGGCGTCGGATGCCCCGGGCTTACACGGTCGACGACCGCCCGGTCCCGGCGGTCGTCGTGTCTTTGATCGCCTGCGGTGCCCGGCGTTCCGCAGTTCAGGCGGCGCGACGCAGCAGGGGCGAGAGCGCCAGGAGGCCGAGCACGGGACCCGGCAACAGGAGCCAGCCGATGCTGGCGCCCCAGCTGGCCACCAGGTGGGTGCTGAGCGCGATCGATCCCATGGTCACTGCAAAACCGATGGCATTCTGGAACGCCAGCGCACTACCCACGATTTCGGGCGGGCAGGCACGGGCCGAGAGGGCGGAAAAGTGGGGCGAATCGGCCACCACGGTGGTCCCCCACAGCAGCAGCAGGCCGCCGACCAGCCATGGAGGCAGGCCGGAGCTCAGCGGAAAAAGCGCACAGCAGGCCGCGGAGCCGGCCAGCGCGATCGCCGCGACGCGGGCGCTGCCGATGCGCCGCGAGAGTTCGCCGCCGGCAAGGCAGCCGAGGGTGCCGAAGCCCATCACCGCGAAGGCGACGGCCGAGGCGCCACCGAATGCGTCGGCGACGCCGGTCATGACGGCCAGGCTCGGGACGATGGTCCAGAAGGCATAGAGCTCCCACTGATGGCCGAAATAGGCCAGGGCCGAGGCGCGGAACGCCGGCAGGTGGAAGGCGTGGATGACACGCCCGAGGCGCAGCGGCGGCGCGTCATGGCGGCGCTTGAGGTGCGGGCCGTCGCCGAGGGCCACGATCAGGCCCGCGGCGATGAGCGCCAGGACCGAGGACACCAGGATCGGCCCCTGCCAGGGCCAGTCTCCGCCGATCCAGCGGACACCGTGGGGCAGGGCCGTGCCCAGGGTCAGCATGCCCACCAGCTGGGCCAGCGCGGCCCCCGCCCGCTCCGGCACCCAGCTCACGACCAGTTTCATCCCCAGTGGATAGACGCCGGCCAGGCAGAAACCGACCGCGAAGCGCAGGGGCAGCCCGGCCTCGAGTCCGCCCGCGAGGAGGGCGAAGGCGGCATTGAAGCCGGCACCGGCGACCGCACACAGCCCGAAGATCCGGCTGGCCGCGAAACGGTCGGCCAGGCCGGTCAGCGAAAAGAACAGGGTGCCGGCGATAAAGCCCGCCTGGACGGCGTTGGTGAGCGAACCCAGGTCGCCGAGGGTGATCTGCCAGGCCCGCATCAGGTCGTCCGCCGCGCTGTTGGCGGAGAACCAGAGGGACGTCCCGAGCAGCTGGGCGATGACGATGGTCACGACGGGTGAGCGATGCATCGCGACAGTATCCGGGGCGGCACGATTCCCTTACAAGTCGAGCGCGTCAACCCGGTCCGGCTCTAAGATACTTGGCCTTCGCATGCGCCCGACGACGATGTCCCGACCTCCCGCCCCTGCCCCCTGGCGCCTGATCGCCGTCGTCCATCTGCTGGCTTCCCTGGCCCTCCTGGCCTGGATCGCCATGGCGCAGCAGCCGACCGCCCTGCCCGACGCCGGCGGCCAACGGATCCGCTGCGTGTCCTACAGCCCCTTCTACCGACCCGGCCTGTCACCCCTCGACGCGGCAGCCCACGTCTCGCCGGACGAGATCCGCAGCGACCTGGCGGCCCTGGCGGCGATGACCGGCTGCGTGCGCACCTATGCCGTGAACCAGGGCCTCGATGCGGTCCCGGACGCGGCCCGCGCGCTGGGCATGGAAGTGCTGCTGGGCGCCTGGATCGGACGGGATCCGGCGGCCAATGCGCGCGAGGTCGAGCGGGTCATCGAACTGGCCAACGCCTATCCGGGCACGGTCCGGGGCGTGGTGGTCGGCAACGAGGTCCTGTTGCGTGGTGAGCAGGATGCCGAGGCGCTGGCCCGCTGGCTCGGGCGCGTCCGCGCCGGCGTCCGGGTGCCGGTCACCTATGCGGACGTCTGGGAGTTCTGGCTGCGCCATCCCGAGCTCGCGGCATCGGTCGATTTCGTGACCATTCACATCCTGCCGTTCTGGGAAGACCAGCCCGTCGGCGTGGTTCAGGCCGTAGAGCACGTGGCGGACATCCGCCGGCAGGTCGCCGATCGGTTCGGCAAGCCGATCCTGATCGGCGAGACCGGCTGGCCATCCGAGGGGCGTCAACGGGAGGGCGCAGCGCCGGGGCGCGTCGCCGAAGCGCGCTTCGTGCGCGAACTCCTGCTGCGGGCCAACCGGGAGGGATGGGACTACAACCTCATCGAAGCCTTCGACCAGCCCTGGAAGCGCCGGCTGGAAGGGACGGTCGGGGGCCACTGGGGCATCCTCGACGTGACCGGCAATGCCAAGTTCCCGCTCGATGGGCCCCTCAGCGAACGCGCCGGCTGGGGCCTGCCGCTGCTGACCGCACTGCTCGGCGCCGTCCTGCTGGTACTGGTGGCGCTCGGCCGCCGCCGGCCGCCGGCGCAGTGCCTGGCGTGGGGGCTGGTCGGCCTGTGGGGTGGACTCTGCGGCGGGATGGCAATCGAGCACGCACAGGTCGCCTGGCGCGACGCGCGCGAGGCGCTGGTCCTTGGCGGGGTGCTCTGTCTGGGCCCACTGTGGTTGCTGCTGGCGGCCGCGGGTGTCCCCGGCCGATGGCGCGAGGGGCTCCGGATGGTGATCCTGTTTTGTGCTGCAACAGCCGCGCTCTGGCTGGCGGTGGATCCGCGCTACCGGGACTTTCCGTGGTGGCTGTATGCGGGCGTTGCGCCGGCGCTCGCCTTGATACGGCCCGAAACCGACCGTCGGTCGTCGGGCCTCCTGGCGATGGTGCTGGTGATCGCGGGCGTGGCCCGAGCGGTCCCCGAGCCGGGCAATCCGGAGGCGCTGGGCTGGCTAGTGCTGTGCCTGTTGCTGGCGGCGGGCGGATGGCCGCCGCGCGAGCAGCAGGAGGGCGAGCAGGGCGGCGACGGAGGCGGGTTCCACGTTGTATAGCACCATGCCGGCGATGCCGAGGATCCAGGCCGACCAGGCCGCCAGGCGCCAGTGCGCCACCAGCCCCAGTCCCGCCGAGCCCACCGCGATCCAGCCCAGGTAGCCACCGACGAAGCTCCGGACCACCGCTTCGCGCGCCACCAGGGCCGTGCCGCAGGCCGCGTCCCTCAGCCCGCTGCAGGCCACCACGAGACTTTCATTCTCGACCAGCCCGAGCCGTGCCAGCAGCGCCAACAGCAGTGCCAGTACCGCGACGAGCATGATCCCCACCATGTTTCTGGCGTCCGCGGTCATGCGTTCTCCTTGCCGTATTGTGCAGTGCAATCTCTGTTACGAAATGCACTGCCGGGGTCTGTCGCCCCAACGTAGAATCGCGCCGCGAAGGTGTCGGAATATGTCCCTGCTCCGCCCCGTGCAATGACAGGGCGGCAGGTTCCGGCGCGGATCGACCCGCATTCTCCGGCCAGTGGGTGGAGAGTGCAAGCATGATGACGTGCGACACGAGAGGTCGTTGGATGAAGCAAGCCATGCGTTGGACGTGGCGCCTGGTGGCGGCGCTGCTGGTGGCCGCTCTGGTGGGCTATCTGCAATACCTGATCTGGGGGTGGTCGAACCGGGGCGTCAGCTTCGGTGACGCGGCGGGTGAGATCCACGGCTTCGCCTACAGCCCCTACCAGCGCAACCAGTGGCCGACGCGCGCCGAGTACCCGAGCATGGAGCAGATCAGCACCGACCTGCTGCTGCTGTCCCGAAGCTCGCCGCGCATCCGCACCTACGGCGCCCTCGAGAACCCGTCCATCATCCCCCTCGCTGAGCTGCACGGTATGCGCGTCACCGCCGGGGCGTGGATCTCGGGTGACCACGGCAACAACATCAAGGAGCTCGGCGCGGCCATCGCGCAGGCGCGCGACTATCGCCACGTGGACCGGGTGATGGTCGGCAACGAGGTGTTGCTGCGCAACGACCTGTCAGTCGAGCAGCTGATTGTGTATCTGGATGTCGCGCGCAAGCAGCTGGCCGGCACCGGCAAGGGGGTGTCCACTGCCGAACCGTGGCACGTCTGGCTGAAGCATCCCGAGCTGGCCGAGCACGTGGACTACGTGACCGTCCACCTTCTGCCCTTCCACGAAGGCATCCCGGTCGAGCAGGCGGTCGGCTACGCGATGCAGCGCTACGACGAACTGGTGGCCGCCTTCCCCGGCAAGCGGATCGTCATCGGCGAGATCGGCTGGCCCAGCCGCGGGCCCGAAATCGGTGCGGCCGAAGCCAGCGTGGCGGGCGAAGCCCGCTTCATCCGCGAATTCCTCCCCCTCGCCCGCGAGCGCGGACTCGACTACTACCTGATGGAAGCCTTCGACCAGCCCTGGAAAGTGGACCTCGAGGGCTGGGCGGGTCCCTACTGGGGCCTCTTCAAAGCCGACCGCACGCCGAAGTTTCCCCTCGATGGTCTGGTGCTGAACGACATCCGCTGGGAGCAGAAGGCGATCACCGCGGTCAAGATCGCCTTCGTACCGATGTTCCTGGTGGCCCTGTTCCTGCGTGGCTGGGGCGCCCGGGGCCGGCTGTGGCTGGCGGCCCTGATCCAGGCCTGCATCTCGGTCTTCGTGGTGAGTCTCAACGTGCCGGAGGACTACTACCTGACCGACAACGCGCAGATCGGCCTGATGCTGCTGATGGGCGCCGCGGGGCTGACCGCGGCCGTGCTGCTGGCCCATGGCTTCGAGTTCGGCGAGGTCATGTTCAAGGGGCGCTGGCGGCGTCGCTTCGGGCCGCGTACGCCGCTGCCCGCGGCCGAGGAGCCGTTCGTATCGGTCCACCTGGCCTGCTACAGCGAGCCGCCCGAGATGGTGATCGCCACGATCGAGAGTCTGGCCCGCCTCAACTACACCAATTTCGAGGTGCTGGTGGTGGATAACAACACCACCGACGAGAGCCTGTGGAAGCCGGTCGAGGCCTACATGGCGGGCCTGGGGCCCAATTTCCGCTTCTTCCACCTGCCGAAATGGCCCGGATTCAAGGCCGGCGCCCTCAATTTCGCGCTCGAGCAGACCGATCCGCGCGCCGAGGTGGTGGGCGTGGTCGATGCGGACTACGTGGTCGAACCCGACTGGCTGGCGGTGCTCGTACCCCACTTCACGGATTCGCCGGACGTGGCCGTGGTCCAGGCACCGCAGGCCCACCGCGACTGGGAGAACCAGGCCTTCCGGCGGATGTGCAACTGGGAGTTCGACGGCTTCTTCCGGATCGGCATGCACCACCGCAACGAGCGCAATGCGCTGATCCAGCACGGCACCATGACCCTGGTGCGCCGCGAGGCGCTGGCCAGCCACGGTGGCTGGTCGGAGTGGTGCATCTGCGAGGACACGGAGCTCGGGCTGCGCCTCATCAAGCAGGGGCTCGACACCCGCTATGTGGATCACGTGCTCGGCCGTGGCCTGACGCCCTCCGACTTCGCCGCCATCAAGACACAGCGTTTCCGCTGGGCCTTCGGCGCGATGCAGATCCTGAAGCACCACCTGCCGTCCCTGCTGGGTGCCGGGCGGCTGACGCTGGCCCAGCGCTATCACTTCCTGACCGGCTGGTTCCAGTGGCTCGGCGATGCGCTGCAGCTGGTGTTCGTCTTCGCCAGCCTGGCCTGGACCTTCGGGATCCTGATGTATCCGAAATCCTTCAGCCTGCCGGTGGTGACCCTGGCTCTGCCGGTGCTCGGGTTCATGGTGTTCAAGGCGGCGCTCGGCCCGGTCCTCTACCGGCGCACGATGGCCTGCCCGTGGATCGACATCCTGGGCGCTTCGGTGCTTTCGGTCGGCATGTCGCATGCCATCGCGCGCGGGATCTTCGCCGGCATCTTCAAGCGTCGGGGCGAGTTCGTGCGCACGCCGAAGAGCTGGAAGGAAAAGGGCAAGCTGGCCTTCTTTTCGCCGATCCGCGAGGAGGTGGGCCTGCTGATCGCGCTGGTCCTGGCCGCGCTGGCCCTAGTCTGGCTGCATGATGCCCAGGGCCTGGAATCGCGGATCTGGGTCGGCATCCTGCTGATGCAGACGATCCCCTATGTGGGTGCCATACTGTGCCAGGTGGCGGCCTATCTCCCGGAGCGCCCCATTGCGGCCACCACGGCCGAGGCGGGGTCGGGCCAAGGGGTCGCCCACGGGTTGTAGGCGTACGGGCCGCACTCGGGGCGGCGCGATCGGGAGAGAGGATGGATCAGGCAAGTGGTGCGCGACTCGGGCTTCCGGCGCTGGGCAGGCTGGACCTGCGTGCGCTGGCCCGTCCCGCCGCGCTGGCCCTGGGCGCGTTCGCCGTGCTCTTCCTGGCCCTGACCTGGAACCGCTATGGCCTCGCCAGCGGCGAGGCCGAGCGCCAGATGTACGGCCGGCAGTTGCTCGACTTCTACCGGTTCGGCTTCACCGGTTCGGCGCTGCAGCACCTCGAGGCCGTCCAGACCGGTGGGCTCTTCGATCTCTTCGCCGCCCTGCTCGAGCTGGTCTGGCACGGCAGCGTGTGGGATCTGCGACACCTGCTCAGCGGTCTGGCGGGCCTCGCCGGCCTGCTCGCCGTGTGGCGCCTGGCGCGCCTGCTGGCTGGCGAGGTGGCCGCCCTACTGGCGACCGTTATTCTCTGCCTGACCGGGTCCTGGAGCGGTGCGATGTTCACGCACACACTCGAGATTCCGCTCGCCGCTGCGCTGGTCTGGGCCCTCTACCTCCAGACCTGTCTGGTGGCGGAACAGCCGGCCTTCCGGCGCGGCACGGTGTGGGGCCTGGGCTTCGCCGCTGGCCTGGCCTTCGGCGTGGGCGACGGCGCCTGGCTCGTGCCCCTGTCCCTGCTGATCACCCTGCTGGTGGTGTCGCATCGACGCGCCGAGTCGCCGTTGAAATCCCTGCCGGGCCAGTTGCGCGCGCTGCTGCCTGCGGCCCTCCTCGCCGCCGCGATCGCGCTTCTGGGGCGGCCCGCCGTGGTGCTCGGTCCACTCCAGTCCCTCTTCCTGCCCGCCGGGCCGGCCGGGGTCACCTCCGTTGTGCCGACCCTGGTGGATGGCTCGCTGCTGATGAGCAACGAGGTGCCGCGCAGCTACCTGCACGAGTATCTGGTCGTCAAATTGCCCGAGCTGATGCTGATCGGCCTTGCGCTGGCCCTCGGCGGCCGTCCCTGGCAGGTCGGCGGCGGCGCTTCGGAACATGAGCGACGCCGGCGCTCGCGTCACGCGCATCCGATGCATCTGCCGCTGGTGCTGGCCATCGTGCTGCCGATGGGTTACGCGTGGCTGTTCCGGCCCGCCCTCGCCGACGGGCTTCGTCAGTTCCTGTACCTGCTGCCGCCGATGGCCGTGGCTGCAGCCCTGGGCTGGCGCATGCTGTGGCAGACCGTCCGGGGCCAGTCGGTCGCGGCCTGGTCGCTGGCGATCGTGGTGAGCCTCCTGGCCGTCTCGCACGCGATCACGCTGATCCACCTTCACCCCTACGGCCATGCCTACTACAACAGTCTGGTGAGCGGGCTGCGCGGCGCGGCGCGGGGCTGGGTCCTCGACTACAGCGCCGCCAGCGTGCGCGAAGGTGCCGAGTACCTCAACCGCTGGGCCGCCATCGTCCCGCCTGCCAGCCGCGACCCGATTCCGGTGGCCGTGTGCGCCGAACCTGCCCAGGCGCGGGCCTGGCTGTCGCCGCGCTTCGAGGTGGTCCGGGACCCCGCGCGGGCCGCCTTCGTGATTGCCAACAGTCACCTGGGCTGCCTGGACGGCATCGGCGGCACACCGCTCTATACGGTGATGCGCCAGGGTGTCACGCTCGGGCAGGTCATCGACCGGCGCGGCCAGGTCCCGCAGGCCCTTCCCGGCTGAGGGGCGGCCGTCGTCAATCCACGACGCTGTCGGCGACCGTGTCGCCGTGGTATTCGAGCCGGCGATCGAGTTCGCGGGTCACCTCGATCCGGCCGCTGGCATCGACCCTGAGGACATTGCCGACCCCGTAGCGCCGCGCCAGCGCGCGCCAGTCGCTGCCGCCGATGAAGAGCGGCTTGCTGGCCACGTCCGACAGGGTGCCGGCCCCGGGCCGCGGTGTCACCAGGACCGATAGCGAGCGGGTCTCGCGGGACGGACGCCCGGAGCGGGGGTCGAGCAGGTGGCAGTAGCGGACGCCATCGACCTCGAAGTAGCGCTGATAGTCACCGGAGGTCCCGACCGCCTCGCCGTCGTAGAGGGGCATCGACGCCAGCACGCCGCCATCCCGGGGATGCTGGATGCCGATGCGCCAGGGCCGGTCGCCGTGGGCGCCGAGGGCCATGACATTGCCGCCGATGTTGATGAGGGCATTGCGGATCCCCATGCCGCGCAGCAGGGTGTTGGCCCGGTCGAGCGCATACCCCTTGGCATAGCCGCCCAGGTCGAGCTGAACCAGCCGGTTGCGACTGCTGACCCTGCGGCCGTCGATCTCCAGGTCGCGAATCCCGGGATGCCGCGCAAGCAGTGCCTGGATCGCGCCCTCCTCGGGCAGCTTGGGACGGAAGGTGTCGGTGTGAAATCCCCAGAGCTCGATCAGTCGTCCGATGCCGGGGTCGAAAAGGCCCTCGCCGAGCGCGGACAGTCGCTGGGCATCGGTGAGCATCGCGGCCAGCTCCTCGGAGACCTCCATCGGTCGGCCATCCGCAATCGCGGCATTCAGTGCGGTGAGCTCCGACGGCTCCCAGGCATGGTAGGCGCGGTGCATGCGATCGAAGTCGCGCAGGACGGCCGCCAGTGCCTCGTGCGCCCCGTGTTCGTCCCGCCCGAAGACCACCACTTCGACCCGCGTACCGAAGACGTAGGATTCCTGGGCGTAGGTCCGCTCACGGCTGCAGCCCGACAGCAGCAGCGGGATCATCAACACGAGGAGCAGGTGGCGCACGGACATGGAGGGATCATAGCCGAACCATGCTGCACTGCCGAAAATGCGCCCCGGACGTCCGCCGGCGGCTACCCAGGGGGGCTGGCTCAGTCCGGTAGGCCGGGTCTGAGATGGGCGGGCAGCCGTCCGACGAGCCAGCCAACGACGAGCGGAATCAGGACCAGATCGTCCAGCACACCGACCACCGGGAGCGCCTCGGGGATCAGGTCGATGGGCGAGATCACGTAGAGCACCAGCAGCCCGACGGCAGGCCATAGCCAGCGCGGGCGATCCGGATGCCGGAGCGCGTTCCACAGGATGCGCAGATCGCTGCGGACCAGCGTGAAGAGGGCAAGGAGCTTGTTCATGGCCGCCCGGGCAGAGGCGTGGGTGCCTCGCAACGCAGATGCGGCCGCCGGTGCCGGTTTCAAGACCGGGCGCCAGCCCGGCTGCCCGGTGGGCTCAGCGGCAACTCATGCGGCCCGATTCCACATGCACCACGCACTGCAGGGCGCCGCACTGGCAGTTGGCGATATGGCTGGCCTGGCCGGCGCCCGCGCCCAGGGCCGTTGGCGCTGAGCAGGTGCAGGCCTGGGGCGCGAGAATCGGCTGAGGCACGGGCGGCATCGAGGGCTGGCCCGACACCGGCCGCTCCCCCTGGCCCCACGCCAGGGATGCGAACAGGATCGCCAGGCCGGCCAGGACGAGTCGACCCATGCTCAGGCCTTCAGCCCCGCGTCCTCGGGCAGTCCGAGCATGATGTTCATGCACTGGATCGCGGCACCCGAGGCGCCCTTGCCCAGGTTGTCAAAGCGGGCCGCGAGCAGGATCTGGTCCTGATGGCCGAAGACGAAGATCTCGGCGCGGTTGGTGTCATTGCAGGCGGTCGCGGGCAGGAAGCCGTTGTCGAGCAGCGGCGCGGCGTCGAGGGGCATGGCCTGGACGAAGGTCTGCCCGGCATAGTGCTCGGCATAGAAACGCTGGAGGTCCGCGGGCGTGACCGGGCGGGCGAGGCGCGCGGGATGCAGCGGAACCGCGACCACCATGCCCTGGGCGAAACTGCCGACAATGGGCGTGAAGATCGGGGGCGCGTCCAGTCCGGAGATGACCTGCATTTCCGGCAGGTGCTTGTGGCCCAGGCCGAGGGCGTAGAAGCGGGGGCTCTTCATCGCGTCAGGGAGCGATTCCGGACCCTCGTAGCTGGCGATCATCTCCTTCCCGCCACCACTGTAGCCGGTGATCGAGTAGGTGCTGAGCGGGTAGTCCGGCGGCAGGATGCCTGCCGCGACCAGCGGCTGGACCAGCATGATGAAGCCGCTTGCGTGGCAGCCCGGCACGGCGACCTTGCGGGCGTTGCGGACTCGTTCGTGGTGGGCCGCCGAGAGCTCGGGCAGACCATATACCCAGTCCGGATGGGTCCGATGGGCGGTGCTCGCGTCGAGGAAGCGGGTGCGGGTGTTGGCGGGGTCGAGCAGGGCGACGGACTCGCGCGAGGCGGCGTCGGGCAGGCACAGGAAGACCACGTCGGCCTCGTTCACGTAGCGTGCCTTGACCTCCGGGTCCTTGCGCTGGGATTCCGGGATCGTCAGGATCTGGATGCCCTCGCGACCGGACAGCCGCTCGTCGATCTTCAGGCCGGTCGTACCGTGGCGACCGTCGATAAACACCTTGTGGCTCATGGCCTGCTCCGCTGCGCTTGCGACAAGACCCCTATTCTAGCCTAGCGCGCTGGCGACCGGCCCACGCCAGAGCCGCGGGGGGCTCAGTCCGGTTGATCGGGTGCCGCCGATGGCGAGCGACCCGCGTCCCGCCGCTGGCGCGACTGGGCGATCGCTTCGCCGGCGTGGCGGTCGGCACCGGCGATGTGATTGACCAGCCAGCGCTGCATGAAGTTGGCGACGTCGTGGGGCATCAGGTGGTCATGGGCCAGTTCGTCCTGCATGACGGCCACCTGGCGTGCCAGGCGCTGGTGCTCCTCGCCATGTTCTGCAGCGAACTCGTAGCCATGGATGCGCATCAGCGCCTCCTCGCGGGCGAAGTGCCACTCGGTGTAGCCATGGAGTTCGACGAGCACGGCATTGGCTTCGCCAAAATCGCCCCGTTCGTCGGCCTGTTGAATGCGGAGCAGCAAGTCGAACAGTACCTGGTGGTCCTGGTCCATTTCGCCGACGCCCACTTCCAGAGCGGCATTCCATTCCATGTTCAGCATCTCGGTGTCCTCAACCCGCGTCCCGGGTTTCGTCGGCGTGGCTTCCATGACGCAGCTGACTGGCCGCTTCCCTGAGGGATTCCAGCGCCTCGCCTGCCTCGCGTCCCTTCGGGTCGGCGGGCAGCCTGGCGGGGAGACGCGCGGTGGCGATCCGGACCGCCACCATGCGCCTGCGCTCGCCCTCGATCCATTTCTCGGTCAGGTCCACCAGGCGATGCCGGTGGGTCTCCTGTTGCGCCTGCGGATCCGGCCGCAATTCGAGGTCGGCGACCCGATCCAGCCGTCGCCGCATGCCGTCGAGGACCTGCCGCACATGCCGGGACCAGATACGGTGAGCGACCACGAGGGCGACCGTGTTCACCGCCGCACAGACGAGGACCACCCGCGCCAGCTCCCAGCCGAGCGCCGGCAGCAAGGGTGTCCGGTCCGACGCATGGATGACGTAGAGGTTGTCGTCGATGACGGCGCCGAAGCGCAGGTAGAGCACCACGCAGGCGGCGATCAGCAGGCCGACCTCGAGCAGGACCAGGGCGACGATCAGGCGACCCTGGATGTCGCCATCCACATAGACGCGTCGGCGGCGATGACTGGACTGGGGCTTTTTCATAGGTCGTGGCACTCCAGGCACAGGCCACCGCCCCGCCGGGCGACACGGATTGCGCCATGCTGCTGGCTGTAGCCGCGGTGACAGGAGATGCAGCTCACCAGGCCGCCCGGCAGTTCGATTCCGGGATCGAGCGCCCGGCGGGCCCGGAAACCGCCGAATCCGCTGGCCTTGTCGTAGTCGATGCCCACCGGGTGATTGACCCCGCTGGCACCATGACGGGAAATGGCTTGCTGGCTCACGTCGATGGCCCCGTCGCCATTGTCGCCGTGGCAGTCCATGCACTGGGTCGTGTAGGGGTCGAGCAAGGGCGTGGCACCCTCGGCAGACGAGGACTCCAGGTGCGCCGAGACCACCAGCGATCGGCCACCGTCGGCCATGCGCTCGAAGAAGCCATCGTCGTGGCAGGCCAGGCAGAATTCGCGCCGCCGCCGTTCGCCGCGCAGGGCGCCGTGCTCGCCGTGGATCAGGTGACAGGAACTGCAGGTCAGCTCGCCCTTCCAGTCCACCGGGTACTCCGCCACCGGCGCCATGCTGGGCTTGATGCCGGTCGGGTGACTGGCGACCGCAGCGCGCGGGTGGCAGTCCTGGCAAAGGGTCTCCTGGCCGGCGAGCAGGACATTCGCGCGCGCCGGGTCCACCTGACCCGAACTGACATGGCAATCGGCGCAGGCACGCGCGGCCAGTGGGTCCGTCCCGGGTGACTGGGCGGACACCCACAGGCCGATGCAGCCGGTGACGATGGCCGCCAGGGCGACGCGCAGGGGCGCAAGGCTCACAGGCGCACCTCGTCCACCAGGCGATGGACGCGCTCGAGGGCATCGCCGCCTTCGCCGGGCGCACCGCGACGGACCTGCAGCGACGCGCTTTCCAGGGCACCTGCGATCTCGTCGTAGTGACGATAGAGTCGGCGGATGGTTTCCTCGAGCCGTCGTGCATCCTCCTGGGCGTCATCCTCGGCGCGCAGGCGAATCCTCGGCACTTCACCGTCCCGGATGCCCTGTTCCAGGTCCAGGCAGAAGCGGTGCAGCGGTCCGGCAATCCGGAAGCTGCTGTAAAGCGCGATGAGCCAGGTCGTGAGGGCGGTCCCGATACCGAGCAGGAGACCGCCGACCAGCATCAGGACCGGCAGCTGCTGGCGGCTGAGGCTCATGTTCCGGACCAGTTCGACATAGTCGCCGGAGGCGGGTCGGGCCAGCAGCAGCACGCCCACGAGGCCGACCAGTGCGGCTGCGGCAAACCACAGCGACATGCGACCGATCAGACGGAGCTGGCCGAACTGGCGGGTGGGGCTGGGCATGAGGGGATGGGGGTCCGAGGCGCGCGGACCGGCACTCCGGAAAGGCTAATGACGAATCTATCGGCGGTCGCAGCGAGTCGCTTTAGGGCGTCTGCAGCGGTCCGCGCCGGTTCTGCCGGGGGCGCGTGAAACCGGTCACGCCAGGGGTGTCGATGCCCTCAGGCGCAGGTGCGCTCGAGGTGGTGCACGACCCGCCCGGCCACGTCGAAGCCGGTCTGGGCGTGGATCTCGACCATGCAGGTGGGGCTGGTGACGTTGATCTCGGTG
>JAGRFX010000179.1 GCA_020445805.1 Rhodocyclaceae bacterium
TCGGCGTCTTTTCGCTTCCCGTAGGGGAAGCGCCGGGAGAGCTGCGGGTAGGCGGAGACGGTGACGAGCCACGGCGAGCGGTTGACGACGTTGGCGGTGGCAGACTTCTTGGACATGTGAGGCTCCAGTTTTGTGAATTGGAGCCCGTGTAGCCACTTCTTTCGTGCCAGAACGAAAAAAGGCCCTCGCGATGGAGGGCCCTTCTTGGCACAGGATTGGAGCATTTGCCGGGTGTTTATGCTCCGTTCGACCGCATATTGAGAACTAACCTCTTGATTCTCAATGAAAAGCTGGTCGGGGAAAGAGGATTCGAACCTCCGGCCCCTGCGTCCCGAACGCAGTGCTCTACCAGGCTGAGCTATTCCCCGTCTTCTTCTGTTCTCGTCAGCGGCGAGGAAGCTAGTGATCCCTCGCAACTGCAAAGTCCGATAATTTTAGCAGCGACTCTTTGAAAATGGAAGCAGGAAGTGCAGCGATCGCAGACTTCGCATACGCGCTTTCCTGGGCGGCACGGCGCCGGGTCTCCTCCAGCGCACCACAACTGCGGATGACTTCGAGCACGGCGGCAAACTCCTCCCGACCGCCCTCCTCGATCGCCTTGCGAACCAGGGCCGACTGGGCTTCCGTCCCGTGCTGCATGGCGTGGATCAGGGGCAGCGTGGGCTTGCCCTCAGCCAGATCATCGCCCAGGTGCTTGCCGGTATGTGCCTCGTCGGCGGAGTAGTCGAGCACGTCGTCGATCAACTGGAACGCCGTCCCCAGATGCATGCCATAGCTGGCCAGGCCTTCCTCGACCTCGGCGCTCGCGCCACCGAGAATGGCGCCGATCCGGCAGGCCGCCTCGAACAGCTTGGCCGTCTTGTAGCGGATCACCTTGAGGTAGTCCTCGATGGCCACGTCGGCCTCGTGGCAGTTCAGCAACTGGAGGACTTCGCCCTCGGCGATGGTGTTGGTCGCGTCGGCCAGCACTTCCATGATGCGCATGCTGCCCACCGAGACCATCATCTGGAAGGCACGGGAGTACAGAAAATCGCCGACCAGCACCGATGCGGCATTGCCAAACAGCGCATTGGCCGTATCGCGCCCCCGGCGCAGCTCCGATTCGTCGACCACGTCGTCGTGCAGCAGGGTCGCGGTATGGATGAACTCCACGACGGCTGCCAGCTCATGGTGGTTCGTGCCCTGGTAGCCCACGGCGCCCGCGGCGAAGAGCACCAGGGCCGGCCGCAGGCGCTTGCCACCACTGTGGATGATGTATTCGGCGACCTGCCGGATCAGCACGACATCCGAGTGCAGGCGCGTGCGAATGACCGCGTCGACGGCTTGCATGTCGGCGCTGATGGGCATGTAGAGCTGCTGAGGGGACACGGAAGGTGCGGCGGGAAAAAACGGGATGGTAGGGGCGGCTCCCGAGCCCGTCAAGGCAGCGCTCCGGGCGCGGCCTGTCCGAGGCCGAACAGTCGGTCCGGCCGATCGGTGAAGAGGGCGTCGACGCCCGCGGCGAACCAGTCCCCTGCGCGTGTGGCGTCGTTCTCCGTATAGCCCGCAATTCGAAACCCACAGCCACGCACCTCGGCCACAGCAGCCGCGCTCAGGCTGGCGACGCTGCAATGCAGTGCGATGCACGACAACGCACGAGCGCGCTGCGCCCAGTCATCGGGAATGCGCTCGACGAGCAGGGCCCGGCCCACATGCGGCGCAAGTTCCGCCGCGCGCGCAAGCGCGCTTTCCGAGAAGGAGGAGATCACCAGCCGGTCCGTTCGGCCACCCCACAGCTCACAACACGCCTGCGTGACCGCCCCGCCCACCCGCGGGCCATCGGCCTCATCGCACTTGATCTCGACGTTGGCGACCAGTCCGAGGCGAAGGCAGGTCCGGGCGATGTCTCCGAGGGCCGGCAGGCGCTCGTCGGCGAAAGCCCGATGGTGCCCTGCCCCGATGTCGCATTTCAGGAGTTCATCAAGCCGCAGATCGCCGACCCGGCCAGTCCGACCGGCGGTCCGCTCCAGGGTGTCGTCATGGATGACCACGGGATGGCCGTCGGCGCTCAACTGCACATCGAATTCGACGCCCTTGATGCCCATCGCTGCGGCGATTTCGAGGCCCGCCAGCGAATTCTCGGGCGCCAGCGCACCGCCGCAGCGGTGGGCGATGACAGCAGGCAGGTTCCACGACGGCGACATCTCACGCTCCAGGCCAAAGCCTGCCGGCGAAGGGACCCTGCAGGCGCGATGGGAATCAAGATTCTGCCCTAAAGGACGTTAGAACCTCCAGAACCCACCGACCGGACGTCGACCATGAGGCGCTACCTCCTTCTCCTGCTGCTGCCGCTGACCCTCTCGGCCTGCGAGGAGCTCGGCATACCAGACCCCGAAAAGCGGGCAGCGGCGGCCCTCGCGGAGGGGCGTGCGATCGGCGGCGCCTGCCGCCATGCCGGTCGAGCCCTCGAAGACTGCTTCGCCCTCAACCCGGACGCCCCCAAGGCAGCGGTGTTCGAGGGGTGGCGCTCGATGAACGATTACATGACTGAAAACAAGATCCAGGCCGTCAAGCCCGAGATTCCCGTGAAAGTGCCCAAGACCGCCGAGGAAATCGCCCACGAGAAGGCCGCTGCCGAGCAGGAGAAGCAGGCCGCCCATGATCCGGAGCCCGCAGTGGAATCGCCTTTGGCGCGGCTGCGCGCGCGCAGCCAGAAAGAACCCGAAGCCCATTAGCTGAATGCGGCGGCTTATGGGCCATCGCGCGGATGGCCGCAGGTGGCATCGGAATGGAGACGTTGTGCCGCCGGATCATGGTTAGCGGAGCGCTTTCAGGCGCCCGCCTCCGCCCCTGACGTCGGCGACGAGGCGTACCGCACCACGGGCGTGTTCCCGGCGGCGCGCCGCATCACGTTGAGCCCGAATCTGCTCGAAGCACCGCGCGCGCGACCACACTGAGTGGCCCGCCCGTGCCAGGCGTGCAATGCAGTAGCGGGTACATGCGGGCGCGAACCACAGGGCTCACCCGTCCTGGCCATCACGACAGGTGAGCGTGACCAACAAGCCGACCGTGATCACGCCACCGCCCTGCGCAAACTCAGTCAGCGCCTTCCGGCGAGAGCCCCACATCTTCCGGCAGGCCATTCCTGAGTCGCCACCAGCGGACGAAATCCTCCAGCGGCATGGCCGGGCTCTCGATGTAGCCCTGCATCAGATCACATCCGGCAGCCCGCAGCAGTTCCCGCGCATCCACATCCTCGACCCCTTCCGCAACCACCTGTAGCCCGAATCCGTCCGCCAGCCGCATGATGGCATCGACAATCGCCTGATCTGCCGTGGAGGATCCGAGCTGGCGCACGAAGAGCTGGTCGATCTTCAGTTCGGTGACCGGCAGGTTGCGCAGGTAGGCCAGGGACGAGAATCCGGTGCCGAAGTCGTCGAGCGCGACGGGGCAGCCCAGCGAGCGGAGACGCGAGATCAGTTGCGCCGCCCGGTGGTGATCCGCGACCAGCGCGGTCTCGGTCACCTCGATGCCGAAGCGCCCCGCCGGCACGCGCCAGGTCTCGAGGGCCTGGGCCACCAGCTCTGGAAGTTCGTCGTCACGCAGGTCGATGGCGGTGACATTGAGGTTCACCTTGATGGCGGTGCCCAGCTCGGCCAGCTGCGCCGCCATGTGCGCCGCGTGCATGATGAGCCAGCGGGAGAGCTTGGGCAGCACGCCCATCCGGTGCGCCGCATCGATGATGCGGGGCGGCGGGACCCAGGCGCCGGAACTTCGCCGCCAGCGCAACAACAACTCGGCCGAATCGCACCGGCCGTCGTCGAAGCGGACCTGCGGCTGCAGGAACAACTTCAGCTCCTGTCGATAGATCGCGCCGAGCAATTCGTGCTCGAACTCGATCGTGTCGTCGACCACCGTCGAGAACGCTTCGCGGTAGTCCTCGAAACGCTGTTCATCCTTGCGCGCAACGAGTAACGCGGTGCGCGCCGCGTACTCCAGGGCCGAGGTATCGCGACCGTGGTCGGGACCGACCGCGCCGCCACCGGTCAACTGGCCGCACAGCTCCCGGAACTCGCCGTCGAGCAGGGCCTCGCAGGCCGCAATCAGCTTGTTGGCCGCCAGTCGCACCTGGGCCGGGCTGCGCAGCACGGGCAGCAGCAGGGACCACTCGTGCTCGCCGGTGGCACACAGCACATCGCCCGCCCGCACGGCGGCACGCAGTCGCTCGGTGACCGCCAGCCGCAAGCGATCCCGCTCTGCCATCGGCAGGTGCTGGACGGCAATCCCCCACTCCATGCCCAGGACCACGAGGCCGACGCGCCGCTCCGGTCCCGACTGGGAGAGCCAGTCGTCGAGCAGTCGCGCATAGCAGCGCCGGTTCGGCAGCCCGGTGAGGAGATCGCGATCCGCGAACTCGGCGGGCCCCAGGGCCTCGTGCCGATTCGACTGACGCGACAGGAGCGAGGCCACGCACCAGGCGAAGGCATCCACGGCAAAGAGGATGTCCATTTCCAGCTGGTAGACGACGGCCCGATCGCCAGCCAGGTGCCGGGCCGCCGCCTTGACCAGCGAGGCGCAGGCGTCGAGCGCGAAGCCAGTCTCGACGCCACGGCTCACGCACTCGGCCCAGTGGGCCGAAACCCGTTCGAACCAGCCCCCCGTGCTGCCCCAATCGGTGCAGGCCGCCAGCGCGTCGCAGAAGGCCGCCTGGGCCTGCTCGGCGGCCGCCTGCCCTGTGCCATCGGGCACCAGGCGCGCCAGCGCGACCGCGAAGTCCCGGGCGAAGTCCACCGGCTCGACAACCCGGGCGAATGCGCGAATCGCCGCCATTTCGGCCGACCCGACGCCGTGGCTCACCAGTGCCGAGGAAAAGTCGGCCGCCGCGGGGCGGGCCATCGGGTCGGTCGGCGTCATCCCAGGTAGAACTCCTGCGGATCAATGCCGTAGGCATCCGGAGGCAGGGCGCGGACAATCGCGTACACCTCCCCTGCCGGGGTCAGCGGATCGTAGAGCAGATCGAGCAGCGGCGGATAGGTGTTCTGGGACTTGTCCGGGGCCAGCAGCACCATCACGCGCGGCCTCAGCCGCCGGATGCGGTTCTGCCCGATCACGACCGCGACCTCGCCGGTATTGAGTTCCACCAGCGACCCGACCGGATAGATCCCGATGCACTGGATGAACTGGTCCACGAGGGACTCCCGGTGCTTGGTCCCGCGCAGCTTGATGAGATCCTCGAGCGCCTGATGGGTGGAATAGACGGAGCTGTATTCGCGGGCATTGGTCATGGCGGTGTAGCTGTCGACGAGCCCGGCAACCTCCGCGAACATGCCGATCTTGTCGCCGGCCAGGCCCCGCGGATAGCCACTGCCATCGAAACGCTCGTGGTGACGCTCCACCACCTCTAGGACCTCCTTGGGGACCCCGGGAGAGTCCCGCAGGATGGCCAGCGAGAAGTCCACGTGGGTCTTGAAGATCTCGTACTCGATCGAGGTGAGCCGGGCAGTCTTCTGGAGCAAGCGCGAAGGCAAGCGCAGCTTCCCCACGTCGTGCAGCATGCCCGACAGCCCGAGCATCTGGGTGATCGCCTCGCCCATCCCGAGGCTCCGTGCAAAGATCATCATGTGCACGGACGCATGCAGGGCGTGCTGGTAGCTGCCCTCGTGGCTCGACTTCAGGCGGGTCAGCCACAGCAGGGCGTCCGGATTCCGGGCCACGCTGCGGACCATGTCCTCGACGCCCTCCCGCAGGGTACCCAGGTCGGGCGACAGGTTCTGGCGCACATCGTCGAGCACCCGATCGAGCGCGACGCGCGTGCTCTCGAACCTGGGCGCCACCTCGATCAGCTCGCGCTCGACACGGGTGCGCTCACGGATTCGGTCCGAGTGGGCCGCCAGGCGACTGCGCGACGCATCACGCGACCCATCGTCGCCATTGAATTTCGACAGCTCATCGAGCCGACCGGAGCGGATGGTCCGCAGGATCTGCAGGAAATCCGGCAGACGTGCGCCATCTCCACTGGCAACGACCGGCGCCGGCCGGGCGCGTCCCCTGAGGCTGTCGCCGACGCGGGAGGAGACGTCGTCGACCGGACGCGCCCGTTGCTGCTCGCCGACCGAGCGGGCCGGATCGACCGCCACATACCTGCACAGGCCGCGCAGCCGGTCAAGCGTTTCCTCGTCCTCGATCACAAAGCCCTGGAGCAGGAAGGGCGAGTCGATCCACGGACGGTCGAGATCCGACACGAACATGCCGATCTTCAGATCACCGGAGGCGACGATCTCCTTCATCCGGACCGCTCCATCTGCCGGACCCGGGGTCCGGAAACCGTCGGCCGGCGCTTCGCCATCGGCATGCCCGGCAGCCCGAGTTCAGGGGGCCGGGTTGGAATGGCGCACATGGATCGCGTCAATCGCAGCAAGCAGGTCGGCATCGAGCCTCAGCGCATAGGCGGCCAGGTTCTCCTCCAGCTGAGCAAGCGTGGTCGCACCGATGATCGTGCTCCCCATCAGCCAGCGGTGATAGGCCCACGCCAGGGCCATGCGGGCCGGTGACAGTCCGGCCTCCCCGGCGAGCGCCACGTAGGCGCGCACGGCGTCTGTCACGGCCGGCTTGTCGTAGCGGGCGCCAAACCCCGGGAAGGCGGTCACCCGCCCGACAGCGGTCGCCGCATCCAGATACTTGCCGCTCAGATGGCCGAAGGCCAGGGGCGAGTAGGCCATCAGGCTGACGGATTCCCGGTGGCACATCTCGGCCAGGCCGTATTCATAGACCCGGTTCAGCAGGTTGTAGGCATTCTGGGTCGAGGCAATGCGAGGCAGGCCGTGTTCGCGGGCCAGCCGCAGGAACTCCGAGATGCCCCACGGATGCTCGTTGGACACGCCGATGTAGCGGATCTTGCCCTCGTCCACCAGCTCCTTGAGGGCTTCGAGCTGCTCGCGGATCGGCGTCGCGGCGCGCTCCTCCGCGGGGTCGTATTGCCACCGGCCGAACATCGGCTGGTTCCTCGCCGGCCAGTGGATCTGATAGAGGTCCACGTAATCGGTCCCCAGCCTCGTGAGGCTCCCATGAAGCGCCGTGCGGATGTGCTCGCGGTCGAGGCCGGCCGGCCCGCCCCGGATCCACGGCAGATTCCGGCCGGGACCGGCCACCTTGGTTGCCACGATCACCTGGTCGCGCGGCTTGCCCGCAAGCCAGCTGCCGACGATCCGCTCGGATGCGCCGTGGGTCTCGGCCCTCGGCGGCACGGCGTAGAGCTCTGCCGTATCGATGAAATTGATACCCCGCTCAAAGGCCAGATCCAGCTGCGCATGCCCCTCGGCCTCGCTGTTCTGCTGGCCGAAGGTCATGGTCCCGAGGCAGATCGGCGACACCCACAACTCGCTCGTTCCCAGCCGTCTCGCGTCAAGCACCGTCACCGTTCCGTTTCCTCCGTTGCCAAGGTTTTCCCCGATCCTGCGCCACCCCGTTGAGGGCGCTGCCGTGCCAAGCTAAGCTCTCGCCCTCGCCCGGCACACCGGGCCGGAGTCGAGATGAGTTCGAAAGATCGCCACGCCGCCTGTGATGCCCTGATCGCCCTGTGCCGGCCCGGGTTCGAGTCCGAATGCCAGGGAGAACTCCTCGATGCGTTCGGCACCTTTACGGGACGCCCGGCGAAGGTCGAACGTGACAGCGGCCGGGTCCGGATCGACCTTCCCAATCTACACGCCTTCGAAACGCTCGATCGTGGCATTCGCCTCTCGCGTCTTACATTTTCACGACAGCTGTGCTTCGGGTTTGCCGAGATCCGCGATCTGCCCGAACGGGACCGGGTCACGCCGCTCCTCGAGGCCGCCCGGGGGGCGACGACGCCAGTCTCGGCCATCCTGCCGGAAGCGGCCGACAGTGCGGACGGGCGCCCGCTGAGTGGCCTTGCCCGGCGCCTGGCGGCACCCCTCGAGCGGGCGTTCCTCAAGGCCAACCTGCTGCGCCCCAAACGCACGGCCCTGCCCCGACTCCATATCCTGTTCGCCGCGCCGGGCACCGCCTGGCTGGCACTTTCCAGTCCCGACAATGGTTCGCCGTGGCCCATGGGCATCCCCCGCCTGAAGATGCCCGGCGCGGCACCCAGCCGCTCGACGCTCAAGCTTGCCGAAGCCTTCATGAGCCTGCTCGGCGAAGACGAACTGGCCGAGCGCCTGCGTCCGGGCCAGCGCGCCGTCGACCTTGGCGCCGCCCCGGGCGGCTGGACCTGGCAACTCGCCCAGCGCGGCCTGCGCGTCACGGCGATCGACAACGGGCCCATGGCCGATTCGGTGATGGCCACCGGCATGGTCGATCATCTCCGCGCCGATGGCTTCACCTGGCGGCCGGCCAGCCCTGTAGACTGGCTGGTCTGCGACATGGTCGAGCAACCCGCGCGGGTGGCGGCCCTGATGGCCGACTGGGTCGCGACGGGTCGCTGCCGCCAGGCGATCTTCAATCTCAAGCTGCCGATGAAGAAGCGCCTCGACGAAGTGCGGCGCTGCCGCGATCTCATCGATCAGCGGATGCGGCGCGACGGGCTGCGATATGAGTTGCGTCTGCGCCAGCTCTACCATGACCGCGAGGAGATCACCGCCTACCTGGCACACAGCAGCTGAAATCCAGCCTTGAAACACATGTATAATCATGGGTTTTTCGACGCTGCCGTTCCGGTCGGCAGTCCCCGTCGGCATCGACTGCCGGCAGTGCAAGTACCGAATCGCCGCCCATTCCGGTTGCGTCCCACGGGCGCCGGGTCGATTCCAGAGCGGATCACTCTATGAAATTTTCGGACCTTGGACTGATTCCGGAGCTCGAGCGCGCAGTCGCCGAGGCGGGATATTCCGAACCCACGCCCATCCAGCAGCAGGCCATCCCGATCGTCATGCACGGCCTCGACGTGATGGGGGGTGCCCAGACCGGCACCGGCAAGACCGCCGGCTTCACGCTGCCCCTGCTCCACCGCCTTTCCAAGCATGCCAACGGCAGCGCGTCCCCGGCGCGGCACCCGGTACGGGCGCTGATTCTGGCGCCGACGCGCGAGCTGGCCATGCAGGTGCACGAGTCGGTCCAGACTTACGGCAAGTTCATGCCCCTGCGCTCCACCTGCATCTACGGCGGGGTGGACATGAACCCCCAGATCCAGGAGCTGCGAC
>JAGRFX010000180.1 GCA_020445805.1 Rhodocyclaceae bacterium
CATGATCGGCGCCTCCATCGGGCTGGTGTTCGCCGGCTCGCTGGTCCTGTCCCCGGCCCTCTATGCGCTGGTCGGCATGGCGGGCATCTTCTGGCTGACGGGGGGGCTGGCGCTGGCTGCCATCGCCATGCTGGTGCTGGTGGTACCGCAGGCCCCGCCGGTTCCGAGGGCCACCGGAAAGCTCAAGGACATCCTCGCCGACGGGCAGCTGATGCGGCTCAACCTGGGGGTCTTCGCCCTGCACCTGATGCAGACCGCCATGTGGGTGCTGGTGCCGGCGGCCCTGGTCTCCGATGGCCTGGCCCTGGCAGAGCACTGGAAGATCTACCTGCCGGCCGTGCTGGTGTCCTTCGTGTTCATGGTGCCGGCGATCATCATGGCCGAGAAGCGGGGGCGCATGAAGCAGGTCTTCAACGGGGCGATCGGGCTGTTGCTGGTCGTCCAGATCGGCCTCTACGCCTTTGGCCAGGGCGTCTGGTCGCTGGCCGTGCTGCTGACCCTCTTCTTCGTCGCCTTCAACATCCTCGAGGCCACGCAGCCGTCGTGGATCTCCCGCGTGGCCCCGGCCAGCTCGAAGGGCACTGCGCTGGGTGTCTACAACACGCTGCAGTCGATCGGCCTGTTCCTGGGCGGGGCCCTGGGCGGCTGGCTGGCCAAGCACTTCGGACCCCAGGCCGTCAGCCTGTTCTGCGCCCTGCTGGCGCTGGGCTGGCTGGCCCTGGCCGCCGGCATGAACCCGCCCGCGGCGCGCAAGCACAATAACCCGACACCCGTATCAGACAAGGAGTGAGGCATGGCATCGGTTAACAAGGTCATTCTGGTGGGCAACCTCGGGGCGGACCCCGAGACCCGTTACGCACCCTCGGGCGATGCGATCGCCAACATCCGCATCGCCACCACCGACCGGTGGAAGGACCGCGCCAGTGGTGAGATGCGCGAGCAGACCGAGTGGCATCGGGTGTCCTTCTACGGCAAGCTCGCCGAGATCGCCGGGCAATACCTGCGGAAGGGCAGTCAGGTCTATATCGAGGGCTCCCTGCGGACCCGCAAATGGCAGGACCAGAGCGGCCAGGACCGGTACTCCACCGAGATCCGGGCCGACCAGATGCAGATGCTGGGCCGGCGCGAGGGGATGGGCGAGGCGCCGATGGGGGGGGGCAATGACGGTGGCTTCGACGCCCCCCGCTCGCGGGCGCCGGCACCCCGCGCCCAGCCGCAATCGCAACCTCAACCGCAATCTTCTCCCGGCGGGCTGGGCGACTTCGACGACGACATCCCGTTCTGATACGGGCGACACCGCCGTTTCCGGCGGCCGCCTGGACGCCTCACAGGCGGAAGGTCGAGATGGTCTGCGAGAGGGCGCCTGCCACCCGCGTCATGTCGTGAGCGGCCTCCGAGATGGCGCGCACCGACGAGGCGCTCTCGTCGGCGCTTTGGGCCACGGCCTCGACCTTGTTGGCCACCAGGGCGCTGGTGGAGCGCTGCTCGTCCAGCGATTCCGAGATCGACCGGACCGAACCGAGCGCGCGGTCGAGGACCTCGCTGATCTCGGTAATCGCCGCGCCCGCCTCGACCGAGAGGGCCCGGCTTCGGCTGACCTGTTCGGTGCCGGCCTGCATCTGGTCGCGGGCCGCACGCGACTCGCTCTGAATGGAGTTCACGAGGCCGACGATCTCGCCGGTTGACTGGGCCGTACGTTCCGCCAGCTTGCGCACCTCGTCGGCCACGACCGCGAATCCGCGCCCCTGTTCGCCGGCCCGGGCAGCCTCGATGGCCGCATTGAGCGCCAGCAGGTTGGTCTGATCGGCGATCTCGCGGATCACGCCGACAATCGCACCGATGTTGTCCGACTCGACTGCCAGTCGCTCGATGGTCTGGGCACTCTCGGCGACCAGATCGGCGACCTTCACCATCTCGGCCGAAGCGGAATCGACGACCGCATGTCCGCGCGTGGCGCTCTGTCCGGCTTCCAGCGCCAGGCCCTGGGCGTCCTGGGCGTTGTCACTGATGTGGCTGATGCTGACCGCCATCTCCTCCATGGCTGCCGCCATGGATGCCGCGGCTTCGCTCTGGCTTTCACTCATCTGGCGGGCTTCATCGCCCGAGCCCGAGAGCTGTCCGGATGCCGCGGCAATCTGCTGTGCGGCCTGGGAAATCTGTCCGACGATGCCGTGCAGGCCTTCCTGCATCTGTTTCATGGCGGCCATGACGCTGCCCTTGTCGTCCCCGCGCGCCAGTGCGATGGGCTGGTCGAGGCGTCCCGCGGCAATCCGGGTCGCGACCTCGGCAACCTCGCCGGGTTCGGCACCCAGCTGGCGCTGCAGGCCGCGGACGATGATCCAGGAGAGGGCGATGCCGGCGACCAGCGCGACCGCGATCAGACCGAGGCTCAGGGTGCGTGCCGTGGCCGCCTGGGATTCCGCCTGCTCGAATTGCCGGCGGGCCTCTTCCAGTTGCACTTCGATCAGGCTGCCGAACAGATCCGACAGTGGATCCATCGTGGGATAGAGTTCGGTGACGATGTAGGCGGTCAGTTCTTCGGGGAAGGGCGACTTCAGGGCTTTCTTGAGGCGAGCGATCGACTCGGCGCCTTTCTCCATCGCGGGATCGATTTTCGCGATCAGCGCGTCTTCTTCCGGGATCAGTACCGTGCCCTTGTAGGTCTGCCAGAGGGTGGCGATCTCTTTTTCGGCAGTTTCGACGTTCGCCAGACCCTGCGACGCTTCCAGCGTACCCGCCCGCACCTTGTGGGAGGTATCGACAATATTGACCGCATACAGGTCCGCGATCTTCTTGAGATCGCGCATCGGCACGACCCGGTCGTTGTAGACCGTCTCGAGTCGCTCGACAGCGTGGTTCATGTTGAAGAGACCCAGCTCGCCGAGAATTGCGGCGAACACGATCAGGGTGACCGAGAGGATGGTCAGCCGGGTTCGTACTTTCATCTTGTTCATATTGTTCTCGTATGGCTGTGGGGCGGCCATTGAGGGTCCGGTGTCTCAGACGGACCGGGCCTGCCCATGCACTGCCATATCGGAGATTGCTTATTGAACTTTAGTTATAACGACGCGGGGCCTCAGGCCAGGGCGGCACGCATGCGGAGCAGTCCGCGCTCGAGCAAAGCGCGCGGACAGCCGAAATTCAGGCGGACGAAACCCGCTGCGCCGAAGGCCCTGCCGTCGGACAGGCCGATGCCATGGGCTTCGAAATGGGCCACCAGATCGGCAATTCCGCGATCGCGCGCGAAGTCGCGGCAGTCGATCCAGGCCAGGTAGGTGGCCTCGGGGACATAGCAGCGGATGCCCGGTAAGCCGGCCAGCGCCTCGGCCACGGCTGCCCGGTTGGCGCGCAGGTAGGCCAGCAGGCGCTGGCGCCAGGCGTCGCCATCGCGATAGGCCGCCTCGGTCGCCACCAGGCCGAGCAGGTTGGCGTGGGGCACGATGCCGCGCATCGCGTGGCGGTAGTGGCGGCGCAGGCCCGGGTCGGGGATGACCGCGAAGGCGCAGTACAGCGCGGGGATGTTCCAGGTCTTGCTGGGCGCCATCAGCGTGATGGTGCGGGCCGCCACGGACGGGTCGAGCGCGGCGATCGGCAGGTGGGGCGTGTTCTCGTCGAGCACCAGGCCGCAGTGGATTTCGTCGGAGCAGATCACCAGGTCGCGGCGCTCGCACAGCGCGGCGATCCGGCCCAGTTCGGTTCGGTCGAACACCCGCCCGACCGGGTTGTGCGGGTTGCAGAGCATGAAGAGGCGCGTCGAATCGTCGAGCGCGGCCTCGACCGCGTCCCACTCCCACTCGTAGCGGTCGCCCACCGGCACCAGCGCCGCCTGCTGCAGCCTGCGGTGATTGTTGACAGGGGCACCGAGGAAGGGCGGATAGATCGGGGTTGCCGTGAAAACGCCGTCGCCGTCGTGGCCGATCGCGCGGCAGGCCAGGTTGAAGGCGCTCACCATGCCCGGCAGCCAGACCAGCCAGTCGGCCTCGACCTGCCAGCCATGATCGCGGGCGATGCCTTCGATGACGGCGGCCTCGAGGGACGGCCAGGCATCGGTGTAGCCGAGCACCCCATGGTCGAGGCGCCGCCGGATCGCATCGAGCACGGCCTCGGGGGCGCGGAAATCCATGTCGGCGACCCACATGGGGAGGATGTCCCGACCGGCGTAGCGGGACCACTTCTCGCCGGGGACTGCGGCCCGGTCGATGATCGCGTCGAATTCGTCGGCAGTGTCGGACATCAGGAGCTCCCGGATGGATTTGGGTTGTTGCGCCGCAGCAACTAGAATGGGGGCTGGCGCCAACGCACATGGATAACACAATGCTCCTTCACTTCCCCCACGGAATCCACGCTTTCGATTCCGGCTATGGCCGGCCCATGCTCGATGCGATCCATCTGATCGAGGACAGCGGGCAGGTGGCGATCGTCGATACCGCGAGCAATGCCTGCGTGCCGCGCATCCTGGAGGCCCTCGCCGAACTGGGGCGAGGGGTCGAGGATGTGGCCTACGTGCTGCTGACGCACATTCACCTCGATCATGCGGGCGGGGCCGGCGGACTGATGCG
Organism: Rhodocyclaceae bacterium; assembly: GCA_020445805.1. Lineage (GTDB taxonomy): Bacteria > Pseudomonadota > Gammaproteobacteria > Burkholderiales > Rhodocyclaceae > Cognatazoarcus. Next base: position 4,560 of record JAGRFX010000180.1, read on the forward strand.
GCATCTGCCGGCCGCGCGCCTGGTGGTGCATCCCCGTGGCGCACGCCACATGGCCGACCCGGGCAAGCTGTGGGCCGGTACGGTGGCCGTCTATGGCGAGGCCCAGGCCCGATCCCTGTACGGCGAGCTGCTGCCGGTGCCTGCCGAGCGGATCATCGAGGCGGTGGACGGGCTGTCCCTGACCCTGGGCGAGCGCACCATCGAGGTCTTCGACACGCCCGGGCACGCGCGGCATCACGTCTGTTACCACGACCATCGCGCCAGGGCCTTCTTTACGGGGGACACCTTCGGTTTGTCGTATCGAGAGCTGGACGTGGGCGAGCGCCAGTCGATCTGGCCCACCACCACGCCGGTCCAGTTCGACCCGGCCGCCATGCATGCCTCCATCGACCGCATGATGGCCTGCCGGCCGGAGGCGATGTATCTGACCCATTTCAGCCGTCTCACCGATCTGGAGCGGCACGCGTCTGATCTCCACCGCCTGATCGATGCCCACGTGGCCGTGGCCGAAGCGGCGGAAGGCGAAGGCGAGGACCTCGAGCGCAACATCGAGCGAGGCCTGACCGAATTGCTCCACAGCGAAGCCGCCCGACAGGGCTGGACCCTGCCGAAGGCGCAATTGCTGGCGGTGATGGCGATGGACGTGGAACTGAGCGCCCAGGGCCTGGCCGTGTGGCTGGGGACCCGCGAAGCGGTGAGCTGAGCCAGGACGGGCCGCGCGACCTCAACGCTGTGGCGCCGCGAGCTGCTCGCGCAGGGCGTGGTACTTGATCCGGGCCGCCGGGTCGCCCTGGGCGCCGGCCTGCCGGTACCAGTAGGCGGCTTGACGCAGGTCCTGGTCCACGCCATAACCCTCCTCGTACATGTGGGCGATGATGTACTGGGCCCCCATGTCGCCGCCCTCGGCCGCGGCCCGGTACCAGCGCGCGGCCTGCGCATAGTCCCGCGACACGCCCTGGCCGACGAAGTATTGCGTCGCCAGGCTCAACTGGGCGTCGCGCAGGCCCTGCTCGGCTGCACGGGCGAACCATTCGTGGGCCACCCCGTAGTCGCGGGTGACGCCGTCGCCGTGCTCGTAGAGCAGGCCAAAGTTGTACTGGGCCTGGGGAAGGCCGTCCTGGGCGGCGCGCCGCAGCCACTTCCAGACGGCCCGGGCGTCTTCCGTGCGGGCCTCGCCCCGGTAGAGCATCATCGCGTAGTTGAAGCGGGCGAGCCGGTTGCCGCCCCGGGCTGCCCGTTCGAAGAGGCGGGCGGCTTCGGCCATGTCGCCCCGCTCGTAGGCCGTGACCGCCTCCGAGGCCAGGGCCGCCGCATCGATCGGCGCCGCATGGACGGCCATCGCCAGGCTTGCCAGCAAGGCGCCCATCCACCCACGTGTCAAATTGCCCATGCACGGCCTCCTTGGCGCTTCGATGGCGCCGGACGCTGCAAGTTCAGCCGGCGGTGGCCACTGTGTATCATCCGCGACTACGGATGGGGCCATGGCCTGCAAGGAACGAAGCGGATGTCGGACCCGGTGGTGGATGCGGAGCGTCGCTTTGGCGGCATCGTGCGGCTCTATGGCGCAGACGGCCTCGAACGGCTCCAGGGGGCCCGGGTGGCCGTCGTCGGTGTCGGCGGGGTGGGCTCGTGGGCCGCGGAGGCGCTGGCCCGCAGCGGGGTCGGACGCCTGCGGCTGGTGGACCTGGACCATGTGGCCGAATCCAATATCAACCGCCAGATCCATGCGCTCGAGGGCACCCTGGGCATGGCCAAGGTCGAGGCCATGCGCGAGCGGATCAGGGGCATCGATCCGCGGATCGCCTGCGAGGCCGTCGATGCCTTCCTCGAGCCCGAAAATGCAGCCGAGCTGATTGCGGGCTGCGACTTCGTCATCGACGCGGTGGACCAGATGCGCGCCAAGCTGGCGCTGGTCCTGGCCTGCAAGGGGGCCGGCATACCGCTGGTGGTCTCGGGCGGGGCCGGCGGCAAGCGCGATCCGTCGCGCATCGGCCTGGCCGACCTGTCGCGGACCCAGCAGGATCCCCTGCTGGCCAAGCTGCGTGCGCGCCTGCGGCGCGAGCATGCTTACCCGCGGGACCCCAAGCGCAAGTTCGGCATCGAGTGCATCTACTCGACCGAGGCGCCATCGGTTTTGCCGGCCCAGTGCGCGCCCGGCGCCGGGCCGGCCGGGCTGAGCTGCGCGGGTTACGGGTCCAGCATGGTGGTGACGGCCGCGTTCGGCCTGCAGGCGGCGGGCCGCGCCCTGGAGTGCCTGGCCCGCGGGTGAGCGCGACGGGGCCTGCTCAGGGCCTGGCGACCAGGGCCTCCGGATCCACCGAGGTGCCATTCAGGAAGACCGACCAATGCACGTGGGGGCCGGTGGCCCGGCCGGTGGCGCCGGATCGGGCGATGACCGCACCGGCGGCGACCTCGTCACCGAGCGCCACGTCGAATTTCGACAGGTGGCACAGCATGCTGATCAGGCCCTGGCCATGGTCGATGAAGAGCGTGCGGCCATTGAAGAAGTAATCGCCCGACAGGGTCACCCGACCGGCCGCCGGGGCGCGCACCGGCGTGCCCACCGGGACGGCCAGGTCGAGGCCGCTGTGAGGATTGCGAGGCTCTCCATTGAAAGTCCGGCGCAGGCCGAACGCACTCGAGCGGCGCCCGCTGACCGGCAGATCCAGTGCGACGCGCGTGGGCAGGGCTTCGCGCCACGCCCGCTTGGCGATGTCCTGGGCTTCGCGTTCGCGCGCATAGCGGGCCAGGTCCTCCGGGGTCGGATTCACATGGCGCTTGTTGGGCACGCGCAGGTGCTGCACCGGGTAGTCGTAGGCTTCGATCGTGAAGGGCAGGGCGCGGGACACCCCGTCCGCCGTGCGAATCTCCAGGCTTTCCCAGCCCGGACTCGTGTCGAGCGGTATGCCGACCACGGCCTCCCAGGCCGTCCCCAGCGGGTGCACCAAGACCCGGTTGCCCTGGAAGCGCACCTCAGGGGGGGGCGAAGCCGCCACACCGACCGGCACCCGGAGCACGCCCCCCGGGTGTGACACCGCATCCGCGGCGTGGATGACTTGCGCGACACAGGCGAACACCACAAGAATCAGGCTTCGACAAAGCATGTTGGAAGAGGGCAATGACCGACGCTGACGCATCCTCGAAGCGGGCCATCGTACTGTTTGCGCACGGCGCGCGCGACCCCGAATGGGCCGGTCCGGTCCGGCGGCTGGCTGCGCGGCTGACGGAACGGGATCCGGCGTGCGGGTGGTGACGGCCTTTCTCGAATTAAGGGCGCCAGGCCTCGAGGCGGTGGTGGACGGGCTCGTCGGCGAAGGGGTCGGCGAGATCCTCGTGGTGCCGGTCTTTCTGGCCCAGGGCGGCCATCTGAAGCGCGACGTGCCGGTCTTGGTCGAGGCCGCCGCCGAGCGCCATCGCGGCCTGCGGATCCGCCTCGTCGCGCCGGTCGGGGAAGACGACGGCGTGCTGGACGCCATGGCGCTCTATGCGCTTGGGGCGCTCGCCGGCTTGCCGGGCGCGTGAGCGAGGTTTTTCACCTGCGGCATCCCGATGAGGTCCTGGTTCTGGCCGGGCAGCTTGCTGCCGGCTGCGCGCGGCCGCGGGAGGTCGCCATCGGCCTCGCCGAACTGCTCGTCAATGCCGTGGAGCACGGTCATCTGGCCCTGGGCTTCGAGACCAAGCGGCGCCTGCTGGCGTCAGGGCAGTTCGAGGCCGAATTCGCCCGGCGGCTGGACTGCAGCCCGCCGCTTCAGGTGTCGGTGACCCGCAGTTGCCTGCCGGACCTGGTGCGCTTCGTGATCGAGGACCCCGGACCGGGCTTCGATTGGACGCCCTGGCTGCGGCCCGACCGGCGGCGCAAGTCGGCACCGAACGGTCGCGGCATCCTGCTGGCGCGGGAGCAGTGCTTCGAATCCCTCAACTACCGCGCCCCGGGCAATGTGGTGGAGGCCCTGGCCGCCCGTCGTCGATAGCGGCGTCGCAACGCAGGTGACCGGGGTCACAGAAGGGGTGCGGCGAGCTTGACCGCCTTCTGCATAAGAATATACTTATATGCATGAAGACCAAGATCGCTCTCATGGCGCTCGCCGCCTGCCTGGCCCTGCCGCTCCGTGCCCAGTCGCCGGAGGCTGTGCGTGTCGATTCCCTCCCCGTCCTGGCCGCGTATCCGGCTGAAGGGGTCGTCGAGGCAGTGCGCAGCGCGACCCTCGCCGCCCAGACCCAGGGCCGCATTCTCGAGATGTCGGTGGATGCGGGCGACCGCGTGCGGCGCGGCGACCTGGTGATCCGGATCGACGCCGCCCAGGCGACCCAGGCCGTGGCCGGCGCCGAGGCCCAGGTCGAGCAGGCACGTGCCAATGCCATCAACGCTCGGGCCCAGTTCGAGCGGACGCGGGGCCTTTTCGAGCAGAAGTTCGTCAGCCAGGCCGCGCTCGACCAGGCGGAAGCCGGTGTGCGGGCCGCCGAGGCAGCACTGCGGGCGGCGGAGGCTGGCAAGGGCCAGGCGACCGTGGCCCAGGGCTTCG
>JAGRFX010000181.1 GCA_020445805.1 Rhodocyclaceae bacterium
GGTGATCACACCGGCCTTTTTTTTTTTTTTCTTGAAACGGCGAATCGCCACTTCGAACGGCTCATTTTCCTTGACGCGGATACCCGGCATTACTGCTTCCTTGAATTGGTCGGTAGGCGTAAAACCCGTCACTATACGCTGTATTTGGTCCTCCGCCAAGCCTGACTTTCGCCTTCCGGGGGCCTGAACCGCTAGAATGCGGGATTGCCTTGCCCAAAGCGTTACAACCGCCCCATGCTCGTTCTCGGCATCGAGTCATCCTGCGACGAAACCGGTGTCGCCCTCTACGACCCGCAACGTGGCCTCCTGGCCAATCTTGTGCACTCCCAGATTGCCATGCATGCGGCCTATGGGGGCGTCGTGCCCGAACTCGCTTCGCGGGACCACGTGCGCTACCTGCCGCTGCTGATTGAACAGGCGCTGGCGGAGGCGGGCGTCGCGCGGGATGACATTGGTGCGATCGCTTACACGGCGGGGCCCGGGTTGGCCGGGGCCTTGCTGGTCGGTGCCAGCGTGGCTGAGTCCATGGCCCTGGGGCTCGGGGTCCCGGCCATCGGCATTCATCACCTGGAAGGGCACCTGCTCTCGCCGATGCTGGCGACGGATGGGCCTGCGTTCCCGTTCGTGGCGCTCCTAGTGTCGGGTGGGCATACCCAGTTGATGCGCGTCAGCGGCGTCGGGGACTACGAACTGCTCGGCGAGTCGGTGGATGACGCCGCGGGGGAAGCCTTCGACAAGACCGCAAAGCTGCTCGGTCTCCCCTATCCCGGCGGGCCATCGCTCGCGCGGCTGGCAGAGTCCGGGGTGCCGGGTCGATTTATCCTGCCCCGTCCCATGGTCAGGTCCGGCGATCTCGATTTCAGCTTCAGTGGCCTCAAGACCGCGGTGCTGACGCTCTCGCAGGCGACTGCATTGACCGACGAGGCGCGCGCTGACCTGGCTGCGGAGTTCCAGCAGGCGGTTGTCGATGTGCTCGAGTTCAAGGCGATCCAAGCCATGGCGCAGACGGGGCTCGATACCTTGGTGGTGGCGGGTGGCGTCGGCGCGAATCGACGACTTCGGGCGCGTCTTGATGCGAGCTTTGCCCGCAAGGGATGGCGTGTGCGCTATCCCGCGCCTGAGTTGTGTACGGACAATGGCGCGATGATCGCCTTTGCGGCATCCATGCGGCTTTCGTCAGGCGAGGCGGGTCGGCGAGATGGCGTGATTGCGGTGAAGCCGCGCTGGCCGCTCGCGACGACGGCCTAGATTGTCTCGCGCCGGGCGCGTGCGCCCGCCCGGCCCAACCCATCGTTCATCGTTATGTGCGGCGCTGCGCAGGTGTTCGCGTCAGTGCTTCTTGTTTCCAATCCTCGATTCCGTGCCGTCGAGAAGGCGCCGGATATTCGTCTTGTGCCGCCATGCCAACAAAACTGCCATCACGACAGCGGCCCCGGTTTCCCATCCCGGGCCGACAAACCAGTAGGTTGCCAGAGGCGCGACGGCCGCCGCTCCCAGCGCTGCCGCTGAGGAATATCGTGTTGCAGCGGCAATGCCGATCCATGCTCCGGCACATGCCAATGCAATCCAGCCGGAAAACCCGACCAGTACGCCGAGCGCAGTGGCGACCCCTTTTCCGCCCTTGAATCCCAGAAAAACCGGACACAGGTGGCCGATAAAGGCCGCCAGTCCGCACACCGCGACCGTCGCAGGCGCATTGCCCGATGCGGGGCCGAGCGCGGCCGCGAGCCAGACCGCCAGCCAGCCCTTGAAGGCATCGCCGAGCAGGGTAACGATTGCCGCCTGCTTGTTGCCGCTGCGCAATACGTTGGTCGCCCCGGGATTGCCTGAACCATAGCTGCGTGGGTCGGCCAGCCCGAAGAGCCGGCTGCTGATGATCGCGAAGGGCACGGATCCGATCAAATAGGCTGAGAGGGCGAAGAGCAGTTCAGTCATTCAGCGGGTTCCCGTTTCGGGCAGTATTCCAATGGACTATTGCCGGAAAATGACGGCATCCGGCGGTGAGGCCGGGCGATCGAAATCACAGGGCAAAAACCAAAAAAGCCACCGGCAGGCCGGCGGCTTTCGATCAGGGCGCAGGACACATTTACTGGATGAGCAGGTTGTCCAGTGTCTTCCCTTCGTCAAGGCACTTCTGAACCCAGAGCGGTTTGCGGCCGCGGCCCGTCCAGGTCATCGTCGCGTCGTCCGGATTGCGATATTTCGGAGCCACGACGGATTTCTTGCCCTTGGGCTTTGCTGCCGCCTTGGTACGCGGCTTCCGCTCGATCGGTGCAGTCGGCGTCTTTCCGACCACGTCGTCGATGCTCATCCCATGCTCGGCAGCAAGTTTTTGCATCTTTTTAAGAAGATCCCGCTTGGCGGTGTCGTCGCGCTTCTTGATTTCAGCGTCGACCCGCTTCTGAAGCTTTTTCAGTTCGGGAATCGAAAGCTTTGCGATTTCCATTTTTCCGTCCTCTGGAAGTCAATGATGGGGCAGTCGTTTTTGGAACCTGACATGCTCAGCATCGATTCTGCCATTCAAGCGGAGAATGATTCAAAGAAAATCGACCGCGCTGGGGTAACAATCTGTTATTGCAATTTAGGTGTCGGTGGCGCAGTCGACGGGCCGGGCATTTAGAAGCGCCGTGAGGACAGCCGGATTCAGTGACACCAGAAAACCACGCCGCCCGCCATTGATGTAAATGGAATCCAGGGAAAGAATCGAGTTTTCGACGAAAACCGGCATGTTCTTCCGGGTACCGAAGGGCGATGTTCCGCCAACCAGAAAGCCTGTGTGTCGATTCGCAGATTGCGGCGTGCACGGGCTGACCGACTTGCAACCGATCTGCCTGGCGAGCGCCTTGGTCGAGACTTTCCTGTCTCCATGCATGAGCACGATGAGCGGTTCGGCCTTCTCGTTTTCCATGACGAGGGTCTTGATGACCCGGTGTTCTTCGACGCCGAGCTTTTCCGAGGACACCCGCGTGCCCCCCCTTTCTTCGTACTCGTAGAGGTGGCCGGCAAATTCGATGTGGTGGCTGCGGAGATAGAGGGTGGCCGGCGTTTCCGGGCACCCGTCGCCGGATCGGGTTTTCTTGCTCATGGCTTGGACTCTGTGAGGGTCGGATTCAGGCGCGGGGATGGTGTCGGGCGTGAAGCGATTTCAGGCGCTCTCGCGCGACGTGGGTGTAGACCTGCGTGGTGCTGATGTCCGAATGCCCCAGCAGAAGCTGGACGATCCGGAGATCGGCCCCGTGGTTCAGGAGATGGGTCGCGAACGCATGGCGCAGGGTGTGCGGAGAAATCTGGGCTTGGGGTATTCCGGCATGCTGGGCGTAGCGCTTGATGATTTTCCAGAACATCTGCCGCGACATCGGGCGACCGAGACGGGTGACAAATACGGCTTCGGAACTGCGGGACCCCAGGAGAATCGGACGACCTTCAAGCGTATATCGCTCCAGCCAGTCCGATGCCACTTCACCCAGCGGGACCAGACGCTCCTTGCTGCCCTTTCCGGTTATTCGTACATAGCCTTCGCGCGGGCTGACTTCGAAATGTCTGAGGCCGACCAGTTCCGATACGCGCAGGCCGGTGGCATAAATCAGTTCGATCATGGCGCGATCACGGAGGCCCAGCGGCTCGCCTGGGTCGGGCGCAGAGAGCAGCGCTTCGACCTGCAACTCGGTCAGGGATTTCGGGAACCGCTCGACGCGCATGGGCGCGGCGAGCCGGATCGACGGGTCTTCGGAGATCCTCCCCTCGAGCAGCAACTGCCGATAGTAGCGGCGAATCGACGAGAGGAGTCGGCGCTGGCTCGAGGCCTTGTGGGTCTTGCTGAAATCCGCCAGATAGCCCTGCAGGTCGGCAAGCCCGGCGCCCGGGAGGGCCACATGGCGGGCCGTCAGCCAGGCCTCGAGACCGCCCAGGTCGATGCGATAGCCATCGAGGGTGTTTTTGGAGAGACCGTGCGCCAGCCACAGGCTGTCGCACAGCCAATCGATTTCGGTGGAGTCGCCCCGGCGAACGGCGTGGCCCGAGGCAGCGCTCACAGCATCGCGCCCTCGTGCCTCAGCAGCCAGAGCTTGGCGTCCATCAGATAGCCCTCGCGCGCATGGGCGAAACCGCCGGGCCCGCCTGCCGCTACGACGCGATGACAGGGTACGACGATCGGATGGGGGTTGGCGCCACAGGCCTGGCCCAGGGCCCGTGCTGCTGTTCCCAGCTCGCCGGACAACTGACCGTAAGTACGCAGCATGCCGACCGGTATGGCCGACAGCGCCTGCCAGACCCGTTGCTGGAAGGCGGTTCCCTGTCGCGTCAATTCCAGGTCGAATCGATACCGGGGGTCGGCAAGGTAAGCCTCGAGCGCATGCGCCGCTCTCGTAGCGGCAGGCGTGCGGGCCGCGAGGAGAGGCGTGTCGGGCGGCAGGAAGCCGATGCGATCGACGCTGTCGCGTGGGCAGGCCACGCCCACGGCGCCGAAGGGCGTGCGCATGATGAGGTCAAAGGGCGTCGCCAAGCCTGGGCTCTTCAAGGCGCTCAGTGGCCCGGCGCCAGGTGGGATTTGAGCGTCGAATCCGCTGGCTCCTGACCCAGCCAGACGCGCAGCAGCGCGGCCTGGAAATCCGCTCCCTCGATCGGCGCCCCTTGCGCCCTGCCGGAGACCTGCAGTTGCGTGCCGCCTTCGGGCAGGAAGTCGATCAGGACTTCCGTGCCTTCGGTGACGCGGCCCAGCGCAAGGAGCGCCGTGCGCATGGCCTGCACGCGCCCCTCGAGGACCTGCAGTGTCGCAGCATCGTGATTCTTCCGGATGCCGTCGACCAGGGCATCGGCAAACTGGGCGGCCTCCAGATCCCTCCTGGTGACGATCCGGATCCGCTTGGGAGGGCTGGTGGTGATGGCCTCGTTCGGATCCATGCCCCGCGTGGTCAGATACAGGCCCATCGCGTAGACCTTGAAGAACAGTCGCGTGCGCAGACCGGCGCCATTGAGTTGCAGGGACTGTCCCGCCAACCGGATTTCGTCTTCGAACGCCGTGCCGTCCACGTCGGCCGCCTGGGCGCTGGTGAGACAGAGCGTAGCGAGGCCTGTCAGAAGTAGGGTCCGGGCGAAATGCATGTCTAGGGCTCCTGGGGCGATTGCGCCGCAAACGAGGCCGCGGCGCGATGAGCGTATCAGGAGCGGGCGGGCCATATTAGGCCCGCGCCACTAGCGCCTGACCTCACCATTGCCCAGCACGATCCACTTGTTGCTGGTGAGCCCTTCCAGTCCCACGGGGCCTCGCGCGTGGATCTTGTCGGTCGAAATGCCGATCTCGGCGCCGAGGCCGTATTCGAAGCCATCGGCGAAGCGCGTCGAGGCATTGACCATCACCGAGGCCGAGTCGACCTCACGCAGGAAGCGCATCGCATGCGTGTAGTTTTCGCTGATGATCGCTTCGGTGTGGCCCGAGCTGTAGCGGTTGATGTGGGCAATCGCCTCGTCCAGGTCCCCGACGATCCGGATGGCGATGATCGGCGCCAGATATTCTTCCGACCAGTCGGACTCCTGAGCGTCGATCAGCCGTGCCTCCGGGATGCCGGCATCCCGGAGGAGCATCAGGGATTCGGGGCAGCCGCGCATCTCGACGCCCTTTGCGGCCAGCATGTGGCCGATCGACGGCAGGAAGCGCGCGGCAACCGAGCGGGCGACGAGCAGGCTTTCTGCCGTGTTGCAGGTCCCATAGCGCTGGGTCTTGGCGTTCTCGACGATCGGGACCACCTTGTCAGGGTCGGCGAAGGCGTCCACAAAGACGTGGCAGTTGCCGTCCAGATGTTTGATGACGGGGACCCGGGCCTCGCGGCTGATCCGCTCGATCAGGCCCTTGCCGCCCCGCGGGACGATGACGTCCACGAACTCCGGCATGGTGATCAATTCGCCGACCGCGGCGCGATCCGTCGTCTCGATGACCTGCACGGCCGACGCGGGCAACCCGGCGGCGGCCAGTCCGTTGCGCACGCAGGCTGCGATCGCCTGATTGGCATTGAGCGCTTCCTTTCCACCGCGAAGGATGGCGGCGTTGCCCGATTTCAGGCACAGCCCGGCCGCGTCTGCCGTCACGTTGGGGCGGGCCTCGTAGATGATGCCGACCACGCCGAGCGGGACGCGCATGTGTCCGACCTGAATGCCGGAAGGCCGACGCTTGACCCCGGTGATCTCGCCCACGGGGTCGGGCAGCGTGGCGATCTGCTCGAGCCCTTCCGCCATCGCCTCGACACCCTTGTCGGTGAGTGTCAGGCGGTCGAGCAGGGCGGAATCCAGCCCTTCTGCGCGCGCCAGTTCCAGGTCGCGGGCATTGGCCGCCAGCAGCTCGCCGCGGTGCGCGCGGATCTCGCCGGCGATCTGCCGGAGCGCCGCGTTCTTGGCTTCCGTCGAGGCCGCAGCCATCTGGCGGGAGGCGGCCCTGGCCTGACGGCCGACGGATTGCATGTAGTCCTTGATGTCCATCGTCGATACCTGCTGCGTAATCCCCTATTAGACCATCGAATCCGGGGCGCGAAAATCGAGCCGCGTCAGCCGCGGGGGCGCAGGCGCAACATGAGTTGGAGGAACTCATCCCACAGATCGCCCGGCTGGAGGCCCTTGATGATCCGGTCGATGCGGGCTGCATGCTGGAGCGCATTGCGGATCTGCCGCGGGCGCAGTCGACGGACTACACGTTCGATGGCCTGGCGACGGCGGGGCTCGAAGACCCGTTCGGCTTTCAGCGCCGAAGCGGCCGAGCCCCCCTGGTCGATCGCGGCCCGGGCCCGGGCCAGCGCGCGGAGGTCGGCCGCCAGCGTCCACAGGATGAGCGGCGGGGCTTCGCCTTCGCCGCGCAGCCCCTCGAGCAGTCGGGCGCAGCGGCCCGGATCGCCGTCCAGCATGGCCAGGCGCAGCGCCTCGACGTCGTAGCGGGCCACGTTCAGAACGGCCTCGCGGACCCGGGGCAGGTCCAGCTCGCCTGGCTCGTACAGGAGCCCCAGCTTGCTGATCTCCTGGTGGGCGGCCAGCAGATTGCCTTCCACATGCTCGGCCATGAACTCGAGCGCCTCGGCCGGGGCGGACTGTCCCTGCCGCTTCAGCCGAACGGCGATCCACGCGGGCAGTTGTTCGCGGGGCGGGGTGAGCAACTCGAGCACCACCGCCCTGTCCGACAGGGTGCCGAACCAGTTGGCCTTGCGCGCGGCCCAGTCGAGTTCGGGCAGGGTGATCAGGACGCAATCTCCGCCAAGCTCGAGCGACGCGCACAGGCGTTCGAGTGCCTCCCCTCCGTCCTTGCCCGGCTTGCCGTTGGGGATGCGCAGGTCCAGCAGCTTGCGATCTCCGAACAGCGACAGGTTGCCGCTGGCCATGGCCAGCTGCTCCCAGCGGAAACCCTGTCCGGTCACGAGGATCTCGCGTTCGGTCACGCCCTGGCTGCGCGCTGCCGCGCGAATCGCGTCGGCGGCCTCTTCGACCAGCAGCGGCGCATTGCCATGGAGAACGTAGAGCGGGGCCAGCGGGCCCGACAGGTGGGACGACAGCTGCTCCGGGCGCAGGACGGCCATTCAGCTGCCGGGCGCCGCCGCTTCCAGCCGGCGCATCATCTGGCGGACGAGCTCCTGCTCCATGTCGGCGTACAGCAAGGCTTCTTCCTGCTCCTTGGCCAGGATGGCCGAATCGTCCCAGGTGGCCTCGCGGGTCGTGGCCAGGACGGTCTCCGGAATCAGCTCCTTGCCGTTGGCACCCAGCAGGCGGAAGCGCAGGCCCTGACGGAACTCGTACTCCCGGACCTTGCCCGAGCCGGACAGCCCGATGATGTTTTTCTCCCGACCCGCGCTCAGCAATTCGAGGACCGTCTCCGCTTCAGACCGGCTGTCGATGACCCGTGTCGATCCGCTGGCCTCGATCCGGCGCCGCATCAGCCGGGGCAGTTCGCCACTGACCGGGCCCGTGATGAAGACTGACGCAAAGGGCAGGGGCCGCGAGCCGCGCAAGCGGAATCCGCAACCGCCGAGACCGATGGCCACGATGGCGCCGAGTAGGGCTCGCCTGCGACTGATTCCGTACATCAACGCGCTCCTGGGGTCGTGTGGTGTTGGCGGGCAGACCGGTCGCCCGGCGACATCGTGGCGGCAGGCCGGGCGATGGACCGGCGCATCAGCAGACGATATTGACCAGCCGGCCCGGCACGACGATGACCTTGCGCGCAGGCTTGCCATCCATGTGCTTCGCAGCCGCATCGCTGGCCAGCGCCCGCTTCTCGATCTCGGCGCGCGGCAGGTCGGCCTCCACCTGAATCGACCCACGCAGCTTGCCATTGATCTGAACCATCAGCTCGATGCGGTCCTGCTTCATGGCCGCCTCGGATGCTTCAGGCCATGGGGCGTCGAGGATGTCGCCGGTGAATCCGCAGGCCTGCCACAGGGCATGGGTGACGTGGGGGGTGATCGGCGCCAGCAGGCGCAAGAGGATCGAGAAACCCTCCGCGACGACGGCCGCGTGCGCGGCGCTGTCGCTCTCGGGGGCCTTCTCGAGCGCGTTGAGGATCTTCATGGTCGCGGACGCGACGGTATTGAACTGGTGCTTGCCGAAGTCGTAGTCGGCCTGCTTCAGGCAGGTGTGCACCTCACGGCGGACATCGGCGAGTTCGGCAGGCAGTTCGGCGCCATCGAGGCGCATGGACGGGGCAGTACCGTGGGATCGGCTGGCGGCGAAGCGGTAGCCGAAGGCCCAGACGCGACGCAGGAAGCGGAACGCCCCTTCGACGCCCGAATCGGACCACTCGAGCTGCTGGTCGGGCGGCGCCGCGAAGATGATGAAGAAGCGGGCGGTGTCCGCACCGTAGCGATCGACCAGCGCTTGAGGGTCCACGCCGTTGTTCTTCGACTTGGACATCTTCTCGGTGCCGCCGATCGTGACCGGCTGTCCGTCGGCGGAGAGGGTCGCCGCCACGATCCGGCCCTTGTCGTCGCGATCGACGCGGACATCGGCGGGGTTGATCCACTGCTTCTTGCCGCCTTCTGCTTCCCGGAAGTAGGT
>JAGRFX010000182.1 GCA_020445805.1 Rhodocyclaceae bacterium
TGGCGTGGGCCGCGCCGACCAGGGGGTGGCTACTTGCCCGTGACCTCGCGGTACCAGGCCCGGTGATGCTGCTTGGCCCAGGCGCGGGTGACCGTGCCGTACAGCATGGCGCGGATGGTGCCCTTGACCCAGATGGCGGCGTACACGTGGATGACGATGGCGATGATCATGATCGTGGCCATCGCCGCGTGGGCGACGGCCGCGAGGCGCACCGTGTCTACGGCCAGCGCGCCCGCGAAGTACTCGCGCCACAGGGCGAGCCCCGACAGGAAGAGCAGCACCATGCACAGGCCGAGCAGCCAGAACAGCAGCTTCTGGCCGCCGTTGTACTTGCCCATCTCCGGCATGCCATGGTCGTTGCCGTCCACCATCTCGCCCACCCGCGAGACCCACTCCCAATCCTTGCCGCCCATCAGGTTCTTGCCGGCGAAGCGCAGGAACATGACGAGGAAGAACAGCATCATGACGACGCCGATCCAGGGATGTAGGATGCGTGTCCAGGTCCCGCCGCCGAACAGCGACGACAGGGGGAACAGCGCGGGATGGAACAGGGACAGCCCCGAGAGGGCGAGCAGGATGAAGCAGATGCCCACGACCCAGTGGTTGGCCCGCTCCGACGCGGTATAGCGTTGCAGATCGTTCGGATCGCGCTTCATTTTTCGGCCTCCAGTTCCTTCTCCACCTCGGCCTCGACTTCCTTCGAGACCTCGTTGGGACCCTTCATGACGTAGTGGAACAGGCCACCGATTGCCGCCAGCGCCATGCCGGCCATGGCCACCGGCTTGGCGACGCCCTTCCACAGCGACACGGTGGGACTGATCTGCGGATCATTGGGCAGGCCCATGAGCACCGGCTGGCTGGCGTCCTTCAGCACATACATGACGTGGGTGCCGCCAACGCCTGCGGGATCGTAGGCACCGGCCTTGCCGTGGCCGCGACCCTGCAGCTCCGTGACCCGGGTCTCGGCCTGCGCCGTCATTTGCTCCTTGGTGCCGAACATGATGGCGCCGGTGGGGCAGGTTTTGACGCAGGCGGGTTCCAGGCCGACTGCTACGCGGTCGGAGCAGAGGGTGCACTTGTAGGCCTTGCTGTCGGACTTGGAGATCCGAGGCACGTTGAACGGGCAACCGGTGACGCAGTAGCCGCAGCCGATGCAGTTCTCCTGGTTGAAGTCCACGATGCCGTTGCTGTACTGCACGATAGCGCCGGGCGACGGGCAGGCCTTGAGGCAGCCCGGGTCGGCGCAGTGCATGCAGCCATCCTTGCGGATCAGCCACTCGAAGTTGAAGCGGTCGTTCGGATCCTCCTTTTCGAAGAAGCGCATCACCGTCCACGAACTGGAGGTGAGGTCGGTCGGGTTGTTATAGGTGCCATTGACGGAGCCGACTTCGTCGCGGATGTCGTTCCACTCCATGCAGGCCACCTGGCAGGCCTTGCAGCCGATGCAGCGGGTGGTGTCGATCAGCTTGGCCACCTCCACCGAGTCCCGGGCCTGCGGAGACGGTGTGGTGGTGGCGGAGCGACGCGTGATGTCGAGTGCCATGTCGTTCCTCCTCAAGCTTTCTCGATGTTGACCAGGAAGGCCTTGAACTCGGGCGTATTCACGTTGGCGTCACCCACGAAGG
The DNA here is from genome assembly GCA_020445805.1 of Rhodocyclaceae bacterium. GTDB lineage: Bacteria > Pseudomonadota > Gammaproteobacteria > Burkholderiales > Rhodocyclaceae > Cognatazoarcus. The sequence goes on from JAGRFX010000182.1 coordinate 1,626, forward strand.
GGGTCAGCGTGTTCGTGATGTAGCCCTTCTTGGCCAGTCCCACGTAGCCCCAGTGCAAGGGGATCCCGACGGTGTGCACCTTGCGGCCTTCGACGTCGAGCGCCTTGATCCGCTTGGTGACCACGGCCACGGCCTTGATGTGGCCGCGCATCGAGCGCACCTTGACCATGTCCCCCGCCTTGATGCCCTTCTCGGCGGCCAGTTCCTCGCCGATTTCGACGAACTGCTCGGGCTGAACGACCGCATTGAGCTCCACGTTCTTGGTCCAGAAGTGGTAGTGCTCGGCCAGGCGGTAGGTGGTGCCCACGTACGGAAACTCCTCCGCCGTACCGAACATTTCCATGTCCCCCTTGAACACGCGGGCGGCCGGGTTCGACTTGACCAGCGGGTTGTCGGGGTGCATCGGGTTGTTTGGCAGCGGCGACTCGAAGGGCTCGTAGTGCTCCGGGAAAGGTCCCTCGGCCATGCGACCGACGGCGAACAGCCGGGCGACACCCTCCGGGTTCATGATGAACGGTCCGATCCCATCGGACGGCGCTGCGTCGGGCTTCATGTCCGGGATGTCGCTACCGGTCCATTTGGCTCCGTTCCAGTGGATCACGTCGCGCTTGGCGTCCCAGGCCCGACCCTCGGTGTCCGAGGAGGCCCGGTTGTAGAGGATGCGGCGGTTCACCGGCCAGGCGAAGCCCCAGTTCAGGGTCTGGCCCAGGTGCGAGGGATCGGACGGGTCACGCTTGGCCATGTTGTTGCCGTCCTGGTTCCAGGCGCCCGAATAGAGCCAGTTGCCACAGGCCGTCGAGCCGTCATCCCGCAGCAGGGTGAAGTTCTTCACCTGCTCACCGGCCTTGACCAGCACCTTGGTCGGGTCCTTGGCATCCGTCAGGTCCACCAGCGCCTTTCCATTGAACTCGCGGGCGAGTTCTTCGGGTGAGGGTTCCTCTGCGTGGAGGTAATCCCAGGCCAGATTGAGGATCGGCTCGGGGAAGGCGCCGCCTTCCTTGGCGTAGAGCTCGCGGAGCTTGACGAACAGACCGGCCACGACGTCGCTGTCCGACTTGCTTTCTCCGACCGGATCGGCGCCCTTCCAGTGCCACTGCAGCACGCGGCCCGAATTGGTGTACGAGCCCTCCTCCTCGGCGAAGCAGGCGGCGGGCAGGCGATAGACCGTGGTCTGGATCTCGGCCGGGTTCACGTCGTTGAGTTCGCCGTGGTTCTCCCAGAAGGCCGCTGTCTCGGTCTCGAGCGGATCGATGGTCACCAGGAACTTCAGCTTCGACAGGCCGGCGATCACCTTGCGCTTGTTCGGCACCGCAGCCACCGGGTTGAAGCCCTGGGCGATGAAGCCGTTCAGCTCGCCCTGGTACATGCGCTCGAACATGTGCAGCACGTCGTAGGCTTTGTCGAACTTCGGCACCCAGTGGTAGCAGAAGTCGTTCTCGGCCGTCGCCGCCTTGCCGAACCAGGACTTCATCAGGCTGACGTGGAACTTGGGGTAGTTCCGCCAGTAGCTGATCTGACCCGGGCGCAGGGGCATCAGCGTGCGCTTCTTGATGTACGCCGCGTAATCCTGCTCGGATTCGTTGGCCAGCGTCATGTAGCCCGGCAGGTTGGTGGTCAGCAGGCACATGTCGGTGATGCCCTGCACGTTCGAGTGGCCGCGCAGCGCGTTGATGCCGCCGCCGGCACGCCCCATGTTGCCCAGCAGAAGCTGGATCATGGCCATCGTGCGGATGTTCTGCGAGCCCACCGAGTGCTGCGTCCAGCCCAGCGCGTAGAGGATCGTCATCGTCTTGCCGGCCGTGCCGGTCTCGCCGATCATCTCGCAGATCTTGCGGAAACGGTCCTCGGGCGTGCCGGTGATGCGGCTGACGACGTCCGGCGTGTAGCGGCTGTAGTGCTTCTTCATCAGCTGGAACACGCAGCGCGGGTCTTCCATCGTCGGGTCGACCTTGGCGTAGCCGTCCTCGCCGATCTGATAGTTCCACGACGTGCGGTCATACCGGCGCTTCTCGGCGTCGTAGCCGCTATAGAGGCCGTCCTTGAAGTCGAAGTCCTCGCGCACCAGGAAGGTTGAATCCGTGTAGTTGCGCACGTATTCGTCGTGGAACTTGTTATTGCTCAACAGATAGTTGATGACGCCGCCGAGGAAGGCGATGTCCGTGCCCGGTCGGATCGGCGCGTAATAGTCGGCCACCGATGCGGATCGGTTGAAACGGGGATCGACCACGATCAGCTTCGCGCCGCGCTCTTCCTTCGCGTGGGTCACCCACTTGAAGCCGCAGACGTGTGCTTCGGCGGCGTTACCGCCCATGATCATGACGAGGTCAGCGTTCTTGATGTCCACCCAGTGGTTGGTCATCGCGCCACGCCCAAACGTCGGAGCCAGACTGGCCACCGTCGGGGAGTGTCAAATGCGCGCCTGGGTGTCGACGTTCAGGATGCCGAGATTGCGGAAGACCTTGTGGGTGAGATAGCCACCCTCGTTGTTCGTCGCGCTCGAGGCCAGCAGGCCTGTGGACAGCCAGCGATTGACGATCTCGCCCTTGCTGTTGGTCGCCTGGAAGTTGGCGTCGCGGTCGTCTTTGAGGTGACGGGCGATGCGGGTGAAGGCCTCGTCCCAGCTGATGCGTTTCCATTCCTTGCTGCCCGGCTCCCGGACTTCGGGGTGCTTCAGACGCTTCGGGCTGTACACCATGTCCAGCAGACCGGCGCCTTTCGGGCAGAGGGAGCCGCGGTTGACCGGGTTATCCGGGTCGCCTTCGATGTGGATGATGCGCGACTTGGCGTTCTTGGCGTTGTCGCCAAGGCTGTACAGGATCACGCCGCAGGCGACGGAACAGTAGGGACAGGTATTGCGGGTTTCGGTGGTTCTGGCGAGCTTGAACTGGCGGGTCTCGGCCAGGGCCGCCGTGGGCGAGAAGCCCATGGCGACGAGGCTTGAACCGGTCAGGCCCGCCGACGCCACCTTGAAGAACTGGCGTCGGTTGAGATGCATCTCATCCCCCTTGTGTGGATCGTTATGTGCTGCGAGCAGCATGCTCATATGGCAATCCACGTGCCAGCGGACAAACGCCTTTTAATTCAGTGCTTTGAATTGCCGGCCCCGTCAGGGGCAGGATTCTGGGTGCGACAATAAGTCGCACTGATCGACACAAAGTCCCGATCGCGGCAAGCGCCTAGCCCTTTGCCCGCGGATCGTCCTCGTGGCGCCATTGGGTGGCCTTGCGCTCCAGGGTCTTGCGCGAGACTCCGAGATGGCGCGCAGCCTCGGACTTGTTGCCTCCGGTCAGCATCAGGACCTTCTCGATGTGGCGCCGGACGACATCATCGAGGCGCAGGGAGCTGTCCACTTCGTCGCCGTGCTCGAGCGCGCGCGCCACGGCATCGGATCCGGCGCTGAAGCCGCCCAGAATCATCGAGCGCTCGACATAGTTCTTCAGTTCGCGCACGTTGCCGGGCCAGGCATAGGCACCGAGGCGCGTCAGGTCGCTGCGGGTGAGCTTGAGCGGGGCGACACCGAGGTGGGGGGCCAATCGATCCATGAAGTAGTGGATGAGGTCGGGCAGGTCTTCATGCCGGTTGCGCAATGGCGGGAGCGTCATCGACACGACGGCGAGCCGGAAGTAGAGGTCCTCGCGGAATCGGCCTGCCGCGATTTCGGCTTCCAGGCTCTTGTTGCTGGCGGCGATGATCCGTACGTCGATCGGGATCTCGCGTTCCGACCCGAGCGGGCGGATGCGTCGCTCCTCCAGGGCGCGGAGCAGCTTGGTCTGCATTGGAAGCGGGAGCTCACTGACCTCGTCCAGGAACAGGGTGCCGCCATGGGCGTAGAAGAACAGGCCGTCGCGATTGTCTGCGGCCCCGGTGAAGGCACCGCGGACGTGGCCGAACAGCTCGCTCTCGATCAACTGGCTGGAAATGGCGGCGCAATTGACTGGCACAAAGGGTCGATCGCAGCGAGGGCTGAGTTGGTGAAGCGCGCGCGCCAGCACTTCCTTGCCTGTGCCGGATTCGCCCTCGAGCAGGACGGTGGTGGGCATCGGAGCAATGCGCTGGACCGCCTCGCGAAGGCGTCGTATGGGAGGCGACTGACCCACCAGGCCATCCACGGGGCGATCCTTGCGCTGCAAGGTGCGCTGCAGTGCCACGTGCTCGCGGCTGAGCCGGGCCCGCTCGAAGCAGCGCCCGACGGCGAGAAGCAACTGGTCTAGCCGGAAGGGTTTCAACAGCAGATCGGAGGCCCCCGACCTGAGGGCTTCGAGGCTCGACTCCAGGTCCACGAATGCGGAAAGCAGGACCACATCGCCTGAATAGGCGCCGCGGCGGAGTGTCGACAGCCAGTCAATGCCGGAACCGTCCGGCAGCATGACGTCGAGCAGGATCAGGTCGAAATGAATGCGGGCCTGGAGGGCCGCCGCAGTGGCGAGATCGGGCGCCGACTCCACGAGTCCGCAGCGCGAACTCAGGGCCCGGCGCATGAAATGCAGCACGCCCTCGTCATCGTCGACGATCAGGACGGCGTGCCCTTTCCAGCCGCTGAGCTGGTCGCGAATCGCCTCAGCGTGCTTCATCATGCCATCGGCTGCATGCCCGTAGCCGGTGTCATCCGGCTACGGGCGGAGGCATCAATTGGCGTTCGGGAAGAACAGCTGCTCACCGCCGATCTTGTAGCTGGCGATGGTGGCCTGGCCTTTCTCCGAGATCAGCCAGTCGATGAACTTCTGGGCCAGCGCCTGCTTGACGTGGGGATGGCGCTCGGGATTGACGAGCATCACGCCGTACTGGTTGAACAGGGCCTTGTCGCCCTCGACCAGGATGGCCAGGTTCTGGCGGTTCTTGAAGTTGAGCCAGGTGCCCCGGTCCGACAGGACGTAGCCGTCGAGGGAGGCGGCGGTGTTGAGGCAGGCGCCCATGCCGCTGCCGGTATCCCGGTACCAGTCACCCTTGACCGCATCCAGGTCGACGCCGGCGGCCTTCCAGAAGCGCAGCTCGGCACTGTGGGTACCGGACTTGTCGCCGCGGGAGATGAACGGGGGCTTCTTGTCGGCGATCTTCTGCAGGGCCACCTGGATGTCCTGGCCGCCCTTGATGCCGGCCGGATCGCTGGACGGGCCGATCAGCACGAAGTCGTTGTACATCACGTCGTGGCGGCCGACGCCGTAGCCTTCCTCGACGAACTGGGCTTCCTTGGCCTTGTCGTGGACCAGCAGGGCGTCGGCGTCGCCGCGCTTGCCCATGTCGAGGGCCTGGCCGGTCCCCACCGCCACCACGCGGACCTCGATCCCGGTGTCGGCCGTGAAGGCGGGCAGCAGGTGGTCGAACAGGCCCGAGCTCTGGGTCGAGGTGGTCGAGGCCACCGTGATGAAGTCTGCGGCCTGGGTGGTCAGCGGCTGGAGCAGCGTGGTGGCGGCGAATAGCAGGGCGCCCAGCAGGCTGCGGCGGGATACGGACATGCGTGTCTCCTAGAGAGTCGTTCGGATCTGGCGTGCCTATTGATTAGGCAGTCATGTGTAGAATGGCGCCACTCAAGACTACGTCGCCCCGCGCAGGGTGCAAATATGCAAAGCAATGCCGATGCGCGCCTGAACATCCGGGCGCATACCAGCCTGGAGCTGGACGACCTGGATATCGACCTCGCCGCGCTGGCGGCGCTGCTCAATGCCGTCGCCGAGACGGGATCCCTGCAGGGCGGCGCGGAGCGCACGGGCCGGTCGTACCGGGGGGCCTGGGGGCGCATCAAGGAAGCCGAATCCCTGCTGGGCTGCCAGCTGGTGGACAAGACCAAGGGGCATGGCAGCGTCCTGACGGCGGCGGGGCTCGGGGTGGCCTCGCTGGTCCAGAAGATCGAGGCGCGCGTGCAGGCGCTGGTGCAGCGGGAGCTGTCGGATCTCGACCGGGAGCTGCGGGAGTGCCTGCGCCTGGGTGAACCGCGCCTGCGGATTGCCTGCAGCCACGATCTGGTGATGCAGCAGTGCATCAGCGAGGGGCGCCTGCCGTTTCTCGACGCGCGCTTCATGGGCTCGCCGAAGGCGGTCACCGCCCTCCGGGAGGGCCGCGCCGAGCTGGCCGGGTTCCATGTGCCCGACGGCCTGCCGATGGAACTCTTCACCAAGCGCAGCCTCGATGGGGATCCGCCGCTTTACCTGCGGCCGCTGCTGCGCCGGGAGCAGGGCCTGGTGGTGGCCCGCGGCAATCCGCTCGGCATCCGTGGCATTCACGATCTGGCACGCCAGTCGGTCCGCTTCATCAACCGGCAGCGGGGCTCCGGCACGCGGGTCTGGTTCGACTACCTGCTCCGCGAGAACGGCATCAACCCCAGCAGCATCCGGGGCTACCCGGTCGAGGAATTCACTCACTTCGCCGTCGTGGCGGCCGTGGCGGCCGGTGCCGTCGATGTGGCCTTTGCCCTCAAGGCGACGGCGATCGCCCTGGGACTGGATTTTCTGCCCCTGGGTCACGAGACCTACTACCTGTGCGCGCCGCGAGAGGCATTCGCGGATCCCCGCTGTGACGAACTGGTGTTCAGGGTGCGGGACAGCCTGGCCGGACAGCCCGGCTATTCCATGCCGACGGGTGACGACCTGATGCGAACGGTCGTCTGAGCGCGTACCGGCACGGCCGTGCCAATGCCACGGTCAAACTGCTCCATGGCGCTTGGAGCAATTGTTGAGCATTGAGACGTATGCAATCGATTGCAAATACCCAAGAAAATTAAGGGTATAGCGGCAAGATCCAGATTCCGGGCGGGTTTGCGGCGAGGCCGGGGGGGTGTGCACTGCCCTGGCACATCCCCTGCAATTCGAGGCTGTGGCGCGACAGCGCGAGCCACCCGAATCCAAAGGAGAATCTCGATGCAATACGCTTTCCCAGGTCAGGCCGGAGCCAAGGTCCAGTTCAAGTCCCAGTACGACAACTTCATCGGTGGCAAGTGGGTTGCTCCGGTCAAGGGCCAGTACTTCGATGTCATCACCCCGATCACCGGCCGGCCCTACACCAAGGCCGCCCGCTCGACCGCCGAGGACATCAACCTGGCGCTCGACGCAGCCCACGCCGCCGCTGACAAGTGGGGCCGCACCAGCCCGGCCGAGCGCGCCGGCGTGCTGCTCAAGATTGCCGACCGCATCGAGGCCAATACCGAGCTGCTGGCCTATGCCGAGACCGTCGACAACGGCAAGGCCATCCGCGAGACCCTGAACGCCGACGTGCCCCTGTCGGCCGACCACTTCCGCTATTTCGCCGGCTGCGTCCGCGCCCAGGAAGGCGGCATCAGCGAGATCGACCACGACACCATCGCTTACCACTTCCACGAACCGCTGGGCGTGGTG
>JAGRFX010000183.1 GCA_020445805.1 Rhodocyclaceae bacterium
GGTGTCCACGTCGAAGCCGCTGACGGTACCCTTGCGGCCGAGCTTGATGATGGCCCAGTCGTGGCCGGCGGTGCGCTTGCGGCGGGTCTCCCAGCCGTCCATCCACTTGCCGTGCTCATCGTACTTGCCGGGAATGAAGACCGCCGGAGCAGGGTCGAGCATGCGCGACAGCGGCGCGAAGAACTCGTCGCTGGCGACGATGGCCTGCGCGCCCAGGCGCGGGTCTGCGAGGTTGACGGAGCGGCGGGCCCAGTCGGGCAGGTCGGCGGCAGGCGCGAATACGGGCGCGCCGGGGTGCGAGGCGGACATGGCGGTTTCCGGCTGATCGGAACCGCCAGTGTCGATCCGGCCGCGGGTGTTGTCCACCCGCGTGCCGGCCCGCCCTATTCGACCGCGATGGTGCCCATCATGCCACCCGCCGCATGGTCGAGGATGTGGCAGTGGAACATCCACTCGCCGAGGTTATCGGCGACGAAGGCCAGGTCCACCGACTGGCGGGGCCCCATCAGCACGGTGTCGCGCCAGTGCTGGTCCACCTGGGGCCGGCCATCGACGCCCACCACCCGGAAGAAATGCCCGTGCAGGTGCATCGGATGGGCGAAGTCGGTCTCGTTGATCAGGCGCAGCACCACGTGATCGCCCTTGCGCAGGTAGAGCAGGGGCTCGTGCATCAGGGCGTGTTCGTGCTCGGCGGTGAAGTTCATGGTCCAGGCGAGCTTCTCCTTTTCCATGATCTCCTGGATGTTGGTGGGCTTGCCATCGATCTTGCCGATCACCGGCGCCCCCCGCATGCCGCCCTGGAACACGATGTAGTGGTCGATGGCCTTCGAGACGTCCGGTTCCGGCAGGTCATTGGCCTGGACCTGCATCGGCGCGCCCAGCGGCTTGTCGCGGATCGGATCGAAGTCCAGATAGCTGACCCGGGCGATCTGGCCGCGACTGCGGCGGTCCACGTCGGTCACGGCGTGCTCGGTGCCCGGCTTGGCCATGAAATCGACCACCAGGTCCACGCGCATGCCGGGCCCGAGGTCCACGGTTTCGACGACCCGCGGCTTGAGCGCCTGTCCGTCCAGCGCGACGACGTTCAGGGCGTGCCCCGGCAACTGCAGCCGGAAGATCCGCGCCGACGAGGCATTGATGAGGCGCAGCCGGATGCGTTCGCCGGAGCGAACCGCGAGCACGTTGTCGTTGCCGGCCTGCTGCCCGTTGAGCAGGACCATGTTGCCCAGGCGGCCATCGTTGGCAATATCCAGGATGCGCCCGAAATCCTCGACCTGACGGCCGTTCTCGGCGAGCCGCACGTCGGACAGCACCCAGACCACCTCGCGGTCCACCTCGATGGGCTTCTCTTCCTCGACGATCAGGGGGCCGTACATGCCCCGCGGCACCTGCTCGAAGCTCATCTGGTGCGGGTGATACCAGAAGGTGCCGGAGTCGCGCGTCTCGAACTGGTAGTGAAAGACCTCACCGGGCTTTATCGGATACTGGGTGACAAAGGGCACGCCGTCCATGGCATTGGGGACCCGCAAGCCGTGCCAATGGACCGCCGTGTCGATGCCGACCAGCTCATTGCTGACCGCGATGTGGACCTGGTCGCCCTTCGCGAAGCGCAGTTCGGGCCCCGGAACCCGGCCATTGAAGCCCCAGAAGTCGGTCTTCGGGCCGCCCTTGGTCAGGACCTGCTCCAGATGCCCCGCATGCAGCGGAAACTCCCGCACCGGCGACGCCGCCCGTGCGAAGCCGCCGGGCCAGGCGGCCACCCCGGCCGCCGCCGCACTTCCCTTGAGGAAGTCGCGTCTGCTGAATGTCATGATCTTTCCCCCGTATTCCCCGCGCCGCCGGCTTGCGGACGCCTCGTCAGTTGCCGCTCTGCTCGTACATGCGCGTGATGCGCAGGGTGGACTCCAGGATCGACTCGGTCGCTTCCGCCACGATCAGTCGATAGGACGTCGCCCCTTCGGCGGCAATCGCCGTCTGCAGCCACTCCCACTGAAGCGCCATCTCGTCGAGTTCGCGCCGGATGTCGGCGGTGTTCTCCCGTTGCGTCTTCAGTTGTTCCAGCCCGCCCGAGAACTCATTGACGGCGGCGTCGAGTTCCTCGCGGACCGAGGCCGATTCGACCCCCCAGCTCATCAGCATGAAGGCCTTGGCGATCTTCTGGCACAGGGCGCTCTGCCGACTGGCGAGACTCACCAGGCGGTTGGCGGGCGTGTCCGCGCGGTCCTGCATCTGCTGGACGAGACGCTTGGCCGCCAGATCGACGGCGTCGGTCTGGCGCGAGAGTGCCAGGGCCCGGTCCTGGGACACCGGAGACATGGCACCCTGCTTGAGCGGTTGCCAGGCCAGCGCCAGTTCGGACAGGACCCGCTTGAGATCGTCGCTCGACGCGCTGTCATCGAGCGCCTTCAGGTTGGCGTCGAAGCTCGCCAGCGCGTTGGTCAGCTGGTTCATCGCGGCCGTGGGCAGGACGTTGAGTCCGATCTGGCTGTAGGCCTTGACCACCCTTTGGGCCAGCATCCGCTGCTGGCCCGCACGCCCTACCGGGCCTGGATCGGCCGCCATGACGAGGGTGGCGCACAAGCCTGCCACAAGCCCGGCCAGCGAACGCCAAGATGCCGCACGCATCGATAAGCTCATCCCGGTTCCCTTTTGTACCCCGTTATCAGAAAACGGGCACCCCCATCGCCTGAAGTGCCCGATTGAGCTGCTTGGTCGCCTCTTCCATCAGGGCGATCGCTTCGGTGTATTTGCCAGAGTCGGCCTGGGCGGCCGCCTCACGCTTGAGGCGCTGCCCTTCCCCCACGAAGCGGTCCACCAGTTGCCGGCGCCCCCCCTCTGCACGCCCTTCGCCGATCATCATGTCGACCATGATCTCGTTGCTGCCGAAGCGCTTCTGCTCGTAGGCGTACTCGTCGGCCGGCGTATCGAAATTGAGGGACAGCACGACCTCCTGGCCGGCCCGCAGGCGCGACAGCTCTTCGACCGCGACCTTGTAGGCGTCGGCCATGTGCTTGTTGGCCTCCCCCAGGTGCCCGGCCTCGGCGAGCTTGTTGCCTTCGGCCGCCAGTCCGTCCACGCGGATCAGGACCTGGGTGGCCGCTTCGGCCAGCGTGTCATTGCGGCGCAGGTCGTCCAGCGCCGCCCGGTAGGTGCGGACCTGTTCGGTCATGTCCGCCAGCTGCTTGCGCTGGGCGCTGTCGGACAGCCCCCCTTCGGAAGACAGCCGGCGCGAGGCCGATGAGGCGGACTTGAGGGCTTCGTCGAGACTGGCCGCCGCGTCGTCGAGGCGCCCCTCGGCGAGCGCCGCCCGGGCCGAGTCGATCAGGGTCTTGCCCTGCTCGACCAGCTTGGGGGTCTCGGCGTCCCGACCGTAGGCCGAGCTCTTGGCGGCCGGCGAATTGACGAGCATCTCGACCAGCTTGAGTTTCTGCTCGATCAACCGGCGACGTTGTTCCTCGCTGGGCGCGCCCTGCGCCAGGGCGGCAGCGGACAGGCAGGCCGCCACGAGCAGGACGGTGAGCTTTCTGATCATCGGACGATCTCGCGTCTTTGGTTATCGAGAACCATCGGGCATCTTACACGGCCCCGGGAGCAATCCGCGGCCACCACCTTGATCCAAGTCAACTCTAGGGTCTGTGGATCGCGCGCTCAAGGCGACTGGCATTGGCAGTGGGCATACACATGGCCCGGATCGTTCCACAGGGCCAGCCCACCCACAGCCTCCAGGGCCTGGCGCATCCAGGACGCCAGCGGCGACTCGACATGCGCCACGGGCGGCGCGACGCCGGCCGCGCTCAGCAGACGGGAGAGGATCTGGTCGCGGGCATTGAGCCCCGGCTCGACCCACTCGACCCGGTAGTCCTTGAGGCCCGCCCGGGCAGCCACGCCGGCCACGGCCTCGCGCAGGCCCCCGAGGTGGTCGACCAGTCCGTGCTCGAGGGCCTGGCTGCCGCTCCACACCTGCCCCTGGGCTACCCGCTCGACAGCGGCCACGTCCATGCTGCGCGCAGCCGACACCAGGCCGACGAAGCGCCGGTAGCCGTGCTCGATGGTGCTCTGGAGCGCCGACGACAGCTCGGGCGAGAGCGGGCGCCGGGGATCGAGTCCGCCGGCCAGCGGCGAGGTACCCACGCCATCGACCGTCAGCCCGGCCTCGCGCATGGGCCCCGAGATGTCCGGGAACATGCCGAAGATCCCGATCGAGCCCGTGACCGTGGATGGACTCGCCCAGACCTCGTCCGCCCCCATCGACACCCAGTAGCCGCCCGACGCCGCGACCGCGCTCATGGATGCGAACACCGGCTTGCCGGCCTGGCGGAAGAGGTCGACCTCGCGCCGGATCCGCTCGGAGGCGAACACGCTGCCGCCGGGGCTGTCCACCCGCAGCACCAGCGCCTTGACGCTGTCGTCCTCGCGGGCCTGCCGCAGCATCTTGGCCACCGTTTCCCCGCCGGCGACGCCCGGCGGCTGGTCACCATCGACGATGGCGCCCTGCACGGCCACCACGGCGATCTTGTCAGCGCTCAGCCCCAGGGTGCTCCGCAGGTCTGCCAGGTAGATGCCGAGGGGGGTCTGGCGGGGACGCTCTTCCTTGTCGAGGCGGCCGAAGCGCTCGATCAGCAGCGACTTCCATTGATCGGGCGTCAACAGGCCATCCACCAGCCTGGCATCGACGGCCAGCCGCGCCGCGTCGCCATCGACGGCGGCCAGTCGCGCGGGATAGTGCTCGACCAGGCCGTCCAGGTCCTCGGGCGAGAAGGGCCGCCGGGCCGCCACGCTGTCACGGAACTGGGCCCACAGGGCGTCGAGGAGGCGCAGGGAGGCCTCGCGGTCCTGCGGCGACATGTCCTCGCGGGTGTAGGGCTCGACCGCCGACTTGTAGCTGCCCACCCGGAACACATTGACGCGCACCCCGAGTTTGTCGAACAGGCCCTTGAAATACGTCGGGTAGTTGGCGAAGCCCTGGGTCAGCACGAAGCCATCGGGCGCCATGAACACCTGGTCGGCCTGGCTGGCCAGCAGGTATTGGCCTTGGGTGAAGCGGCTGCCCCAGGCGAGCACCGGCTTGCCGCTGGCACGAAAACGCCCGACCGCTGCGGCCAGTTCCTGGAGCTTTGCCAGGCCGGCGCCATCGAGCGCATCGGTTTCGATGACCAGTCCCTGGATCCGGCTGTCGTCGGCGGCCGCGTCGATGGCGTCGAGCAGATCGCGGAGGGCCGTCTGTTGCGGCACCACCCCGTTGCGCAACAGATTGATCGGATCCGCCACCACGGCCTGCTCGACCAGTTGTCCCTCGGGTCGGATTAGCAGGGCCGACTGGTCACGCACGGGCGCCCGGTGCTCGACGAACAGGATCGCCAGGACCAGGGCCAGCGCCAGCAGGAACACCAGATTCATGACCACGCGGCGCAGCCCGTTGATGGCCGCCCACACGCCGCACAGCATCCTCAGGAATACCCCTCGCCTTTCCTTGCCCATGTCCGTCCCCGGCTCGTCGTTGTGGCGATTATGCCCGGCCGGCCGGATTTGGCGCGCCGACCGGCTTGCGATACGCTGCCGGTAGGCCACGCCGCCACGCCGCAAGAGATGTCCAAGCCCTCACCCCTCGCCCTCCTGTCGCTGCTCATCACGGCCTGCGCCTCACCGGTCGAGGTTCCGCCCGGCGACCTGAGGGTCATCGTGCGCTTTGTCACCAGCACCGACCCCACCGACCCGGCCCTGCTCGAGCGCATGTCCCGTGCGGTGGGCAGCGAGGTTCGCCTGTCCGCGCAGATTACCGACATCGAGGCGGCATACTGGATCCGCTGCACCGTGCGCGACCCTTACTGCGATGACCACATGATGCGCCTGGGCCGGGCGGGCGGCATCGCCGGGATCCAGCCCGACCGCTTCAAGTACCCCACGGAACCTGCCCGATGACCCGCCCTGTTGCCGCCGCCCTGACGCTCCTGCTGCTCGCCCCCCTGACGGCCGCTGCCGACGGTCGGGTGATCGTCAAGCTGCGTAGCGAGCCCGCGGCACTGAAGCGCGCCCAGGGCATCGACCCGGCCCGCGCGATGCGCTCGCGCCTCGGCCTGGATGTGGCCCTGCGCGGGCAACCGGCGCCCGACATGCTGAGCCTGCGGGCCGCGGACCAGAGTGCCGCCGATCTGATCGAACGCCTGGCCACCGATCCGGACGTCGAGTACGTGGTGGAGGACCACCTGCGCGATGCGCGGGCCCTGCCGAATGACCCGCTGTATTCCGGGCAGTGGTACCTGCAGGCAGGGCAGGCCGCGGCCATCCATGCCGAGCGGGCCTGGGACACCACGCCCGGCGTCGCCGGTGTGGTCGTTGCCGTCATCGATACGGGCATCCGGCCGGAGCATCCCGATCTCGCACCGCGGGTCCTGCCCGGCTACGACTTCATCAGCGACCCGGCCCTGTCGGGGGACGGGGACGGACGCGACGACGATCCGGGCGACAACGGCGACTACATCGACGCGACGGATCAGTCCAGTCCCGATCTGCAGGCGATCTGCGGCAGCAGCCTCGCCCAGCAGTCCAGCTCGTGGCACGGCACCCGGGTGTCGGGCGTGGTCGGCGCGGCGGGCAACAACTCGACCGGCGTGAGCGGAACGGCGTGGAACGTCCGGATCCTCCCGGCGCGGGTCCTCGGCAAGTGCGGCGGCTTCGACTCCGACATCATTGCCGCGATGCGCTGGTCCGCCGGCCTATTGGTGCCGGGCGTCCCCGCCAACCCGAATCCGGCCCGCGTCATCAATCTGAGCCTGGGGGGCAGCGGCGAGTGCACCGCGGCCTACCGCAGCGCCATCGCCGAGGTGACGGCCGCCGGGGCCCTGATCGTGGCCTCGGCCGGCAACGAGACGGGGCCGGTGGAATCGCCGGCCAATTGCAGTGGCGTGCTTGCCGTCGCCGGTGTCCGGCACCTGGGCACCAAGGTGGGCTACAGCAGCCTCGGCGCCGAGGTGGGCGTCAGCGCGCCAGCGGGCAACTGCGTGAATACGACGCTGCCCTGCGTGTTCCCGGTGAACACCACCAGCAATGCGGGCCTCACGAGCCCGGGGGCCAGCATCTACACCGACGGCAATTCGCCGAACATCGGCACCAGCTTCAGCGCGCCCCAGGTGGCCGGCGTGGCGGCGCTGATGCTGTCGGTGAATCCCGCGCTGGCGCCGGCCGACCTGATCTCGCGCATCCGGTCGACCGCGCGGACCTTCCCGTCCGATCCGTCCATCCCGACCTGCCCGACGACCTCCACCGTCGCCGCAACGCTCGGCCAGTGCAACTGCACGACCACCACCTGCGGCGCCGGACTGCTCGACGCGGGGGCGGCCGTCGATGCGGCCGCAAGTCCCATCGCATCGATCACGGCGCCCACGGTCCTCGAAGCCGGCTCGACCCTGACGCTTGACGGCAGCGGCAGCAGCGCACTCGGCAACCGCAGCATCGTCAGCTGGCACTGGACGCTGACCAGTGCGCCCGCGGGCGCGGTGCTGACGACGCCTGACGCGGCAGTCACCGGGCTGCAGGCGCCCATTGCCGGCAGCTACCAGGTCGCGCTGGCCGTCACCGACAGCCTCGGCGGGACCGGCGAGGCGAGCGTGAGCCTCTCCGTGACGGATCCTCCGGTCGTGACCCCGCCGCCGGTCACGAACCCGCCGGACTCGGGCAGCTCGGGGGGCGGCGGTGGCGGCGGTGGCGGGACGGAGCTCTGGCTGCTGGGTCTGCTGGCGTGTGCGGCTGTGATCGGCCGGCGGCCCGGCGCCGGGGCGCGCCAGGCGTCACGACACCAGGCGAAACAATCGCCCCGCTAAAGCGAATCCCCCCTCCCGCCGTAAGGGATCACAACGGCAGGAGGACGGCATGGCGGATGACAAGGCGGAACGCAGGGGATCCCAGCGCATCGTGACCAATCTGGTCGGGCGGTCGCGCTTCTGGCTGTCCTGGTACGGCGGTCGCGTGCCCCTCGAAGACCTGTCCATCGAGGGCTTTGCGATCAGCCAATCCACGCCGCCCGCCAGCGAGAAGCCCTTCGAGTTCCTGATCGAGCGGGAAGATTCCGTCGGCGGAATCAACGGACAGGCGCAGATCGTCAATTTCTCGGCCGACGTGCGTGGTGGCACCGTGGGGTGCCGCTTTGTCGAGCTCCACGAAGACGCCCAACAGCAACTCACGGACTGGCGGGCCGGCCATGTCTTCGACGTGGCGGCCGTGCGCGTCACGCAGGACGACGCCGAGGACATCGTCCTCGGGCCATCCATCGTCTGAGCTGAGGCCGATCGATCTAGGCCTTTCCTGCCCGGGACCGCTGGATCACGATCAGTCCGCCGAGCAGCAGCAGGGCCGGCAGGTAGATCCACTCCTTCGCCGGCCGGTCCGACTCCATCTCCACCGCGGTGATCGAGAATCCGGTCTCGATGCCGAGCTTCTCGGCGCGGCTGCCGAAGCGCACGCCGCTGACCTGCAGGGCGTCGCCGAAGGGCACCACGTTCACCCCCTCGGCCGCCAGGCGCTTGCGGCCGTCCGGATTGGCTTCGCCGAGCGGCAGCAGGACACCCTTGTGGACCTCGTCCCCATCGATATTGATGCCCTCGATGAAGATCCGCAGCCGGGCCTCGGCCGGCAGGGTGCCGGCCACCTCGAGCACCTTGGTCCCCGGGAGGCGCTCGTAGGGCGGGTAGATCATGTCCATCCAGAAGCCGGGCCGGAACAGGCTGAAGCAGATCACCAGCAGGGCGATCGACTCCCACCAGCGGTTGCGGGTCATGAACCAGCCCTGGGTCGCCGCCGCGAACAGCAGGTTGGCGATGATCGCGCTGCCGATCACGAGCACCAGATGCAGGCTCGAATCGATGCCGATCAGCAGCAACTGGGTGTTGAAGATGAACATGAAGGGCA
>JAGRFX010000184.1 GCA_020445805.1 Rhodocyclaceae bacterium
GAACAGCGTGCCGCCATAGAAGACGTTTCGCGCCATTGACTTGGTGAATGTTCCGCTCATGGGATCTTCTCCATTGGTTGCGCTGCACTCCGCAGCTTGGGCGCAATGGTGCGATCCGGAGGGGTGTCGTCGCCTTGACTCGAGTCAAGGCCTGCCCGGTGGCGCGGATTCGGGCCATGAACGAAAAAGGGCAGCCCCGTGGGGCTGCCCCTGGCATGCGGTCAGGCTATGCAGATGTCAGTCGCTGTTGGCGAAGCCCAGCAGCTGGAGCAGGCTGAGGAACAGGTTGTAGATCGACACGTAGAGGCTGACCGTTGCCATGATGTAGTTGGTCTCGCCACCGTGGATGATCTGACTGGTCTCGAACAGGATCATGCCGCCCATCAGCAGCACGAAGGCCGCCGACACCGCCAGCGACATCGCCGGGATCTGGAAGAAGATCGCCGCGAGGCCCGCCAGGAAGGCCACGATGACGCCCACCATCAGGAAGCCCGACATGAAGCTGAAGTCCTTCTTCGTCACCAGGGCCACCGCCGACAGGGCGCCGAAGGTCACGGCGGTGCCGGTCATCGCCATCATGACGAGCTGCGTGCCATTGGGCAGCGACAGATAGTAGGACAGGATCGGACCGAGCGTGTAGCCCATGAAGCCGGTCAGCGCGAACACGGCCAGGATGCCGCTCGGGCTGTTGCGCAGCTTGGTGGTCAGGAACAGCAGGCCGAAATAGCCCACCATGGTGAGGATCATGCCCGGGTGCGGCAGGCCGAGGGCCATCGACGCGCCAGCCGTCACCGCACTGAACAGCAGGGTGGCTGCCAGCAGCATGTAGGTGTTGCGCAGTACCTTGTGGGTCGCGATCAGCGACTGGCCGCGCGACTGGCCGCGGCCCAGGACCTGAGTGTTTCCGTATTGCATCGCTTGCTTCTCCTTTTCGGCCAATGGGGCCAACGAAGTTTCTTCATCCGGCGCGTCGCGCCTCACATCGACTTCGATAGGTTCTGCGGTCGCCAGGTTCCCGACGGCGCAGGGTGCACCGCCGGTGCCCGGCCGCAGGACGCGCCGACACACCTTGCGAATCTAGTGACGAGCGGCGAAGATGTAAATCTGATTAAACGTGTTTTTTTGTCAGATAAAAACTGATGAGAGCGCCCTTCAACTACAAGCACCTGCATTACTTCTGGATTGTCGCCAAGGCGGGCGGCGTCCATCGGGCCGCCGAGTCCCTGCACGTCACCCCCCAGACCGTGAGCGCCCAGTTGCAGCTGCTCGAGGAGGCTCTCGGGCGCGCGCTATTCGAGCGATCGGGCCGGACCCTGGAACTGACCGAGGCCGGGCGCCTGGTTTTCGGCTATGCGGAGGAGATCTTCTCGCTGGGGGCCGAACTGCGCGAATCCCTCGACATGTTCGAGGCGGGCGGACGCCCCCGCGATTTCCGGGTCGGCGTGGCCGACGCGGTGCCCAAGGCCATCGCCTACCGGCTGCTCGAGCCGGCGGTGACCCTGCCGGATCCGATCCGCCTGGCGTGCCGGGAGTGGAAGCTGGAGAGCCTGCTGTCGGAGCTGGCCGTCCATCGGCTCGACCTCGTCATCGCCGACGCACCCATCCCGCGCACGGTCAACGTTCGGGCCTTCAGCCATCGCCTCGGGGTCTCCGGCACCACCTTCTTCGCCACGCCGGCGCTGGCCGCCAGTCTTGTTGGCGACTTTCCGCACAACTTCGATGGCGCGCCGCTGCTGCTGGCCGGCGAGGATGCCTCGGTGCGGGCCCGGCTCGAGCAGTGGTTCGATCGGCGTCGCATCCGCCCGCAGGTCCGCGGCGAGTTCGACGATTCGGCCCTGATGCGGGCCTTCGGCGAGGCCGGCGTGGGCATTTTCGGCGGGCCGACGGTACTCGAGGCCGACTTCCTGGCCTCGGGCCGCCTCGTCGTCGTCGGGCGGGCGCCGGAGGTCACGGAGGAGTTCTACGCCATCTCGGTGGAGCGGCGCCTGACCCATCCCTGCGTGGTCGCGATTGTCGAAGCGGCCCGTGACTTGCTGTTCGACACCTCGGACGGCGACACTCCTGCCCCCGACAGTCCACTGGAGACCCTGCAATGAACCCGGCCACGCCCCTCGCACCCGAGCAGCTCTGGCGGCGCTGCGACCCGGAGACGCTCGGTTTTGCGGATACGCGCGAGCTCGAGGAACTGCCGGGCGGGCTCGGCCAGCAGCGGGCGGAGGAGGCCATGCGCTTCGGCCTGCGCCTCGTGCAGCCGGGCTATAACGTCTTCGTGCTCGGGGAGCCCGGCACCGGGCGGCACGCCACGGTCTGGCGGGTGCTGCAGGCGCTGGCGGCCGACGGTCCGGTTCCGCCCGACCTGTGCTACGTCCACAACTTCGGCGAGCCGCGCCACCCGAAGCTCCTGCGCCTGCCGGCCGGGGTCGGGGGGCGGCTGCGCGGCGCGATGCAGGCCTTCGTCAAGGCGCTGGAGCAGACCCTCTCCGCCGCCCTGGCGGCCGAGGATCATGTCGATCGCGTCAATCGTCTGCGCGAGGGCAACCGGCAGCAGGAGGAGTCTGCGCTGAAGGCGCTGGCGGAAGGTGCGCGCTCGGCCGGTCTGGGCCTGATGCGGACGACCGACGGCCTCGTCGTCGCGCCCCAGCAGGACGGGGAGGCGATGCCGGCCGAGGTCTACCAGGCCTTGCCCGAGGCGGAGCGGACGCGCCTGGAGGGGGCCGTGCGACAGTGGAGCGAGTCCCTTGAAGAACGGGTCCAGGGGTTCCCGGCGGCGCGCCGCACCATGATCGAAGCGCTCGACAGGGCGGTGTGCGAGGCCCTCAAGCCGGCGCTGAGCCAGTTGCTTGCCGGTCCCCGCCGGCAGTTCGCAGAGCAGCCGGCGGTGTGCGCCTTTCTCGATGCGGTCGAGCGCGATGTGCTGGAGACGCGCGGCGTCTGGCTCGACGCGGACGAGGACAGCGGCGTCAGCGAGGAGGAGGACGAGGGGCTGGACAGCCGCTACCTCGTCAACCTGCTGGTGGACAACGGAGACCTGCACGGCGCCCCGCTGGTCGAGGAAGACAATCCGGGATTCGGCAATCTCATCGGGCGCATCGAGCACACGGTCCGAATGGGTCAGATGGTGACCGGTGCGGGGCTGATCCGGGCCGGCGCGCTGCACCGGGCCCAGGGCGGTTACCTGGTGCTCGACGCCAATCGTCTGCTGGGCCAGCCCTACGCCTGGGAGGGACTGAAGCGCGCGCTGCGCAGCCGCGAGCTGAGGCTGGAGCCCCCCGCGGAGGCCCAGGACTGGAGTGGCACCGTCACGCTCGAACCCGAGCCGGTGCCGAGCCAGCTGAAGGTGGTGCTGATTGGTGACCGGGAGGCCTACTACCTGCTCGAGAACCAGGACCCGGATTTTCAGGATCTGTTCAAGATCGCCGCCGATTTCGAGGACGAACTGTTCCGGGACGCCGCCGGCGAGGCGGGCTACTCGCGGCTGGTCGCCACCCTCGGGCGGCAGTGTGGCCTCAGGCCCTTCGACGCGCCGGCGGTGGCCCACCTGATCGAGCGGGCGGCGCGGCTGGCCGAGGACTCCCATCACCTGTCCCTCCACACCCGCTCGCTGGCCGACCTGATGCGCGAGGCGGACCTGGTCGCGGCGGACGACCGCGTGGCGATCGTCGGCCTGCCGCAGGTGCGGCAGGCCCTGGCGCTGCGGCGGGCGCGGGGCGACCGCTACGCCCGCAAGCTGCGCGAGGCGATGCTCGACGGCACCCTGGTGCTGCCGACTGCCGGCGAGGCCTGCGGACAGGTCAATGCGCTGGTGGTGGTCGATGGCGCGGGCGAGAGCTTCGGCCATGCGGCCCGGGTCAGCGCCGCCGCCTGGGCCGGCGAGGGCGACATGGTGGACATCGAGCGCGAGACCGACCTGGGTGGCTCCATCCATTCCAAGGGCGTCATGATCCTGTCGGCCTTCCTGGCATCGCGCTACGGTCGTCGACGCAAGCTGTCGCTCTCCGCCAGCCTCACCTTCGAGCAGTCCTACCACCCGGTCGAGGGCGACTCGGCCTCGCTGGCCGAGCTGTGTGCATTGCTTTCGGCGATCGGACAGGTGCCGATCCGCCAGTGTCTGGCGGTGACGGGAGCCATCAACCAGCTCGGCGAGGTCCAGGCCATCGGTGGCGTCAATGAGAAGATCGAAGGCTTCTTCGACCTGTGCGAGGCCCGCGGCCTGGCCCCGGGGCAGGGGGTGGTGGTGCCGCACGCCAACGTGCGCCACCTGATGCTGGCGTCTCGGGTACTCGAGGCCGTGCGGGAGGGGCGCTTCCAGGTGCATGCGGTCGGTCATGTGGACGAGGCCATCGCCCTGCTCACCGGGCTGCCGTCCGGACGCGGGGATCCGCGCGGCGTGACCGCGCCCGGGAGCGTCGAGGACAAGATCGTGCGGGCGCTGGCAGTGATGGCCGAGGCCCACGGCGGGGGGCACGGCGACGGCGGCGGGCGCGACCGGCACCCGCTCTGAGGCGTGGCTAGTCGGCCGGCTGGGCGATGAAGCCGAAGCGAGCGGCGAGCTCGCTGGAACGTATGGCCCTGACCGGCCATGCGCGACGACCCAGCGAGCAGGTCAGCTGGGCCCGGTCCACGTCCTCGAAGGCATCATCGCCGGGTGGCTGGCCTGCGGGGTCATGCAGGCACGCCAGCAGCTCCGGGAGATCGCGGTCGTCGATGAGCCCCACCTGTCGCCCGGCGCCGGCCAGCAGCACGCTGCCGTTCTCGTCGATCAGCACCTGTGCCGCCTCGGCGAACGGGGTGCCGCACTGGGTGAGGAGCGTTTCGCCCTGCAGGCGAAGCACCCACGGGGTGTAGTCGAGGGTCACGAAGACGCGCTGCGGGCCGTTCTGGAAGAAGTAGCGGCCGCGCTCGTCGTGCGCATAGTTTCGGGCGATGAAGTCCCGCAGCCCGGGATGGTCGATGGGCTCGCCGCGCAGGCGCCACCGGCCGCGCCGGTCGAGCCCCAGCCAGCCGAACACCTCCGGCACGTTCGGCCATCGGGCCATGGCGGCGAGGACAGCCTCATCCACGATGACCGTCCGCCGGGTGTGCTACCAGAGCTGCCACCAGGGGCGGCGCGCCTGGGGGTCCGCGAGGGCGACGCTGCCCGGGTAGTTCTGGTCGAGAATCCGCTGGGCGTCGTCGCGCAGGGTGTCCATGCCCATCGCGCCATAGCCCTGGACGAGCACGTGGAGGGCCTGTTCCACGGCCGGCGTGCGGGGAAAGCTGGCGATGGTTTCCTTGGCGCGGTTCACCGCGGCCACGTAGGCGCCGCGGCGCAGGTAGTAGCGGGCCACGTTGACCTCGTGCCGCGCCAGCGAGTTGACCAGGTACTGCAGGCGCAGGCGGCTGTCGTTCGCATACTTGCTTTCCGGAAAGCGCTGGACCAGCTCACGGAAGGTGTCGAAGGCATTGCGCGCGGCGCGTGGATCGCGGTCGGCGAGATCCTGCCGTGCAAACTTGCCGAACAGGCCCAGGTCCTCGTTGAAATAGACGAGGCCCTTCAGGTAGTAGGCGTAGTCCACATGACGGTGGTTCGGATGCATGCGGATGAAGCGGTCGCAGGCGGCCACCGCCAGCGCTGCCTCGCCGGACTTGTAATAGCTGTAGGCCGCGTCGAGCTGGGCCTGCTGGGCGTAGCGGCCATAGGGGTAGCGGGCCTCGAGCTTCTCGAACAGCTTGATCGCCGACTCGTAGCTGCCATCCTGCATCGAGGACTTGGCTTCGGTGTAGATCTGCTGGGCGCTCCAGCCGGCCGTCTCGTCCTGCTCCTCGGGAGACAGGCCGCAGCCGCCGAGCAGCAGGGCGAGGCATATGGCTACACTAGATAGGGTGAACTTGACCATCGAAAACCCGTGGGAAGAAGAGCCCGAGGAGTATAGCTCAGGGCTGCCCGCAGCCCCGCCCAGCCGCATCGAGATTCCGGCTGCGCTGGCCGGGCAGCGCATCGACCAGGCGCTGGCGCAACTGCTCCCCGAACATTCCCGCAACCGGCTCCAGGGATGGGTCCGCGAGGGTGCGGTCCTGCTCGATGGGGTGCAGGTCGCGCCCAAGCACAAGGTCTGGGGCGGCGAGTGGATGTCGCTGTCGCTGCCCGAGTCGGTCGCCGACGAGACCCACGCCGCGCAGGACATCCCCCTGCGCATCGTGTTCGAGGACGACACGCTGATCGTCATCGACAAGCCGGTGGGACTGGTGGTCCACCCCGGTAACGGCAATCGCGACGGCACCCTGCTGAACGCGCTCCTGCACCACGATCCGGCGCTGGCTGCACTTCCGCGGGCGGGGATCGTCCATCGACTCGACAAGGACACCAGCGGGCTGATGGTGGTGGCCCGGACGCTGCAGAGCCAGACGGATCTGGTAAGGCAACTGCAGGCCCGTTCCGTGAGCCGCCACTATCTCGCGCTGGCCCAGGGCAGCCTCGCTGCCCGCCAGGGCACGGTGGACGAGCCGATCGGCCGCCATCCGGTCCACCGCACCCGCATGGCGGTCGTGGCATCCGGCAAGCCGGCGGTGACCCACTACACGGTCCGCCGTCGCTACGAAGACTGCACCCTGGTGGAGTGCCGGCTCGAGACCGGGCGCACGCACCAGATCCGCGTCCATCTGGCGCACCTGGGGCATCCGCTGGTGGGTGATGCGCTCTATGCGGGACGTCGGCACCGCCTGGGGCCCGCATTTCCGCGCCAGGCGCTCCATGCCTTCCGGCTGGCGCTGGTTCATCCGGCCAGTGGCCAGCCAGTCGCTTGGGAGGTGCCGCTGGCCGACGACCTCACTCAGCTGATCGATTCCCTGGAGCGCCCATGAATGTGCCCGTGATTCAGCCCGACTGGCCGGCGCCGCCGACGGTGCGCGCCGTGTCGACGACCCGGCTGGGCGGCGTCAGCCGTGGAGCCTTCGCATCGCTCAATCTGGGCACCCATGTGGGGGACGAGGCAGACCTGGTGGATCAGAACCGCCGGCGCCTGCGGGCCCTGCTGCCCGCCGAGCCCATGTGGCTCGAGCAGGTTCACGGCACCGACGTTGCGGCGTGGCGCGAGACCGATGCCCCCGTGACGGCCGATGCCGCCTTCACCAGCGCGGCCCGGGGCGTGTGCGTGGTCATGACCGCGGATTGCCTGCCGGTGCTGCTGTGCGACCGGGCCGGGACGGTGGTTGCGGCAGCGCATGCGGGATGGCGCGGCCTGCTGGGGGGCGTGCTCGAAAATACCCTGAGGGCCATGCAGGTGGAGTCGGCACAGGTGCTGGCCTGGCTGGGGCCCGCGATCGGCCCCCGGGCCTTCGAGGTCGGAAACGAGGTACGTGAAGCCTTCCTGGCGGCCGATCCGGTGCACCGCGCGGCGTTTTCCGGCAGTGCGCAACCCGGCAAGTGGATGGCGGACCTCTACCGCCTGGCCCGTCAGCGGCTGGAGGCGGCTGGCGTGATGTCGATCCACGGGGGCGAGGCCTGCACCCACGGAGACCCCGAGCGCTTCTTTTCCTACCGCCGCGATGGCGTTACGGGCCGTCAGGCGAGCCTCATCTGGCTGACCGAATCCGTTCGCTGAGCGACGCCCCGGCCGGGCGTCGGCGGGGGGGAATTGATTGCCTGCCTGCAGCGGGTATCATGGTGCCCCGCCCCCTTCGTCGGGATCGGGCGGCGGCGCCTCCGGCGGCTTTCGCCGGTGCCTCGCGGGCGTGCCGAACAGCCACAGGAAGAGCGCGAGCGGCCCGAGCCCCATGAGCAGGAAGGTGAGGATGCCGCCCACGATGCTCGTATCGGCGATGGCGACGAGCAGGGCGACATACAGCCAGGCGATGGCGATGATGTACATGGCGTCCGGACAGTTGGCGCGTCAGAATTGTGGGCGAATGCGGGCCGGGGTCAGGCGGCTTCGACCGGAAAAAACGACAGTCAGGAGGGTGACAGATGACCAACCCCAATGATGCCGCAGATGCGGCCATGGCCGGCATGATGCAGTTCGGTCAGACGATGATGAAGAACTTCTTCGATTTCGTCGGCAAGAACAGCGAAGCCTTTCAGAAGAGCGCGCCGAACGCCGGTTCGCTGCCCCTGCCCGAGGCGGGCAGGCTCAGCGACCTCCAGCAGGACTACGCGCGCCGGCACGCTGACCTGTGGTCGGCCATGATGCAGCGCAAGCCGGGCGATCCCTCGCGGCCGATGGTGGCCGCCCAGCCGGGTGATCGGCGCTTCAGCGCGCCGGAATGGGCCGAGAGCCCCGTCTTCGATTACATCCGCCAGGCCTACCTGCTCAACGCCGACTACCTGCGTTCGGTGGCCGAGGCCGTGCCCATGGCCGACGGACGCATGAAGGATCGCGTGCAGTTCGTGACCCGCCAGTACATCGACGCCATGGCGCCCTCCAACTTTGCGGCGACCAACCCGGAGTTCATCAAGACCGCGATCGAGACCAAGGGCGAGAGCATCACGACCGGCATCAAGAACCTGATCGCCGATCTGGAGAAGGGCGCCATCTCCATGACCGACGACTCGGCCTTCGAGGTCGGGCGCAACCTGGCGCTGACGCCGGGCGCGGTGGTCTATGAAAACGAACTGATGCAGCTGATCCAGTACGCGCCGCTGACCGATTCGGTCCACCAGACGCCGCTGCTGATCGTGCCGCCGTGCATCAACAAGTTCTACATCATGGATCTGCAGCCCCAGAACTCGCTGATCCGTTTCATCGTCGAGAACGGCCACACGGTCTTCCTGGTGTCCTGGAAGAACGCAA
>JAGRFX010000185.1 GCA_020445805.1 Rhodocyclaceae bacterium
ATGGTCGCGCTGGTCGACGGCCAGCCGAAGCTGCTGTCGCTGAAGGAGATGCTCGAGGCCTTCGTCCGGCATCGCCGCGAGGTCGTCACCCGGCGCACGGTCTTCGAGCTGCGCAAGGCACGCGAGCGCGGGCACAT
Organism: Rhodocyclaceae bacterium; assembly: GCA_020445805.1. GTDB lineage: Bacteria > Pseudomonadota > Gammaproteobacteria > Burkholderiales > Rhodocyclaceae > Cognatazoarcus. The sequence continues at coordinate 138 of JAGRFX010000185.1, forward strand.
CCTGGAGGGCCTGGCGGTGGCCCTGTCCAACGTGGACGAGATCATTGCCCTGATCAAGGCGGCCGCGACGCCGCCGGACGCCAAGCGGGAACTGATGGCGCGCGAGTGGCGTTCTGCCCTGGTGGAGGAGCTGCTGTCGCGCGCGAGCACCGACAGCTACCGTCCCGAAGGCCTGGCGCCCGAGTTCGGTCTCGTGGGACAGGGCTACAAGCTCTCCGATGCCCAGGCCCAGGCCATCCTCGAGCTGCGGCTGCAGCGGCTGACGGGCCTTGAGCAGGACAAGATCGTCGACGAATACCGTGAGGTCATGGATCTCATCACCGACCTGCTGGACATCCTCGCCAAGCCGGCGCGGATCACCTCGATCATCGTCGAGGAGCTGACGGCGATCCGCAACCAGTACGGCGACCCGCGGCGCTCCGAGATCGTCATGAACACGGCGGAGATCAACATTGAAGACCTGATCGCGCCGGAGGACATGGTGGTCACCCTCTCGCACTCGGGTTACTTCAAGCGTCAGCCGCTGGCGGACTACCGGGCCCAGCGCCGCGGTGGCCGGGGCAAGCAGGCGACCTCGATGAAGGACGAGGATTTCATCGACCGCCTGTTCGTCGCCAATACCCACGACACGATCCTGTGCTTCTCGAATCGGGGGCGGGCCTACTGGCTCAAGGTGTATGAGGTGCCGGAGGGGACGCGCAACTCCCGTGGCAAGCCCATCGTCAATCTGTTCCCCCTGATGGAGGGGGAGAAGATCACCGCGGTGCTTCCGATCAAGGAGTTCGACGAGGATCATTTCGTCTTCATGGCCACCTCGCTCGGGACCGTCAAGAAGACGGCCCTGACCGCCTTCTCGAACCCGCGGAAGGCCGGCATCATCGCGGTCAACCTGGACGACGGCGACCACCTGATCGGCGTTGCGATCACCAGCGGTGCCTGCGACGTGATGCTGTTCTCCGACGCCGGCAAGGCCGTGCGCTTTGCCGAAGGCGATGTGCGCCCGATGGGCCGGGAGGCGCGTGGCGTGCGTGGCATGACGATCGAGGATGACCAGCGCGTGATCGCGATGCTGGTGGCCCAGGACGAGGATCTGTCGGTGCTGACGGTCACCCGCAACGGTTTCGGCAAGCGGACGCCGGTCGCCGAATACACCCGGCACGGGCGCGGTACCAAGGGCATGATTGCCATTCAGACCTCGGAACGGAATGGCGGCCTGGTCGGCGCGGCCCTGGTCCAGGCCAGCGACGAGGTGATGCTGATCTCGTCCGGTGGCGTGCTGATCCGGACGCGCATTGCGGATATTCGCGAGATGGGACGCTCCACGCAGGGTGTGACCCTGATCGCCCTGGCCGAAGGGACCCACCTGGCAGGCGTCGAGAAGGTCGCCGAGTCTGAAGAGGACGATCTCCTCGACGACGTCCTGGATTCCGGTGACGGCGGCACGCCGACGGGCGAGGCCGGCGATGGCGAGACCGCGGCTGACGAGGGAGACGGCGAATGAGCCGGGTCATCAATTTCTCGGCCGGGCCGGCCGGGTTGCCGATCGAAGTGCTGGAGCAGGTTCGGGACGAGTTGCTCGACTGGCACGGCGCCGGCATGGGCGTGATGGAGATGAGCCATCGCGGCAAGCAGTTCGGGGCGATCCTGGAGACCGCCGAGGCCGACCTGCGGGAACTGATGGGCATCCCGTCGAACTACCGGGTGCTCTTCCTGCAGGGCGGGGCGACCCTGCAGTTCGCCATGGTGCCGATCAACCTGATGCGGGGCCGCCAGAGCGCCGATTACCTGGTCACCGGCTCCTGGTCCAAGAAGGCCCTGGGCGAGGCCCGGCGGCTGGCTGGTGCGCGGATCGTGGCGGACACCGAGGCCGAGGCCTTCACGCGCGCGCCCGAGCAGCATGAACTTGCGCTCGACCCGAATGCGGCCTACCTGCACTACTGCTCCAACGAGACCATCTACGGCGTCGAGTTTCCCTACGTGCCCGAGACCGGCGACGTGCCGCTGGTGGCCGATATGTCCTCGCACATCCTGTCGCGGCCCGTGGACGTCTCTCGCTATGGGCTGATCTACGCCGGGGCCCAGAAGAACATCGGCCCGGTGGGGGTCACGGTGGTGATCGTCCGCGAGGACCTGCTCGGTGAGCCGTTCCCGGGCATGCCGCTGATGCTCGATTACGCCACCTATGCCAACAACGACTCGATGTACAACACGCCGCCCACCTTCCCGATCTACGTGGCCGGGCTGGTCTTCCAATGGCTGAAGCGTCAGGGCGGGCTGGCCGGGATCGAGCGTCGCAACATCGAAAAATCGTCGCTGCTCTACGACTACATCGACGGGTCGGCCTTCTACAGCAATCCGGTGCGCCGCGAGGATCGTTCTCGCATGAACGTGCCCTTCACGCTGGCCCGGCCGGAACTGGACGCCCGCTTCATCGAAGAAGCCGGCCGGGCGGGCATCGAGCAGATCAAGGGCCACAAATCGGTGGGGGGCATGCGGGCCTCGATCTACAATCCGATGCCCCTCGAAGGCGTCAGGGCCCTGGTGGACTTCATGGCCGACTTCGAACGGCGGAACGGGTGAGCGGTCGACACGGGTGGCTGTGGAGAATGTGCGATGAGTGACGAGTTGCTGGACCTGCGCAACCGGATCGACCGGCTGGACGAGGAGATCCTCGCCCGCCTGTCCGAGCGCGCCCGCTGCGCGCAGCGCATCGGCGAGATCAAGCACGGCAACATCTACCGGCCCGAGCGCGAGGCCCAGGTGTTGCGCCGCCTGGCCGAGGTCAACCCCGGCCCCCTGGCGGGCGAGGCCGTCCAGCGTGTCTTCCGCGAGATCATGTCGTACTGCCTGGCCCTCGAGCAGCCGCTCAAGGTGGCCTACCTCGGCCCGGCCGGCACCTTCTCCGAGAGTGCCTCGCGCAAGCATTTCGGCTCGGCCCCGACCTTCCTGCCGGTCGGTACGATCGACGAGGTGTTCCGCCTTGTCGAATGCGGCAATGCCGACTACGGGGTGGTACCGGTCGAAAATTCGACCGAGGGCGTCGTCGGCGGCACGCTCGACCTGCTGCTGGCCAATCCGGTGAGTGTCTGCGGCGAGGTCAAGCTGCGCATACACCAGCACCTGCTGTCCAAGGCGGACGGCATCGGCGCTGCCAAGCGGCTGTATTCCCACGCCCAGTCCCTGGCCCAATGCCACGAGTGGCTGAACCGCAACCTGGCGCATCTGCCGCGGATCCCCGTGGCGAGCAATGCCGAGGCCGCCCGGCTGGCCGCCGACGATCCGGAATCCTGCGCCATCGCCGGAGATGCCGCGGGCGAGCTGTACGGACTCAATGTGCTGGCCGCCAACATCGAGGACGATCCCCGCAACACCACCCGATTCCTGGTCATCGCGCGGCACGACGCAGGCCCTTCGGGCAAGGACAAGACGTCGCTGGTGTTCTCCGCGCCGAACCGCCCGGGGGCGATGCACAAGCTGCTCGAACCTCTGGCCCAGCACGGCGTCGACATGACCAAGCTGCAGTCGCGGCCGGCCCGCGGCGGGCTGTGGGAGTACGTCTTCTACGTGGATTTCCTGGGACACCGCGACGAACCGGACGTGGCGGCCGCGCTCAAGGAGCTCGACGAGCGCGCTGCCTTCGTCAAGGTGCTCGGCTCCTACCCCGTCGCGGCCCTCTAAACTCCTCCAGGGAGCAGGCATGAGTCTTTCGGGAAAGGCCCCGGACTATATCCGGTCGATCCATCCCTACCAGCCGGGCAAGCCGATTTCGGAGCTCGCCCGCGAGATGGGCCTGGACGCTTCGCGCATCGTCAAGCTGGCGTCCAATGAAAACCCCCTGGGCATGAGCCAGGCCGCCCGGGATGCCATGATGGCCGCCTGCGGTCAGGTCGGCCGCTACCCCGACGGAAACGGCTTCGAGCTCAAGGCGGCGCTGTCCTCGCGACTGGGTGTCGGCCCGGAGCGGATCGCTCTCGGCAACGGGTCGAACGACGTGCTCGACATGGCCGCCCGGGCGTTCCTGGACCGCGAGAGCGAGGCGGTCTACTCCGAATATGCCTTCGCCGTGTACCCGCTGGCCACCCAGACAGTCGGGGCCACGGGGGTCAGCGTTCCGGCACGCGCCTTCGGCCATGATCTGGACGCCATGGCCGGCGCCATCGGCCCGCGAACGCGGGTGGTGTTCATCGCCAACCCGAACAACCCGACCGGCACCTTCCTGCCCGGATCGCAGCTCCTAGCCTTCCTGGCGCGTGTACCTTCCGACGTCCTGGTGGTGCTCGACGAGGCCTACACCGAGTACCTCGACGATTCGCAGCGCTACGACAGCATGGCCTGGCTCGAGCGCTTTCCGAACCTGCTGGTGTCGCGCACCTTCTCCAAGGCCTATGGGCTGGCCGGGCTGCGCGTCGGCTACGGGGTCGGAAGCGCCGCCGTGATCGACCTCCTGAACCGGGTACGACAACCCTTCAATGTCAGCGGGGTCGGACTTGCTGCCGCCACCGCGGCGCTGGCGGATGAGGAGTTCCTGGCGCGCAGCGCCACGCTCAATCGTCGGGGCATGGAGCAACTGGTGGCGGGGGTCGATCGCCTGGGGCTGACGTGGATCCCGTCGGCAGGCAACTTCCTGACCGTTCGCGTCGGCGATGCCGCCGCAGTCAATCGTCGCTTGCTCGAGCGGGGCGTCATTGTGCGGCCGATCGGTGGCTACGGCCTTCCCGAATGGCTCCGGATCTCGATCGGCCTGCCGGAGGAGAACGCGGCCTTCCTCGACGCGCTCGCCGCCGTCGTCGCCTAGGTCAGCCCTCCATGCGAACAATCGATCGACTGGTGGTCTGCGGTGTCGGCCTGATCGGTGGCTCGTTCGCCCTGGCGCTGCGCGAGGCCGGGGTCGTGGGCGAGATCGTCGGCGTCGGTCGCTCGAGCGCCTCGCTCGAGGCGGCGCTGTCGCGCGGCGTGATCGATCGTGCCTCGATGGACTGGGCAGACGCCCTGCCCGGGGCCGACCTTGTGCTGCTGGCGACGCCCGTGGGCCAGATGGACCGCGTCATGGCTGCGATGGCGCCCCATCTGGCGGCGGGTACGGTCGTGACCGATGCGGGCAGCACCAAGCGGGACGTCATCGAGGCCGCCTACCGGCACCTGGACGCGCACCTGGCGTGCGTGGTCCCGTCGCACCCGATCGCCGGCGCCGAAACCAGCGGGGTCGGCGCGGCATTCCCGACGCTCTACCAGGGCCGCAAGGTGGTCGTGACGCCGCTGCCCGAGAACGACCCGTCGGCCGTCGCCCGGGTGCGGGAGGTGTGGGGGGCCTGCGGTGCGATCCTGCGGGAGATGTCGCCCCAGGAGCATGACCGGGTGTTCGCCGCCGTCAGCCACCTGCCGCATCTGCTCGCCTTCGGCCTGGTGCACGACCTGGCGCAAAGGGCGAACGCCGAGCAGCTCTTCGACTACGCGGCCAGCGGCTTCCGCGATTTCACGCGCATCGCGGGCAGTCATCCCGAGATGTGGCGCGACATCTGTATCGCCAATCGCCAGGCCTTGCTGGGCGAGCTGGATGCCTATCTGGCGGAACTGGCGCTGCTTCGGGCCTACCTGATGACCGGCGACGGCATCTCGCTCGAGGGCATCTTCGACGACGCCCGCCGGGCACGCACCGCGTGGGCCAACCAGAAAACCGAAAGCTGATCCCTGTCATGGAATTCATCGACCTCCCGCCTCTGCTCGGCGCGGCCGGCACCATCCGGCTTCCCGGCTCGAAGAGCATCTCCAATCGGGTCCTTCTGCTCGCCGCGCTGGCCGAAGGCACGACCGAGATCCACGACCTGCTGTCGTCCGACGACGTCGATCGCATGCTCGAGGCCCTGTCGGCCTTGGGCGTGCGGTGGCAGGCGCTCGACGCGCCGGGTCGCTATCGGGTCGAGGGCGTCGGCGGGCCGTTCCCGGTCAAGCAGGGAGATCTCTTCCTGGGCAATGCCGGCACGGCCTTCCGGCCACTGACGGCTGCGCTGGCGCTGTCGGGGGGCTCCTACCGGCTGTCCGGCGTGGCCCGGATGCACGAGCGGCCGATTGGCGACCTGGTGGACGGGCTCCGGGAAGTCGGGGCCCGCATCGATTACCTGGGCAATGACGGATTCCCGCCCCTGGCGATCCACCCGGCCCAGATCCGGGGCGGGGGCGTGGTGCACGTGCGGGGCGACGTCTCGAGCCAGTTTCTGACGGCCTTGCTGATGTCCCTGCCATTGACCGGGGTCGAGACCCGGATCGAGGTGGTCGGAGAGTTGATCTCCAAGCCCTACATCGAGATCACGCTGGCCCTGATGGCTCGCTTCGGGGTCGAGGTGGTCCGCGATGGCTGGCGTGCCTTCACGGTGCCGGGTGGTGCCCGCTACCGTTCGCCGGGCGATATCTTCGTGGAAGGCGACGCCTCGTCGGCCTCGTATTTCCTGGCGGCGGGCGCCATCGGCGGTGGTCCGGTGCGGGTCGAGGGCGTGGGGCGCGAGAGCATCCAGGGCGACGTCCGCTTTGCGGAGGCGCTGGCCTCCATCGGCGCCCGGATCTCGATGGGCGATAACTGGATCGAGGCGAGGGGGCCCGAATCGGGCCAACTGTCGGCCTTCGACCTGGATCTCAATCACATTCCGGACGCCGCCATGACGCTGGCGGTGGCAGCCCTCTTTGCCGACGGACCCTGCCGCCTGCGCAACATCGCCTCCTGGCGCGTCAAGGAGACCGACCGCATCGCCGCGATGGCTGCCGAGCTGCGCAAGGTCGGCGCAACGGTGGAGGAGGGGGCGGACTACCTCGTCGTGACCGCGCCCGATCGCCTGTCGCGGGGCGTCATCGACACCTACGACGATCACCGCATGGCGATGTGCTTCTCGCTGGTCACCCTGGGTGACAGCGAGGTCCGGATCAACGACCCCAAGTGCGTCAACAAGACCTTTCCGGGCTATTTCGACGCCTTTGCCCAGGTCACGCGTTCGGTGCCCGTCATCGCGATCGACGGCCCTTCGGCCTCTGGCAAGGGGACGGTGGCGGCCGAAGTGGCGAGGGCGCTGGGCTACCATCACCTGGACAGCGGTTCGCTCTACAGACTGGTGGCCTTGAGTGCACTGCAAAGTGGTGTGTCCCTGGACGACGAGGCTCGCCTGGCCGGGCTGGCGGCCACCTTGCCGGCCAGCTTCGAAGCGGGCCGGATCCTGCTCGACGGACAGGACGTGACCGACGCCATCCGGGAGGAAGCGTGCTCGGTCGGCGCCTCGCGGGTCGCGGCCTTGCCGGCCGTGCGCGACGCCCTGACCCTGCGCCAGCGCGCCTACCGGCGCGCACCGGGGCTGGTGGCCGAAGGGCGCGACATGGGCTCGGTCATCTTCCCGGACGCAGGCCTCAAGATCTTCCTCACGGCCAGCGCGCCCGTTCGCGCCGAGCGTCGCTATAAACAGTTGTTGGATAAGGGGATGGCTGCTAACATGGAGGGTCTCATTCGGGACCTTGAGGAGCGGGACCGCCGTGATGCGGCCCGGCCCGTGGCCCCCTTGAGACAACAGGACGACGCGCTCCTGCTCGATACATCGGGCATGGGGGTGGCCGAAGCGGTCGGGTTCGTGCTCGACGCGGCTCGCCCGTCCTGACAATTCGCAGCTCGTGGGTCGCAACGACCGGCGGGCGGATGTTCAACCAACCTCCGTCGCAAGGCGGTAAATGAGTTTTTTCCTTATGTCCACTGCAACCGCTGTATCCAGCCAGGAAAGCTTTGCCGAGCTTTTCGAAGAAAGCCTCTCCCGTCAGGAGATGCGTGCCGGTGAGGTCATCACCGCCGAGGTCGTCCGCATCGATCAGAACTTCGTGATCGTCAATGCCGGCCTGAAGTCCGAGAGCTACATCCCCCTCGACGAGTTCCGCAATGATCGCGGCGACGTGGAGGCCACCGTGGGCGATTACGTCCAGGTCGCCATCGACGCCCTCGAGGACGGCTATGGCGAGACCCGCCTGTCCCGTGACAAGGCCAAGCGCATCGCCGCCTGGAACGATCTGGAGAAGGCGCTCAACGACGGCACCCTGGTCACTGGCGTCATTTCCGGCCGCGTCAAGGGTGGCCTGACCGTGATGACCAACGGCATCCGCGCCTTCCTGCCGGGTTCGCTGGTGGACATGCGTCCGGTCAAGGACACCGCGCCGTACGAGGGCAAGGAATACGAGTTCAAGGTCATCAAGCTCGACCGCCGTCGCAACAACGTGGTCGTTTCCCGCCGCGCCGTGCTCGAGGAGACGATGGGCGAGGAGCGCGAGAAGCTCCTGTCCACGCTGCAGGAAGGCAAGGTCGTCAAGGGTATCGTCAAGAACATCACCGACTACGGTGCGTTCGTGGACCTGGGCGGCATCGATGGCCTGCTGCACATCACCGACCTGGCCTGGCGCCGTGTCCGTCACCCCAGCGAAGTGCTGGCCGTGGGTGACGAGATCGAGTCCAAGGTGCTCAAGTTCGATCAGGAGAAGAACCGCGTCTCCCTGGGCCTCAAGCAGCTGGGCGAGGATCCGTGGATCGGCA
>JAGRFX010000186.1 GCA_020445805.1 Rhodocyclaceae bacterium
CTGAAGTTCCGGCCGCCGGCCCCGTGACAGTCGGCGCAGTAGTGGGCGTAGAGCGCACCGCCCCGCTTCGCCTGCGCCTCATCGACGGGATAGGGGTAGCGGGGCGGCTCGAGACCGAGCAGCCACTCCTCGACCCGGGCAATGGCCCGCAGGTCGATGGTGGGCGGCGTCGTCCCGGTCCCGAAGGCGGCACTCTTGTTGCGCTCCTCGGTGTGGGTGTTGTTGCCGTCCCAGTGCAGCTCCATGCGCTCGCCGTCATCCCGCAGCATGCGGGGGCCCTGCAGCCAGATCGAGGGGAAGTCGGAGGCGCCGAGCAGCTCCCTGGCCGGCAGCTGGTGCATCGGGAAGTTGAACAGGACCTTGGCCGAGTTGAAGGTATCGACCCGCCCCGGTCCCCACTCGGGCTGGTCGAAGACGAAGTCGAAGCGCTCCTTCAGCATCAGCAGGCGCTCGCGCATCAGGCCGATCGCCACCGGATAGACCACGGTCCGGTCGAGCCAGGACAGGCCACCGGCCATGGCCTCGATCTGCGGCACGATGAACTCCGAGCGGAAGCGGGCGCTCGACGCACAGTCGAAGAAGAAGGTCTCGAAGGCCCGGATGTCGAAGCGATGGGCCGGCATGCCCAGCACCAGGCGGGGCGGCGCGTCCGGCGCATCGCGCACGGTGCTGGTGTGGCACACCGCGCAATTGAGGAAGACCCGGTCGATGCCCAGGTTGAAGCGCTTCGAGACCCCCACCGGCAGGTCGCGCCCCGGCTCGTAGATCATGCCCAGCGAGGCATAGCCCTCACCGGGCAGGAACTCGGGGCAGATCTCGGGCAGGGCGCGCCAGATCCAGTACGGAAAGCCGGACTCGCGCTCGCCTCCGGTGGAGCCGTACTTGAAGTGCTCGGCGGGGCTGCGGTAACCGACCGCCTCGTCCGCCGTGAAGCGCCCGAGCGCGTACATGCCCACCGCCACCGCGAGTACCCAGGGCACCCACAGCAGGGTCCGGATCAGGATGCGCCACCCGCCTCCGGTGACCGGCGGCGAGGCTTGGGGAGTGTGCTGGCTCATGGCGGGCCTCGTGGTCAGTACAGGGCGCAGGGCGGAAGGTCGGCGTAGGCAGCGGTCTCGAGCTGCGCCGGCTCGAGACCCAGGGCCCGCAGCCGGGCCTCGATGAAGCGCTGCATCTGCGACAGATCGGAAGAGCCCGCAAAGCCGATGGCCTGCGCGCTGGTGGGCGGCGGCATCGGGGTCTTGGCGCGCTGCGCCGCACCGGCCGCCCACATGCCGAGCCGCTGCCAGATACGGGTCGCGCAGGCGTCCAGGCGCTGCTGGACCCGGGGGGCCTCGCCGCGCAGGAAACCGGGGGGAAAGGCCTCCGTAGCGTCGTGGCAGCTCGCGCAACGGCGATAGAAGGGGGCCAGCGCCTCGAGCGCGGCCGCGGGAGACGGCGAAAGCCCGTCTTCCAGCGGCGGCAGTGGGGCGGGCTTCGGCGGCACGGGCGCGCCCAGTCCGCTGTACAGGGGTGCGAGCAGCGCCTGCCGGTCGAGCACGCCTGCGGAAAAGCCCCTGCCCGCCTCCGGGCCCGACCGCTCCGCCATCCCGACCACCGCACGCCGCAGCGGGGCCAGGTCATCGGTGAAGTGCCATTCGACCTCGTCGCCCGCGAAGCGCAGGCGGTGCACCGCGCGCCCGTCGCGGGTGCGGGCCACCGGCCCCTGGCTGACGAAATCCGCGCCGCGGCGCTCAAAGGCGAGCCCATAGCGCACCATGCCTTCCCGCAGCACCATCCGGTCCACCCACAGGCGCTCGCCGGCCAGGCGCCCCGCCAGACGCAGCTGCTGGCCGACCCAGCAGCGCAGGTCCTCGCGATGCTCGCGGGGGCGCCGATCGCAGGTCATGCGCTCGGTCCCGGCCGCCACGCCGGGCTTCGCCAGGTGGGCGCCCAGCGCCTGGGTGTCGGTCTCCGCCAGATAGCCACCGACCGCCGCCACGACCCGGCCCAGGGCCCCGGGCGCCTGCGGCATCCAGGCCTCGAGGGCCGGCCGCTCGGCCAGGGCGTCGAAGCGGGCGGCCACGTCGGCCGCCCGCCGCAGGGCATCGGCGTCGAGCCGGCCCAGGGCCTCCGGCGGCAAGGCCGCAAAGGGCAGGCGATTGGGGATGTCCGGATTCGGGATCGGCAGGCCCTCCGGCAGCCCTGCCCACCAGCGCCGCAGGGGCTGCAGCGCCGGGTCGGCGAGTTCGGCATCATCGGGCGGCAGACCGGTGAAACGCGAGCGCAGGGCCAGCCACCAGAGCCTGGCGCGACAATCGGCGCCGCTCGACGTGGCACCGCAGCCGTCCGACCACACCCGCTGGGCGACCGACAGCAGGTTGGCCCGGCCGGTCGATTCGTCGATGGCGTTGGCCACATCGACGCCCCGCCGCCAGTCGAGGCCGTAATAGTCCTTGCCGGTCAGCGCCAGCAGCGCCGCGATGCTGCGGCTGGCACTGGTCTCGTCCCAGGTCTGGCGGGGAAACAGGGGCGCCTCGTTCTGGTGGCAGGCGAGGCACAGGCTGCGGTTGCCCGCGCGCAGGCGGGGCCGGCCCCCGGCCCGGTAGTCGTCCACCACCTCGAATTCGAAGCGCCCGGCCCCCGGGTTGTAGCTGATCACCTCCAGCACCGCGGCCTTTTCGTGATAGCCCAGGTAGAGGCGGTCGCGCAGCAGCGGGGCGGCCGGATCGCGCGGCTCGCCGGTGACCGCGACCACGACCCTCGGGTAGAGGAAGTACTCTGCGTCGCCGGCCACGTGCCGTTGCAGCGAGCGCCCGAGCGGGATCAGCACCAGCGGCAGACCCTCGAAGGGCGCATCGGGCGCCAGCTCCTGCCGGATCCGGGCCAGCAGGCGGTCGATCGGAAACGGCACCGCCTGGGTCGGTCCGAGCAGGGACCGGAACAGGGAGGGCGACTCGAGGCCCGCCGCCGCGCCGCCCCACGCCGGCCCGATCGCCGCCCAGAGGAGCCAGGGGGCCAGGCGGCGCGCCAGCCGGCGCGGCGCAGCCAGGCGCCGTCCGCCCAGGGCCATGGCGCTCAGCCTGCGGCCGTCAGCACACGACGGGCCTGGGTGCCGCTCCAGCAGTCCTCCGGCGCCTCGCCCGAGCTGCGGAAGGACGCCTCGGCCGCCTTGGCGACCTCGTCGTTCCACAGCACGAAGTTCACCACGAAGCTCCGGTCGATGTAGGCCCGCCCCAGGTAGAAGCCTGGCCGGACCATGCGGATCTCGTCGCGGATCGCAAAGCCGTCGCGCCCGGCCATCATGTCGGGCATGCGCCGGTAGCCCGGCAGGCGATCGGTGAAGGCGTAGTCGATGATGATCGACTCCCGGCGCCCGTCGAGCAGGCTCTGGCCGCAGTAGAGTCGCGCCGGGAAGAGCAGCCACTGGTCCTTGCCGCCCACCTCGATCTTCTGCAGCGGGTTGGCGCTGCCCCCATCCTCCACCAGGCCGACCCGCTTCAGGGGGCTCAGGTCCTCGATCCGGTTGCGGAGCAGGCGCTCCTTCCGATAGAACACCTTGCCCTTCCAGAGGATCTCGCCGATCGCGTCGAGCTTCTTGCCGGCCACATTCACGAGCAGGCCCTTGAGGCCCCCGCCGGCAATCTCGGACAGGCGCAGCTTGCCGCTGCCCCCTTTCGGGAAGAACAGGTCGCCCTCGTAGGGCCCCTCGGGGATCGGGCCGGACGAGAGGCGCGCGTAGATCTGGTCCACCTGCTCCTGTTCGAGGAGCGAGAGGACCTCCGGGGTGATCCGGTAGAGGTCGTCGACAGACAGGGGGTGATCGTGCTCGAGTCGCGCGAAGTCGGGCTTGGCCGCGTAGGCCTCGCCGTATTCGGCGAACGGGAACTTGACCTCGAAGGCCTTCTTCTTCTGCTCGTCCTTGCCGCAGGACACCACCAGCAGGGACGCCAGCACCAGAGCGGCCAGATGTCGGATTGTCATCGCAGGTCCTCCGCTCACAGGGTGGCCAGGAAGGCGATCAGGGCCTTCTTGTCGGCATCGGGCAGGTCCTCGCCGAAGCGATGGCCGGCGTTCTCGATCTCGGCAAAGCACGAGCTATACACCTGCTTGACCAGGTGCGGCCGGGACTTGAGGGCCTCGACGAGGCCGTTCGGCGAGTCCCTCACCTCGCTGGCGATGGCCTTCAGGTCGGCCAGCACCGCCTTGCCCTCCTCGCTGCCCAGCCGCTTGACCAGCCGCGCCTCGGCCTCGTCCGGCTTGAAGCGCGCCTGGACCAGATCCACCACGAAGTCCTTGTGGCGGAAGTTGCCGATGGTGCCGGCCGTGACGCCGCGCCCGTCGATGGTGGCCGGGATGGTCAGCTGGAATCCGAGCAGGGTCTCCTTGTCGGTGCCGTCCCACAGGCGCGGCCCCACCCGCAGGGTCACGTCGTCGTTCAGCAGCGTCACCTTGGGGATGCGCCGGTCCGGGTACAGGAGATCCTCCATAGACTGCTTGTAGAGGGCGTAGCGACCGCGCACGCTGGGATCGTAGGGTACGCAGCCGGGCTGCTTGTCGGGCGGCAGCAGGCGGATGTTGCTGCCGTCCACATAGCGCGGCCGCATGGCGTAGAAGTCGTTGGCCGCATTGGCCGGTTTGCCGCAGATCTCCGGCCCGATGGCATTGTTGTGCATGAAGGGGGCGTGGGCCCACAGGTTCAGCAGCGAGATGTTGCGGTAGTAGCCGCGCCCGCCGTCGGCCGGCTCGGCGATGTTGGGGTCCGGCGGCTGGGCCCGCAGGGTCTCGGAGCCGTACTCCTGCCACACGTGGCCGGCCATGTGGTTGGCATGCAGCGCTCGGCAGCGGAAGGTGCCGACTTCGCTGACCGGGGTCGGCCGGTCGTTGCCGAGCCAGTCCACCCGCAGGCCAGAGGCCTCGTCCACGCGGTGAAAATCGAGGTTGGCCGTCTGCCCGGCCGCCGCCTCGGGCTGGCTCGAGTGGCAGCGCGCGCAGGTGGCGCCGAAGACCTCGGCCCCGCGCGCCACGGCGCCGGCGCCGAACTCGCGCTCCAGATCGTCGATCAGGTCGGCATCGGAATAGCTCGCGCGGGTGTTGAACGACTGCAGCTCGTGCTCGCGGGCGGCGCGAAGGTCCGTCGCGGTCGCCTCTCTGGAGAGGAAGAAATCGAGGATGTTGGCGAGTCGGTCCTCGATGGCCCGGAAGTTCGGGCAATCACGCCGGCACTGGCCGATGTCGAAGGGCGTCTGGCCGAAGCCCCGCTGCTGGGGATCGAGCACCCGCAGGTCGGTCAGGTGATTGACCCAGCACTGTTCCGAGCACGAGCCGATGTTGAAATAGACCCGCTGGATGGCCTCTGTGGCCCCGATCGAGTCCTCGCCCCCCTTGAGGATGTGGTGAACGGTCTCGTCCTTGAGCCCCTTCGACCAGCACTTGCCCTGGCGGTCGGGCTCGCACCAGCAGTTGCCCGGATCCTGCCCCTCGCAGCTCGTCAGCTTGCGCCACTTCAGCACCGACTCACCGGCGAAGACCGGGCGACGGGCGATGTTGATCAGCGCGTTGATGGTGCCCGGGTTGTTCACCTGGTCGTTGGGGATGGCCGAGGTGTCCGTGGTGCCCGGCCGGGCGTGGGCGAACATCTGCCACTCGAGGGTGTTGCTGCCCATGCCCGAGACCATGATCTCGGAGATCCGGGTGTATTGGTTGCCGATGAGCCCCTTGATGTTTTCCCAGCGCGGGCGGGCAGGGTCGGCCGGCGGGTTGAGCGGGTCGAAGGCGATATGGCAGGAGCCACAGGAGGTCCCGATCAGGAAGGGCGGCTCGATGGAGCCGTCCCACAGCAGGCTCCTGGCCGCTTCGTGCGCCCCGCCGGCGGCCGCGATCCGGGCGCCGTAGCCGGCCCAGCTGCCGAGCTGTCCATTGACCTCGACCCAGCGGTCCGGGTCGAAGCGCGGATTGGGGAACTTGCGGATGCCCAGCGCCCCCGTGGAGGTGCCGAACCTCAGGTCGCAGGCGGTCTGGCGCTGGTCGGCGGGGCCATGTACGTCGTCGGCCTTGAGCGGTGCGTCGCGAAAATCGCAGGCGGGATCCCGGTAGCCGGACTTGCCCACATATTTCAGCAACTCCTCGTCGCCCGGACACCAGTCGAGCCCATAGGTCTCATCGAGGCTCTTGGCGGGGCAGCCCGGATCGCCCGGCGTGCAGCAGCTCGGATCATTGATCGCCCCCCAGGCGGCGAAGCGGTCGGGGCGCTGGTCGGAGCGCAGGACCCGGAACCAGTCGATCATCACGCCGACCCGCTGCTGGAAGACATAGGTGTGGAAGCGCTCGTTGCCGGCCGTGGCCTTGAACCAGATGAGCCGCCCGGCGCATTCGGACGGATTCAGGCCCTCGCGCGCGCAGGCCTCGTAATACGGTATGTCCTGCTCGTGGATGACGGGCTCGCCGGCCACGCGGGGATAGCCCTTGGCCTGCACCCAGCCCGGCGCGGCATCCTGTCCCTGCGCCCGCGCCTGGGTCGGCCAGGGCACCAGGACGCCCAGCCAGACCATCGCGAACCCCAAAACCAGAATCGCGCGCTTCATGAAGCCTCCCTGCTGCAGGTACCCCAGCCCCGGGCGCCGTCGCGCCTGTCCGCAGGGTTGGGGAAATGACACCGCCAAAAAGTGCAGGCGGCCAATCGGATCGGCATCGGCCGCCTGCGCCCCGCGGGCGCGGTGGCGAGGTCGGCTCTCATGGGCCGTCGGGTCGTGATTTCAGTAGTAGCACGTGGGCCGGCGTTTTCAATCGATGGTCATGCCAGCGTGCAAACTATGGCATGAAAGGGCATCGTCGCCCCAGTGTCGTTTGTCATTTTTTAACTTTTGTGACAGCCCTGCACGGACCCGCCCTAAGCCTAAAGAAATAGATCTGCACTGCCGATACGGCCGCTGTTCCTACAGCATGGCGAGGCTCTCATGAGGCCATCCCTTTCCCAGCGCTTCCCCCTGGCGACCCAGATCACGGCGGTTTCCGCGGGCGTCGCGTTCCTGGTGATCGTCGGCCTGGCGATCTTCCTGTCCTTCTCGCTGAAGGAGTCGGCGCTGCGCCAGGCGGAGGAGAAGATCCGCTCGGAGCTGAACCTCGCCCGCGACCTGCTCGACCTCAGCTACCAGATCTCCGAGTCCCAGGCCGAAAAGACCTACAAGATCTTCGAGCAGCAGTTCGTCTTCGACGCCATGTCACTGGACGAAAGCATCAAGATCGACATCAACGGCACGCCGACGCCGCAGCTCTCCCACGGCGGCAAGCCCCTCAACCTGGACTTCACCAAGGTCGACAACTTCACGGCCATGACCGGCAGCACGGCAACCGTCTTCGCCCGCAGCGGCGACGACTTCGTGCGGATCACCACCTCGCTGAAGAAGAGCGACGGCAGCCGGGCCATCGGCACTTTCCTGGGCAAGAACCACCCGGGCTACGAGAAGTTCATGCGGGGCGAGAGCTACACCGGCATCGCCACCCTCTTCGGCTCGACCTACATGACCAAGTACGTGCCGTTCCGCGACATGTACGACAAAATCATCGGCATCCTCTACATCGGCTTCAACATGGACTCGGTCGTGGACTCGCTGGCCCCCTCGATCGGCGGCATCCGCTTCGGGCAGACCGGCTACGTGTTCGTGATGCGCAACAGTGGCGCCGGCAAGGGCCAGCTGATGCTGCACCCGACCCTGCAGGGCGAAAACCTGATCGACAAGGCCGACGCCTCGGGCAACAAGCCTTTCGCGGTGATGGCCGAACAGGAAGAAGGCCGTATCGCCTACCCGTGGGCCGGCGCCGACGGGAAGACCGGCGAGAAGCTCACCCTGTACACGCGGCCCAAGCGGTGGTCCAGCGTCACGGTCGCCAGCGGTGTCATGCGCGACGAATTGCTGGTCGAGGCCGACGCCATCGAGCGGATGATCCTGCTGGGCGGGCTGATCACGGCCACCCTGCTGGCGGTCTGCATCTATTTCTTCGTCCGGCACCGCCTGTCCCGCGTCGGGCGGGTGATCCGCACCCTGGAGCAGATCGGCAACGGCGACCTTTCGGCGGCCGCCACCGGCACCAGGGAACTGCAGCCGGGTGTCCGCAACGAGATCGACTTGATCGCCGACCTGGCCCAGCAGACCGCGGGCCGGATGCGGGTCCTGGTGGCCGAGCTGATGCAGAACGCCCAGAGCATCAGCGCCACGGCCAGGGGCCTGTCGGGCAGCGCCAACTCCCTCACCGAAGCAGCCGCGGGCCAGGGGGATGCCACCCAGTCGATGGCGGCCGCGGTGGACCAGATCGTGGGCAGCATCAGCATGGTGTCCGAGCGGGCCAATCACGCCCACGAGGTGACCGACGAGGCCCGCGCGCGCTCCGACGAGGGCGCCAGGCGCATCGAGGAGGCTGTCGGCGAGATCGACCGGATCGAGCAGGTGGTGAGCGAGTCGGCCCACCTGATCGACGAGCTGGGCCGCAATTCCGAGCAGATCTCGGCGGCCGTGTCGCTGATCAAGGAGATCGCCGACCAGACCAACCTGCTGGCGCTCAATGCGGCCATCGAGGCGGCCCGCGCCGGCGAGCAGG
>JAGRFX010000187.1 GCA_020445805.1 Rhodocyclaceae bacterium
CATGCCCCATGTGGAGCTTGCCCGAGGGATAGGGGAACATCGACAGGCAGTAGTACTTGGGGCGATCCTTGCGTTCATCGACGCGGAAAGCCTGATGCGATTCCCAGTGCTGCTGGGCTGCGGTCTCGATGTCCTGGGGGTCGTATTTTTCCTGCATGGCTCGGGCGGAGGAAGGAAAGGGTAAACCGCGAATTATATCCGCCTTCAGGCGTGTCGCCGGTTGCCGTTTCCGAGCTCGCCCGCGATCGCCTGCAGCCAGGCGCTGAAGGGCGCGTCGGGGCCCGCTGGCTCGTCCTGGACGAAATCGGCCAGGGCTGCCAGCGGCGCCGGGATGGCCTCCGACGGCCCGACAATCATCAGGCCCGCGCCCAGCGCGGCGGCGACGCCCGCGACGCTGATGGCCACGGCCTCGGCCTGGACGGGTTCGTAGTCCGAGAGCAGGCCCGCATAGCCGACCTTGACGAAGTCGGGGCGCAGACCGCGGAGCATCGCCAGCGCATGATCCCGGTAGTCACCGAGGATCACGACGGCGCCCAGCTCGCGCAGTCGTGCGGCAAGGATCTGGACCTCGCCGGGAAACTGTGCCGCTGCGTCGGCGCTGATCTCGAACCCGAACATGCCGGGTGGCAAATCTGCGCGCGCGAGGGTGTCCTGGCATGCCGAGACGAATTCGAGCGAACTGCAGATCGAGGCGTCGCCGAGGGCCAGACTGACGTGAACGTGGGGGCGGGCGGCAGGGTCCAGTTCGCGAAGCCGCTGACTGCAGGCAGACAGGGTCCAGACGTCGAGGGCCAGGCCGTCGCCGTCGCGGTGGCAGCGCTCGATAAAGGCGTGGCTGTCCGGCAGGCCTGGAATATCCACCCGAAGGCGGATTTCGGCCCGATGGTCGGCTGACCGCCTGAGCGACTGCACCGGTCGCGCCGCCAGTCCCAGCCTCGACTGCTCGAGTGCGCGGCCAAGCGACGGAATCGGCACCGCCGTTTCGGCAGCGCCGGTGGCGGCGTCCACATCCACCTCGCAGACCCGGTTCCGGCCGCCGCGCTTGGCGGCATAGCAGGCACGGTCCGCCGCACTCAGAGCATGGGCGAGATCGGTCCGCGCGCCATGCATCACGACCAGCCCGATGCTGGCACCCACCTTGAATTCCCGCCCCTCCCAGGGAAAGCGGAAGGCCGCCACGGTCGCGCACAGTCCGCTCGCCACGCGACGGGCATGTTCCAGGCCGCAGTCCCTGAGCAGCAGGGCGAACTCGTCCCCGCCGACCCGCGCGACCATGTCCTGTTCGCGAACATGCTGGCGAAGCAGATCGCCAATCTGCCTCAGCAACTCGTCACCGGCGGCATGACCGCAGGTGTCATTGACGTTCTTGAACCGATCCAGGTCCACGAAGCACAAGGCATGGCCCCGCTCCGGCGCCTCGCCGAGGACGGCGCCGGCCTCCCGTTCGAAGGCGCGGCGATTGGGCAGGCCGCTGAGCGGGTCGTGCTCCGCCAGGTGACGAAGTCGGGCCGTGGCTTCGTCGACCCGGGCCTGCATGTCGTCGTGTGCAGCTTCGAGTGACTGGGCCATGCGGTTGAATCCGTGCTCGAGCTCGCCGATTTCGCCGCCGCTGGCTTCCGACACCCGGGTACCGTGCCTGCCCCGTGTCATGTCGCTGACTGCCAGGACGAGCCGTTCGAGGGGCTGGCTCATGGTCCGCGCCAGCCGCACCGACAACAGGCTGGTGGCGCCCAGCGCAACCAGGGCCAGCGCCACGTTGAGCGCGAGAATGCTGGCTTTCCGCCGCGCCAGGTCGGATGTGTCGATCTCCGCGTAGACCCAGCCGATGCGCTCGCTCGGGGCCCGTGGCGCCAGTTCGTACAGCTCGCCCAGGTCCACCGGCGTCCGCCAGACCGGCGCGACGAATCGCAGGTGCCCCTCCTGACCGGCGAGCTCCGTGGGGCCTTCGACGGCCTTCAGGTCCGCCAGGCCGGGTGGGTGGGCCGCACCACTGATGGAGAGGGGGCGACCGTCATCCTGGATCACGGCCGCGGCGTGGGCCTGCTGCTGCGTGAGGGCCGCCTGGAGCAGCGCGTCGAGGGTCTCGCGGTTGCCCGAAATCAGCCCGTATTCGCTGGCCGGTGCGAGGAAGCCCACGACGGCGAGACCCCGCTCGACCAGGCTTCGGTCCAGCTCGTGGGACGCCCGCCAGATGAAGTAACCGCTGACCACGAAGGCCACCAGCGTGGCGGGAAGAAGGCCCGCGACCAGCAGGCGATGACGGATGGTCAGCCGGTCGAGCCGCTTCATCGGGCGGCCTCCTGGGCACGGAGGCGGGCCAGAAGGGCCTCCTCGGTGATCTCGGGCAGGCCGAGCGAGCGGGAGACCCGGTCATTCACTGCGACCTGGTAGCGTTCGGGGCTGTGGATACCCCGCACGGGCTTGCCGTTGGAGTCCGCCGCGCCGATCAGCTCGGCAGCCTGGAGCGCGATGTCCTCGGGGGTGCTGAAGACGCCGGCGACCGCACCGGCGCGCACGTAGGCCGCCGTGAAGCCGATCACCGGGCGGCGATGGCGATAGCTCGTGAGCAGGATGCTCATCACCGTATCGCGGTTGAACACGCCCGGGTCGGGCGTGGCGAGCAGGGCGGCGTCGGGCGTGAGAATCCGCTCGAGCGCCGGCACGATATCCTGTTCCCGTTCGATGGTCTCCAGGCGTGGCGTATAGCCTGCGGCCGTGATGGCGGTTGCGAACTCGTCATCGGTCTGCGGCGCGTCCGCGCTCGCAAGCACGGAGACCGTGCCGACCTCGGGGGCCAGTATCCGCAACATGGCGAGGCGACGTGCCAGTGGCTGGTCCAGCACGATGGCGCCGAGCCGGTCTCCTGCGCCATGTTCGACCAGGGACTGGGCATCGCGGCGCGACACCAGCACGGACAGCACGGCCCGCGCGCCGGCATCGAGCGCCTGCTGGCTGGCCTGTCGGCCGAGGGCCACCACGATGCGATCCACCGCCAGCGCCGGTGCGGGGGTGGCGGAGAGGTCCGTGATCGTCCCTACGCGGTGCCCCTTGCGCGCCAGCGCCTCCTGGAAGGTACCGATGAAGGCCTGCTGCAGCGGGCCGTCCCGGGGGATCCAGACATCGAGGTCCACCGCCAGACAGGCGCCGCTGCCCAGTACCAGCCACAGGGCCAGCAGGAGGTAGCGCCACGATGGGGGCGGGCGGGGGGCAGGCATCGAGGTCACGGGTCCCGCGACGTCACCAGCTCAGTCGCAGCGTCGCGAAGAGCGTCGGCTCGTGGCGGAAGTTGCCCTCATGGAAGTCCGCGTAGGCACCCTCGAGGCTCTGGACCGTCGCTGCAAGCTCGCCGTCTCGGCCGTTGGGTCCGAGCAGCCTGGCCAGCTTGAGGTCTGTCCTGCCGTGGGAAGGGACCACGTCTCCGTCGTTCAGCCAGCGCATCTCGGTGCTGTAGTAATAGCCCACGCTGGTGCGCCAGTGATCCGTCAGATCCTTGATCAGGACCAGCGTGCTCATGCTCGCTGGCGCGCTGTGAACGAGGTCCGGGTCCTGGGGCGCATCGCCCCGGGCGGTGATGTTGACGAAGGATTGCGTGGCGACGACCCGTCCCCAGCCTTCACGGCGCCAATCGGCGCGCAATTCGATGCCATCGACGACGATCGCGCCGGCATTGACGAAATTCACCGCAGTGCGCCCGAGCAGGCCGAGAAAATTCGCAGGTGGATCGTAGTCGCAGACGATATTTCGACTGGTGGGCGGGAACGAACAGGCGCGATCGTCGATATATCGGTCGAAGCGCTCGCGGAAGGCGCGGGCGTCCAGGTCGAGGCCCAGGGATTCGAGACGCCCGTTGTAGCCCAGTTCCATGAACCGCACGCGCTCCGGTTCCGGTTCGCCGCGGGCCCAGTAGGTGATGGCCAGAATCTGGTCCGCAAATGACACGGAGGTGAAGCTGCGGGCTTCCCAGGCCTGGGGCGCCCGATAGGCCGTGCCGGTGCTGAAGCGCAGGGATTGGCGGGGCGCCAGGCTGTAGGTGAGCGCCAGGCGCGGCGAGAACAGCTTGCCGGAGTAGTAGTGGTGTTCGAGGTTGCCGCCCACATTGACGGACAGGTGTTCGGTCGCCTGCCATGTGAGGCTCGAAAAGACCTGCCATTGAACGCCGATCTCGGGGCGGTCCGAACTGAAATAGAGGATCGATCGCGTCGCATCGCGGCGCACGCCGGTTCCGACCAGCACGTGCCATGCGTCGTCGAGCCGCCGCGTGAACTGGACTTCGAGGTCGTCGCGCTGCAGGTCGATGTCCTGCATCACGGGCACGTCGAAGGCCCCGGCGGGGATCACCCAGTGTTTCCGCTCGGCGCGGTCCTGGTGATAGAACTGGACGGAGAGTTCCGACTCCGGGCCAAAATTCCTGAGCCAGCCGAGTTGAAGGTAGTTCTCCTTGATGCGCCGCTTCCCGAGCGGCTCGGTCAGGCTGTCGGGAATGCCGGTGTCGTCGAAACCCACGGTGCTGCCTGCCTGGATCCGGATCTCGTCGGCGAGTGTCGGCTGCAGCAGCACCTGCAGATTGGCCACGTTGCGCTCGATCGATTCCGCCGCCTCGCCATCGAAGCTCAGGAAATTGACGGCCGCCCGACGCGAGGCGGTCACCCGCCAGTCGAGTTGCTCCTCGCCGCCGTTCAGGCGAACGCCGATATCGGTGAGCTCCCGATGACCGGCGCGCAGGATCGCCGAGTTGCGGGACTCCGTGCGCGGCGAGCGGGTAATGAAGTTGACCACGCCCTGGTAGGCGTTGGCGCCGTATGCCGCGCCATTCGGACCGCGTACGACCTCGACGCGCTCCACGTCGTCCACCCGGAGGGGCAGGTCCTGCCAATGGACATTGCCCCAGAACGAGTTGTTGACCGTCCTGCCATCCACCAGCACCTTGATCCGGCGTCCGTACGCGTCGCCCATGCCGTGGTTGGCAACGGTCGGCGACCCGGTGGCCCAGTCGGCCACCTGGAAACCGGGCACCAGGCGAAGCAGGTCATGCAGTTCCGTGAATCCGGAGGCCTCGATCAGTTCGCGATCGATCACCGTCACGGGCGCGGGCGCCTCATAGGCACTCTGGGCGAGTCGGGAAGCGGTGAGGACGATCGGGACGTCGTCGTAGAACAGGGATTCGGTGCTCTCGGCATGAGCCCAGCCAGCCCAGGGGACGAGCGCGGTGAGGGCAAGGAGGCCCTCGGCTCGCCGAAACGTGTCACTTGTCATCATGTCGCTCGTCCGGGACGGTGCGGTCGTCGGCGCGCCAGGTGGCAGTTGCGCGCCCAAAGCGTCCAGATTAGCGGGCTTGGGCCTGATTGCGAAGGGCGAGCCGTACGGCAGGCGTGCGGAATTTGCCGACTATGCCCAATGCACAAAAAAAAGCGGCATCCGGAAACCGGATGCCGCAAATCTCCAATGAAGGAGAGGGAGGGAGCTGTTGCGCCGAGGCGGGCTTGTCAGGCCGCCTTCTGGCCTTGCGTCATGTAATGGTGCCAGCGCCGCATGGTCATCACGGCGACGTCGCTCATGGCGTCGATGGGCGCGCAGAAGATGCGCTTCTGGCTACGGAGCAGCGGCGTGACAAGCGGGGCGCACAAGGTGCTGCGCTCGGCCTTGAGGAGCCGCTGGAAATTGTCCATGGTGGCGCCCCAGTATTCGGGGGTGCCGACCCAGCCGGTTTCGTCGGTCGCCTGCCGGACCGCCTTTCGCCAAAGGGCTTCGGCTCGGGCCGTCGGTACGCCGGCACGCCGGGCGTACCAGTGAAGTAGTTTCGGTGCATTCATGTTGCTCTCCTTGGGGAAGCTGGATCGCAGCTTCTCGCAATGCCTGCCTTGCCGGATCGACGAGGCTGGGCAAGATTTGCGTCGGATCATGCGACGCGGCAAATTCATTTTGCCTTTAGTTTTAGTGGCTTGGCGCTGTCTGTATGTAAGTAATTACAATGCGGATGGCGCCTCGCACAACTCCAATGTAGGGCTTATGCGGCGCCGCATCAAGTCCGGCATCGCATCATTTCGTGAAATCTCCAACGATCGTTTGAGTCGATCGTTGGGCTGCCAGCCGCGGCCGTGGCCTTAGAATGCGCTGGTCGTTTCCCTGTACAGCCATGTCCCAACTTCTCGCTGACCTCAATCCCGAGCAATCGCGCGCCATCTGCATGGCACCCGTCCATGCCCTGATCCTGGCGGGCGCCGGCTCCGGCAAGACCCGCGTCCTCACCACGCGCATCGCCTGGCTGATCCAGCAGGGTCTTGCCTCGCCCCAGTCCATCCTGGGCGTCACCTTCACCAACAAGGCCGCCCGTGAAATGCGGGCCCGCCTGTCGGCCCAGCTGCCCATCGACATCCGCGGGATGTGGCTTGGCACCTTCCATGGCCTCTGCAACCGACTGTTGCGTGCGCACCACAGGGAAGCCGGGCTGCCGCAGCTGTTCCAGATTCTGGACACGGCGGATCAGCTCGCCGCCATCAAGCGCCTGCTCAAGTCCCTCAACGTCGACGACGAGCGCTATCCGGCGCGCGACCTGCAGCACTTCATCAATGGTGCCAAGGAGCAGGGTCTGCGGCCGCTGGCGGTCGATGCCTGGGATCCGTGGAGCCGCAAGCGGGTCGAACTGTTCATCGAGTATGAGGCGCAGTGCCAGCGCGAGGGAGTTGTGGATTTCCCTGAACTGTTGCTGCGGTGCTACGAACTGCTGGAACGCAACGAGCCGCTTCGGAGCCACTACCAGGCGCGCTTCCGCCACATCCTGGTCGATGAGTTTCAGGACACCAACCGTCTCCAGTACCTGTGGCTCAAGTTGCTGGCCTCGCAGGGCGCTCCCGAGGGGGCCCGTCTGTTCTGCGTCGGCGACGACGATCAGTCGATCTACCGCTTCCGCGGCGCCGAAGTCGGCAACATGCGCGACTTCGAGCGGGAGTTCCGGGTCCAGGAGGTCATACGGCTCGAGCAGAACTATCGCTCCTGCGGGAATATCCTGGCGGCGGCCAACGCGATCATCGGGCACAACCGGGAGCGCCTGGGCAAGAATCTATGGACCGAGCGGGGGCACGGTGAGCCGGTGCGCGTTTTCGAAGCCTTCTCGGACGGCGACGAGGCGCGCTGGATCGTCGATGAGATCGGTGCCCTCGTGAACGACGGCGCGCTCCGCTCCGAAATTGCCCTGCTGTATCGATCCAATGCCCAGTCCCGGACCCTCGAGCACCAGCTGTTTTCGGCAGGCGTGCCGTATCGCGTCTATGGCGGCCTGCGCTTCTTCGAGCGGCAGGAAATCAAGCATGCCCTGGCCTACCTGAGGTTGCTGGCCAATCCGGACGACGACACGGCCTTCATGCGGGTCGTGAATTTCCCGACCCGTGGCATTGGTGCCCGAAGCCTCGAATTGCTCCAGGATGCCGCGCGCACCTACCGGGCCAGTCTCTACGGGACGGTGCCGCACCTGGCGGGCAAGCCGGCCAAGGTCTTGTCGGGCTTCGTGGCCCTCGTCGAGCAGATGCGGATGGATTGCCGGGCGCTGGCGCTACCTGAAGTGGTCGAGCACGTGCTGGACCGATCGGGACTGCGCGCCCACTACCAGGCCGATCGGGAGGGTCAGGACCGGCTGGAGAACCTCGATGAACTCGTGAATGCGGCGGCCAATTTCGTTGCCGAGCTGGCGGGCTCGGGTGCGACGTCGGATCCGGGCGTCAGCGAGGCGGCCCTGGCGGACTTTCTCAACCATGCCTCGCTCGAGGCGGGCGATCATCAGGCGGATGCCGGCCAGGACGCGGTCCAGCTGATGACGGTCCATGCCGCCAAGGGACTGGAATTCAATTCGGTGTTCGTCTCCGGGCTCGAGGAGGGCCTGTTCCCCCACGAAAACAGCCTGCTCGAGGCGGAGGGGCTGGAGGAAGAGCGCCGCCTGATGTACGTGGCCGTCACCCGCGCACGCGAGCGGCTGTACCTGTCCTTTGCACAATCGCGCATGCTGCATGGCCAGAGCCGGTACAACCTGCGCTCGCGCTTCATCGAGGAAATTCCGGAGGGACTGCAAAAGTGGCTGACGCCCCAGACGGGGCAGAGCCGCACGATCACCGGCGAGCCGGCCCCCTATTTCCGCCCCTCGAGCACGCCCGTGCGGGCACCGAGCCGACGCCCGCCCACGCCGGCGGCACCCTCCCGGGATCTGGCGGGCTTCCGGATTGGGCAGAACGTTTCCCATCCGCGCTTTGGCGTTGGCGTCATCCTCGACGCCGAGGGCAGCGGCAGCGATGCCCGGGTCCAGGTCAATTTCGGGAGGCAGGGCGTGAAGTGGCTGGCCCTGGGCGTCGCCAAGCTCACCCCCGCCTGAGCGGGCCGGGCGATCGCCCGCCCCGCCCGCGTCCTCACACCTTTCGATAGATCTCGGCGCCGGCCCTGACGAACTCGACGGCCTTCTCCTGCATGCCGGCGGCGAGGGCCTCGGCGTCGGCGAGGCCCTGCCTGGCGGCGTAGTCGCGCACGTCCTGGGTGATCTTCATGGAGCAGAAGTGGGGCCCGCACATGGAGCAGAAGTGGGC
>JAGRFX010000188.1 GCA_020445805.1 Rhodocyclaceae bacterium
AGATCCACAGGCCGAGCAGCGACAGTCCGCCCACCAGTAGCGCCGTCGGCAGGGGGCGGAAGCCCAGCAGCCAGCTGCTCAACAGGGCCGAAGCGGCGAGCCCGAAGAGGCACATGCGCTTGCCGCGGCGGGTGATCATCCGCTGCTCGAGCCACAGGCGCAGGGGCGGGCCGTAGCGGGGGTGGGCCAGCAGACGCGCGCGCCATTCGGGCGCCCCCTTGCCCCAGGCCCAGGCGCCGATGATCAGGAAGATGGTGGTGGGCAGCACCGGAATGAACGCATTGATGATGCCGATCGCCACGCTCACCGCGCCGAGAATGCGCCAGCCGCGTTCCCGCCACGACGCACCGGGCGCCGCGGTTCCTACCGAAGGAAGTGTGGGACTCTGCATGGGCGATGGACTCCAGCTCGCGTGGGGGCGAGTTCTTCCGCACTCTACGGCAGGCGGCGAAACGACTTGAACTGTGACCTGCGGGCGGCCAGGCGGTTCCGACGCGAGGCATGTATCGGGTCCGATACACGGCCGACACCCGGGCGACACGTCCGGGTCCGAAGCTCGCGTGTCCCCCACTGCATGGATCCACGACCATGGCGAACACACCCGACGAATACCTGCACGACGTCAGTCGCCGGCGCACGCTCCTGAGCCTGCTCGGGGCGCTGCCGCTGGTCGCTTGCGGCGGCGGGGGAGGGGCCTCGGACAGTGCCGCCGGGTCCGACGGGAGCAGCACGGCGGCGACCGGGACGACGACCGACAGCGCCACGCTGGCAGCACTGTCGGTGTCCGAGGGGACCCTCGCCCCCGCCTTCGACCCCGACACCACCGACTACACCGTGCTGGTGACAAACGCCGTGGACGCGCTGACGCTGCTGGCCGCCGCGTCCGGATCCGGTGCGACCGTCGCCATCGACGGGGTCGTCATCGATGCGGCGACCGACTTCACGGTTGCGCTGGCGGTCGGAAGCAATGCGTTGAGCGTGGTGGTCACGGCCGGCGATGGCTCGACCACGGAATACACGGTGACGGTGGTACGCGCCTCGGCCGCGTCCGGCGACAACTGCGCCCTGATCCCGAGCGAAACGGCCGGTCCTTTTCCGCTGCTGGCGGTGCTCTCCAATGCCGCGATGGTCCGTCGCGACATCCGCGAGGATCGCAGCGGGGTGCCGGTCACGGTGGTGCTCGACTTCCAGAACGTGAACAACGGCTGCGAACCGGTCACCAACGCCGCCATCTACCTGTGGCACTGCGACAAGGACGGGGCCTACTCGGGCTACAACAACAGCGCCAATGGCAACCACGTGGGCGAGACCTTCCTGCGGGGCATCCAGGTCACCGACACCGCCGGGCAGGTGGCCTTCGAGACCGTCTATCCGGGCTGGTATGCGGGCCGGATCACGCACATGCATTTCCAGGCCTACCTCAACGTCAACCTGCAGGTCACGGCCACCGCGACCTCCCAGATCGCCTTCCCTCAGGCGACCACCGCCGCGGTCTACAATTCGCCCCTGTACGCGGCGCGGGGCCAGAACACCTCGGTGACGAGCTTTGCCGCCGACAACATCTTTGCCGACGGCACGGCGCTGCAGATGGCCACCGTCGAAGGCAGCGTCGACGAGGGCTTCACGGTGCGGCTGACCGTCGGGCTGGCCCTCTGATCGGCACTTTTCCGGTGCGGAGGCAGGTCATGGGCGGTTCCTTGCGGGTCCTGGTGGTTGACGACGACCGCGACATTCGCGAACTGCTGTCGAGCTATCTGGCCGGCTACGGGATCGAGGCGGTCGGGGCGGCCGAGGGCGCCGGCATGCGCGCGGCGATGGCGGCCGGGCGCTTCGACCTCGTCATCCTCGACCTGATGCTGCCCGGCGAGGACGGCCTGGTGCTGTGCCGGCAGCTCCGGGCCGAGTCGGAGATCCCGATCATCATGCTCACCGCGCGGGGCGAATCCGCCGACCGCATCGTCGGGCTCGAGCTGGGCGCCGACGACTACGTGGTCAAGCCCTTCGACCCCCGCGAGCTGGTGGCGCGCATCCAGACCATCCTGCGGCGCACCCGGTCACCGGCGGGCCGGCCTGCCGCCAGCCCGGAGCGCGACGACATCGGCTTCGAAGGCTGGACGCTCAACCGCACCACCCGCCAGCTGACCTCGCCGGCCCGCCTGGTGGTGCCGCTCTCGAATGCCGAGTTCCGCCTGCTGTGGACCTTCCTCGAGCGCCCCCGGCGCATCCTCAGCCGCGACCAGCTCCTCGACCTGGCCCGCGGCCGCAGCGCCGACGCCTTCGACCGCAGCATCGACCTGCTGGTCTCGCGCCTGCGCCAGAAGCTCGGCGACGATCCCCGCGCGCCGCGGCTCCTGAAAACGGTTCGGGGCGAAGGCTATCTGCTCGAGGCACGGGTCAAATGGTGACGCGGGCCTGGCCGGACTCCCTGTCGGCACGCCTCTTTGCGCTGGTGATCGGCGCCCTGCTGGCCAGCCACCTGGCGACCACGGTGCTGATGTTCGCCTTCGTAGGCGAGCGTCCGGAGCCCCCCCCGCCGCCCCACCACGGCGAGCCCGGCCCGGCGGGCGGCCGGCCGCCGGGACCGCCGCCGCCGTCCCACCGGCCCGGTCCGCCACCGGCCCTGTGGATCGGCTTTGCCCTGCAGTTTCTCGGGGTCGGGCTGGCGGCCTGGTTCGGGGCGCGCATGGTGGCCCGCCCCATCCACGAGCTGGCCGCCGCGGCCAGTCGCCTCGGTGCCAACCTCGATGCGCCGCCGGTCCGGGTGGCCGGGCCCCGCGAGGCCCGGGAGGCGGCGGAGGTCTTCAACCAGATGCAGCAGCGCATCCACGGTCAGATCGAAGAGCGCAGCCGCTTCCTGGCGGCCGTCTCCCATGACCTGCGCACGCCGCTGACGCGCATGCGCCTGCGTGTGGCCCAGATGAGCGACGAGGGCGGTCGCGAGCGCCTGGTGGCGGACATCGATGAGATGAGTCGCATGCTCGACGCCACCCTCGACTACCTGCGGGGTGAGTCGGCCAGCGAGCCGTGGCAGCGGATGGACGTGGAGGCGCTGGTCGATTCCATTGCCGAAGACGCCCGGGAGCTGGGACACCCGGTGCGGGCGCGGGGGCGGGCCGCACCGCTGATGGCCATGCCCGGCACCCTGCGCCGCTGCCTCGACAACCTGGCGGACAACGCGGTGCGCTATGGGGGTGGCGCGGAGCTGGTGCTGGACGACCGGCCCACGGAACTGCGCATCGAGGTCCTGGATTCGGGGCCGGGCATCCCCGAGAACCGCATGGTGCAGGTGCTCCAGCCCTTTGTGCGGCTGGAGGGCTCGCGCAGTCGCGAGACCGGAGGGGTCGGGCTCGGCCTCGCCATCGCCCACGAGGCAGCCCGCCGCCACGGCGGCGAACTCACCCTGTCGAACCGCCCGGAAGGAGGGCTCTGCGTGCGCGTGACGCTGCCCCGCATGGCCTGAGGCCGAACGTATCGAATCTGGTACGCATCCGACATGGTCGGGATACGCGGGGTGGCCAGAGTGGCGCCATGGCATCGGCGGATGCCATCCGACCACTTTGGGAGAACGCGCATGAGCATGACCATCGGAGGATTGGGCGGCTGCCCGCCAGGCTTCGCCTCCCGGCCTGAGCCGCAGGCCATGGCCACCACCCTCCTGAACCAGCTCGACGCCGGTGGGAAGGGCTACCTGGATGAAAGCGACCTCAGCGCCGCCCTCGAGGCGCTCGACGGCGCCGGCCTGGAAACGGGGTCCGACGCGACCCGCCTGATGGCAGCCCTCGACAGCGACGACGATGGCCGGATCGGCAGCAGCGAGCTCGAGGCGTCCCTGCAGCGTCTGGCCGCGGACCTGATGGGACACGCCGATCGCATGCGGATGGGACCGCCACCCGACCAGGGCCTCGATGTGGAGGCTCTCGCCGACATGGCCGACGCGCTGTCCGGCAGCGATCCGGGGCGTGCCGAGGATCTGGCCCGCCTGGTCGAGGATTTCGCGATGGCCGACGAGGATGGTGACGGGTTGCTGACCCGCGCCTACCTTGCGGACAGTGGGGAGGAGACATCCCGGCAGGGAAATCAATCCCAGGGGGCCAGCGACCCGGTCATGCGCCAGCTGCTGGCCCTGGCCCGGGTCTATGCCCTGGGGGAGGGCCTGGAAGGAAGCGGGGGCTTTTCGACCGTGGCCTAGGGTCTGTGGACGTTTGTATGGCGACCGCCAGACAAATGTCCACTGACCCCATGGCAGGCCGGGGCGCGTGCCTGGCGTGGCCACCGGCATGTCCTTGCGCGTGGGGTCGGTTCCGGACGGGGCCGACCCCCGCGAATTTTTTGGCGGCGCGGGCGTCCTTGCCGATGCCGGGCCGGCGCTGATACCCTCGACGGCTTCGCTTTCCCCAGGCATCAAGGCAATGAGCGGCCAGCCCACCGACTATCTCGAACGCATCCTCAACGCCCAGGTCTATGACGTGGCCGTGGAGACCCCGCTGGATTTCGCCGACAACCTGTCGGCGCGCATCCACAACCAGGTCTTCCTGAAGCGGGAAGACATGCAGCCGGTCTTCAGCTTCAAGATTCGCGGCGCCTACAACAAGATGGTCAAGCTCTCGCCCCAGGCGCTCAAGCGCGGGGTCATCTGTGCCTCGGCCGGCAACCACGCCCAGGGCGTGGCGCTGTCGGCCAAATACCTGGGGGTGCGGGCGGTCATCGTCATGCCGACCACCACGCCCCAGATCAAGATCGACGCGGTCAAGGCCCGCGGCGGCGAGGTGGTGCTGGCGGGCGAGTCCTACTCCGACGCCTACACCCACGCCAAGGTGCTGGAGAAGGAAGAGAAGCTCACCTTCGTCCACCCCTACGACGACCCGGACGTGATCGCCGGCCAGGGCACCATCGCCATGGAGATCCTGCGCCAGCATCCCAAGCCCCTCCACGCGGTGTTCTGCTGCGTCGGCGGCGGCGGGCTGCTGTCCGGCGTGGCGGCCTACATCAAGCGCGTGCGGCCCGACGTCAAGGTGATCGGGGTCGAGGCGACCGACGCCAATGCCATGACCCAGTCGCTGCAAAAGGGCGAGCGGGTCGAGCTCGAGCAGGTGGGCCTGTTCGCCGATGGCGCGGCCGTCAAGCTGGTGGGCGAGGAGACCTTCCGCCTCTGCCAGCAGTACGTGGACGAGATGATCCAGGTGGATAACGACGCCATCTGTGCCGCCATCAAGGACGTGTTCGAGGACACCCGTTCGATCCTCGAGCCGGCCGGTGCGCTGGCCGTGGCCGGCGCCAAGGAGTGGGCGGCCCGCAACAAGGTGCGCGACAAGACCCTGGTGGCGGTGGCCTCCGGCGCCAACATGAATTTCGACCGCTTGCGCTTCGTGGCCGAGCGCGCCGAGCTGGGCGAGCAGCGCGAGGCCGTGCTGGCGGTGTCGATCCCGGAGAAGCCGGGCTCGTTCAAGAAGTTCATCAGCGTGCTCGGCAACCGCAACATCACCGAATTCAACTACCGCTTCGGCGACCGCCTGGTGGCCCACATCTTCGTCGGGGTCTCGGTGCATAACCGCAGCGAGGCGACGCGCATGATCGAGATGCTGGCCCGCCACGAGCTGCCGGCCATCGACCTGACCGACGACGAGATGGCCAAGACCCACATCCGCTATATGGTGGGCGGCCACGCACCCCAGGCCGAGAACGAGGTGCTGTACCGCTTCGTCTTCCCCGAGCGGCCCGGCGCGCTGATGAATTTCCTCACCAACCTGCGCTCGGACTGGAACATCAGCCTGTTCCACTACCGCAACCACGGCTCGGACTTCGGCCGGGTGCTGGTGGGCATGCAGGTGCCCGAGGCCGACCAGCCCGCCTTCCGCGAGTTCCTCGAGCGCCTGGGCTACGCCTACGTCGAGGAAACGTCCAACCCGGCCTACCGCATGTTCCTCGGGTAGGGGCAGGCGCCGGGCGCGCGGCGCCCGCCTGGCCGGTCGGCCGATGTCAGGGGCATGGCCTTAAGGTTCCGGTGGCCGATCTCGGCTATCAATAAGGCATGAGTTCGCTGCCGACCCAGGCCTCCCGCACCGCGGGCAGGGGGGCCATCGCCCTGTTCCCGGGGGCCTTCCAGCCGCCCCACGGCGCCCATCTCGCTGCCGTGCGCTACCTGCGGCAGCGTCCGGATGTGGACCGGGTGGTGATCATCATCAGCAACCGCTGCCGTGGCATCCCGGGCACGAACCTGTCGCTCGATGCGCAGGTGTCGGCCCGCATCTGGCAGGTCTATCTGGACGGGGCGGACGACGTCACGATCGAGATCGCGCCCCACACGGCGGTGGATCATGCACTGGGCTACCTGGACCTCGCCCGACCCGGCGAGCGTCTGCTCTACTGCATCGGCGAGCAGGACATGGGCGACGGAGACCCCCGATTCGACACGCTGACGGAACAGGCGCGTCAACGGGGTGTCGACGCGCAGGTGGTTGCCGCGCCGACGGCGGGCATTCCGGTGCGGGCGACGGGGTTGCGGCAGGCCCTGGCCCGCGGCGACGACGGCCGGCCCGAGTTCATGGCGCACCTCCCGACGGAACTGGACGATGTCCGGCGGGCGCGCATCTGGCAGCTGTGTCGCGAGGGCCTGAGGCCCGTCAGCACCTTGGCGGCCGCTCGACTGTCGCCCCTGCTGGGTGAAGCGGGCATGGGGGACACCACGCTCCCCCGCTGTCTGGACCCCACCCGGATCGACCCGGTCTTTCGCGTGGTGAAGTCCGATGGCGCCCGCTGGCTGGTGCGCTACGCCGGCGATGCGGAGGGGGCTGACGGGGGCGCCGACCACGGCATGGCACGCAAGCCACGGCGAGCCCTGAAGGTCGAGCGTCGCGCGCTGGCCCTGTTGCGGGGTCATCGCGGTTTTGGCCTGCTGCTTCCCCGTGAGCGTCATTTCGACCGTCGTCGCGGCGTGCTGGTCATGGACGAGCTGCTGCCCGATGGGCAGACGCTGGCGGCACGCCTCGCGGCGGGCACGCCCGTGGCTGACCCCCTGGCCCGCGTCGGCCGCTTCCTGGCGCACTGCCATGCCTTGCGGCCCGATGCCCTGCGCAACAGTGAGGCAGAGGACAGGGCGCACTGGGCGGCGTACCTGGAGGCACGGGGTCTGGCGTCGGGCGGCCCGCCGGCGGAGCGACCGTGCCTGGTGTGGCTGCATGCGGTCGCCGGCGCGGTCCGGATCGACGGCTACCGGGTGGGTGTCGTCGACTTCGAGCATGCCGGCAGCTGGGGCGATCCGGCCTTCGACCTGGGCGCCCTGGTGGGCGACTGCCTCGTTCATTCGGGTGGGCAGGCCGACCTGGCCCCCTTGCTCCTGGCCTACCGGGCGGTTGCCGGCGACAGCGATGCGACCCTGCCCGGTCGCACCGCGGCCTGGGCGGCCGCCTGCCTGGCGCGCATCGGTCCCGACGTTGCCGGACGCGCGGCGGCGCTGGCGCAGCTGTCGTCAAGGGCGCCGCGGGACTGGTCGGCGCTGATTCGCGAAACGACGAACGGTTGGTAATCCTGTCGATGGCGTGTCTCCCGCAACGACAGGTCGGTGGGCAGGCTCGCTGCCGCCCACCGACCTTCTGCATTTCTCCGGGAGACTCTCATGGCTGTTCAATCCCCGACGCCCGACCGCGCCAGTCATCACGCCATCCTGGTGGCGACCCGCAAAGGCGCCTGGATCCTGCATGACCGCGGCGGGCGGACCGACTGGCAACTCGACGGTCCCCATTTTCTGGGCCATGTCATCAGCCACATGGTGCTCGATCCCCGCGATGGCCGTACCCTGCTCGCCGGTGCCCGCACCGGTCATCTCGGGCCCACGGTCTTCCGCAGCGCCGACGGGGGCCAGCGCTGGCAGGAGGCCGCAAGACCTCCGGCCTTCGCCAGGGCCGGCGACGATTCCGGGCGCGCCGTGGACCAGGTCTTCTGGCTGACCCCGGGCCCGGCGTGCGAACCGGGGGTGTGGTACGCCGGGACGTCGCCCCAGGGCCTCTTCCGCTCCGAAGACGGCGGCGACACCTGGTCGCCCTACTCCTGCCTCAACGACGATCCGGACTTCCGCCGCTGGATGGGCTCGGTCCAGGACGGCACGCCTGACGGCCCCAAGCTGCACTCCGTGATCATCGACCCCCGCGACCCGCGCCACCTCTACATCGCCATGTCGGGCGGCGGGGTGCATGAGAGCGTGGATGGCGGGGCGAGCTTCACGCCCCTGCTGGACGGGCTGGAGGTGGTCGAGGGCTTCGACGTGGGCGACCCGACCTTCCATGACCCCCACTGCATTCGGCTCTGCCCCGGCAACCCCGATCGCCTGTATCAGCAGAACCACTGCGGCATCTACCGCCTGGACCGGCCCGGGCGGCGCTGGGTGCGCATCGGCCGCGCGATGCCGGCGGATGCGGGCGACGTGGGCTTTCCGCTGGTGGTCCACCCGCGCGACGACCGCTGCGCCTGGGTCTTTCCCATGGACGCCTCCAGCGTC
>JAGRFX010000017.1 GCA_020445805.1 Rhodocyclaceae bacterium
TTTGAGGAGATAAATGACCCAGCGCGACGAGCCAAGTACGACGCCTACCTAAAGCGCGTGCGGAGTTCGAGGTTGAGCTTTATACCTTGACATCGTCGCGCACGGTCTCGGAAGAAAAGGAGGAGGTTCACGCACTGAGCGACGGACTGGCGCTTGCCGTGTGGGACGCCGATACTGCGTGCATGCGTGTGCATGACTTTGCTAGGCCGCGCCTATCGAGACAGAAATCATCCGCCTCCTCCCAGGCCCCATAGCTCACTTGGGTAGGAACTATCGAATCCACGTGCACAATTCTTTCTTATTAATCGACGCATTGACCTGCTCCCTCCCTGCCATGCCATCGTAAAGGTAGTGAAGTCCGTCAACTTGGAGAATGACGGACATGAGAACGAGCAAATACAGCGAGGAACAGATCATCGGATTCCTCAAGCAGGTCGAGGCCGGCGTGCCGGTCAAGGACGTGTGCCGCCAGGGTGGCTTCAGCGACGCGACCTTCTACAAGTGGCGGGCGAAGTACGGCGGGATGGACGTACCGGACGCCACGCAGGTCAAGGATTTGGAGAGCGAGAACGCACGTCTCAATAAGCTGCCGCTTCTTCGCGCGTGTATTCTGCGCTTAATCGGCTCGTTGATTTTGCCGAAACAAATTCGCGCCCGCCGAAGTTGTGCGGCCACCGTCGCCGGGTAGGCGATTGGTCGGGGCCGACTCGCAACAGTTCGCACTGTGCCCGATATTCGCGAGCAAAGCGGTGAGGGCACGCTTTTCCGTCTTTGCCTTTTCAATGCGTGCCCGAGCACTACGCAAACACTTCGCACTCGCCCAGCGCCAGCGCCTGCCGGTCCTTGGCCGAAAGCAGCGGCTCGCGCTCGAGCGGCCATTGCACGCCCACGGTCGGGTCGTTCCAGATCAAGCAGCGCTCGTGCTCGGGGGCATAGTAATCGGTGGTCTTGTACAAAAAGTCGGCCGACTCGGTAAGGACCACGAAGCCATGCCCGAAGCCCGGGGGCACCCACAACTGGCGATTGTTTTCTGCGCTCAGTTCGGCCCCGACCCAGCGGCCGAACGTGGGCGAGCTGCGGCGCAGGTCCACCGCCACGTCGAATACCGCCCCGCTCACCACCCGCACCAGCTTGCCCTGCGGCTGGCGGATCTGGTAATGCAGGCCACGCAGCACACCCCGCTGCGAGCGCGAATGATTGTCCTGCACGAAGCGCGGGGCCACGCCGGTGGCCTCTCTGAAAACCCGCTCGTTATAGCTCTCGAGGAAGAAGCCACGGGCGTCGCCGAAGCACTTGGGTTCGAGGATCAGCACCTCGGGGATCGCGGTATGCGTGACTTGCATCGGCTCAGTACACCTTGTCTTGCAGCAGGCGGGCGAGGTAGCGCCCGTAGTCGTTCTTGCTGAGCCGCGCAGCCAGCAACTCGAGCTCGCCGTCACCGATCCATCCGGCGCGCCAGGCGATCTCTTCCGGACAGGCGATCTTGAGGCCCTGGCGCTTCTCGATGGTCTGAATGAAAAGGCTGGCCTCGAGCAGCGATTCGTGGGTGCCGGTGTCGAGCCAGGCATGGCCACGCCCCATCACCTGCACGTCGAGCGCGTCCCAGGCCAGGTACTGGCGGTTCACGTCGGTGATCTCGAGCTCGCCGCGGGGGCTGGGCTTCAGGTCACGGGCGATCTCGACCACCCGCGGGTCGTAGAAGTAGAGCCCGGTCACCGCATAGCGGCTGCGCGGCCGCTGCGGCTTCTCTTCCAGGCTGACCGCCCGCCCGCTGGCGTCGAACTCGACCACGCCGTAGCGCTCCGGGTCGTGCACGGGGTAGGCGAACACGGTGGCGCCATCGCGCTTGTCCGCGGCCTGCTTGAGGCCCTTGGCGAAGTCGTGGCCGTAGAACAGGTTGTCGCCGAGCACCAGCGCACTGGGGCCGCCAGCGAGAAAGGCTTCGCCGATCAGGAAGGCCTGGGCGAGTCCGTCCGGGTTGGGCTGCACGGCGTAGGAGAGTTGCAGGCCCCACTGGCTGCCGTCGCCCAGCAACTGCTCGAAGCGCGGTGTGTCCTGGGGCGTGGAGATGACCAGGATCTCGCGAATGCCGGCCAGCATCAGCGCAGACAGCGGATAGTAGATCATCGGCTTGTCGTACACCGGCAGCAGCTGCTTGGAGACCGCAAGGGTGGCCGGGTGCAGTCGGGTGCCGGAACCACCGGCGAGGATGATGCCCTTGCGGGCCGGGCTGAGTGTGCTCATGGGGTCAGGATCTCGAGGAGCATGCGCTCGACGCCGCGCTGCCAGGGTGGCAGCGCGAGGCCGAATTGATGTTCCAGGCGCCGGCAGTCGAGCCGCGAGTTCAGCGGTCGTCGGGCCGGCGTCGGGTATTCGGAGGTCGGAATGGCCGCGATCTCTCGCACCGCCAGTTCGCGGCCCTGGGCTCGGGCGAAGTCGATGACATGGCGGGCGTAGTCGCACCAGCTGGTTTCGCCAGCGGCGGCGAGGTGGTAGGTGCCGCCGAGCGCGGGGTCGAGAACGGCCGCGCGCAAGGCGTGGGCGCTGGCGTCCGCAATCAGTTCGGCGCCGGTGGGGGCGCCACGCTGGTCGTCGATGACCGTGAGGCGCTCGCGCTCGGCCGCCAGGCGCAGCATGCTGCGGGCGAAGTTGCCGCCGCGCGCGGCATACACCCAGCTGGTACGGAGGATCAGGTGGCGGCAACCGCTGGCGCGGATGGCCTCTTCGCCGGCCCACTTGCTGCGGCCATAGGTGTTGAGCGGGCCGATCG
Source organism: Rhodocyclaceae bacterium (assembly GCA_020445805.1). GTDB lineage: Bacteria > Pseudomonadota > Gammaproteobacteria > Burkholderiales > Rhodocyclaceae > Cognatazoarcus. The sequence continues at coordinate 2,771 of JAGRFX010000017.1, forward strand.
GGGCGTCCTCGCGCCAGGCGGTGGTGCCGCTGCCGTCGAAGACGTAGTCGGTGGAGTAGTGCAGCAGCCAGGCGTCAAGCGCGCGGGCGGCTTCGGCGAGGGCCGCCGGCCCGTCGGTGTTGATGGCGTGAGCGGCCTCGGGCTCGGCTTCGGCCCGGTCCACAGCGGTATAGGCGGCGGCGTTGACGATGGCGTCGGGGGCGATACGGCGGACGCTGTCGATGAGCGCCCCGGGCTGGCCCAGGTCGCCGCACAGTCCGTCCGGGCCCTGCCGGCCAAGTGCGATGACCTCGCCCAGCGGCGCCAGCGCCCGCTGCAGCTCCCACCCGACTTGCCCGCTGGGGCCCAGCAACAGGAGCTTCACGCGACGGCTCCGCTCGGCTGGCCGTACTGCATTCCGACCCATTCGCGGTAGGCGCCGCTCTGCACGTTGGCGACCCAGCCGGGGTTGGCGAGGTACCACTGGACGGTTTTCTCGATGCCGCTCTCGAAGCTTTCGGCAGGGCGCCAGCCGAGCTCGCGCTCGATCTTGCGCGCGTCGATGGCGTAGCGCCGATCGTGGCCGGGGCGGTCGGCGACGAAACGGATCAGCCGCTCGTAGGGGCCATCTGCCGAAGGCTGGAGCCGGTCGAGCAGACGGCAAACGATGTGCACGATGTCGATGTTGGCGATCTCGTTCCAGCCGCCGACGTTGTAGGTTTCGCCCGTGCGCCCCTGGGCCAGCACGCAGCGGATGGCCGCGCAGTGGTCGCGTACGTAGAGCCAGTCCCGCACGTTGCGCCCGTCGCCGTAGACCGGCAGCGCGCGCCCAGCCAGCGCGTTGACGATCATCAGCGGGATCAGCTTCTCGGGGAAATGGTAGGGGCCGTAGTTGTTCGAGCAGTTGGTGGTCAGCACCGGGAGCCCGTAGGTGTGGTGCCAGGCCCGCACCAGGTGGTCCGAGGCCGCCTTGCTGGCCGAATAGGGGCTGTTGGGCTCGTACGGGTGGGCCTCGCTGAACGGCGCGTCGTCCGGCCCCAGCGAGCCATAGACCTCGTCGGTGCTGACGTGCAGGAAACGGAAGGTGGCGCGCGCGTCGGCAGGCAAAGCGCTCCAGTGGGCACGGGCCGCTTCGAGCAGGCTGAAGGTGCCTTCGACGTTGGTGCGCATGAATTCGCCCGGGCCGTGGATCGAGCGGTCCACATGGCTCTCGGCGGCAAAATGCACGATCGCCCGCGGCCGATGCTCGGCCAGCAACCGCGCCACCAGCGCCGCGTCGCAGATGTCGCCCTGCACGAAGCGGTGGCGCGCGTCGCCCTCCAGCGAGGAAAGCGTCTCGAGGTTGCCCGCGTAGGTCAGCTTGTCGAGGTTCACCACGGGCTCGTCCCCACCGGCGAGCCAGTCCAGCACGAAGTTGCCGCCGATGAAACCCGCACCGCCGGTTACCAGAATCGCCATCTCGCGGTCATTCGCTCGTGGAAAGAGGCAAGATTTTCCCACGGGGCACAGCCGAGCCACTGTGCACCCTTACGCACTGATGCCAGGTCCAGCTGCTGGACTAACCTCATCTGGGCGGCACTGGTCACCGGCGGCGCAGCACGGCCCGGACACAGTGCCGGGCCCGCTCCAGCGCCCAGCCGGACAGTCCGTCGACGCTCGCCGGATTGAAAGCCAGCACACCCCAGCGTTCCCTGCGATGACTCATCCAGTCCTGCTTGTAGGGCTCGTCGCCGATCAGGTAGTCCACCACGTCCACGCGATCTTCATCGAGCGCCTGGCGCATCAACCCGGCCGTGAGCAGGGAACCGGCCGACCACTGGGCATGGGCCTCGTCGTAGGCCAGCTTGTAGATCGATGCCACCCCCTGGTCAACGATCCAAAACTGGGCGGCGATCGGCTGCCCCTCGAGGGTGGCGACCCCCATGCGCATCCGTCCAGTGGCGGCCATCAGCCGGATCAGTTCAGGCATGAATTCGGGGAACGGCTCCGGCCGCTTCCAGCTGGCCGCGTACACCGTCTGGAAGGCGGCCACCGCCTCGTCGGCCTCTGCGGGAGTGCAGAGCAGCTTGAGCTGCCCGCCGGCCTTGTCGAAGCGCTTGCCCTTGCGCTTGAGGGTGCTGCGGACTTCTCCGGGCAGAGTGGACGCGAAGGCTTCATAGCTGCGACCGCCCACGGGCAAGGTCCAGTTGCCGAAGCAGAAGTACTGGTGGGTGCGCCATCCGGCGGCGTGTAGCGCATGGAGCAGGCGCGGGTACAACGCATCTTCGCGAGGCAGCGGTCGCAGTTCGAGGCGGGTGGAGCGCCCCTGCAGGCGCAGATCCCTCAGCAGCCCGGCCAGGGCCGCGTCGTCGGCACCTTCCATCAGGGGCGCGTATTGCGCGCTGTAATAGGTGGACAATGCCCGGAGGCGGCGACCGTCGCGCGCCAGCGGCAGAATCGGCGCGCCGCCCTCGCCCACCGCCAATCCGGGCTCGAGACCGGCAGCTAGGCCGTGGCGGGCGAGGAGCTCGAACCAAGGCAGGTTGCGATCGAAGCCGAGCGACGACGCGTGTTCGAGGCCGACCCACCCCCTGGCCGCCAGCTCAACCCAGCGCATGCGCTCCCCTGCCTATGGACGGCCGCACAACAAGCGCACAGAAGCGCTCACGTGGGCCGCTGCGCGGCCAAGTAACTTTGATATCCTCAGTCATCGATCGAACTGTCGCGTTGCAGGACGCGGGCTGCCATTGGACCTCAAGCGTGTCATGACCACCACACTATTGCACGAACTGCCGCTTGCGGCGGCGGAGCGGATGCCGGACGCGCTGGCACTGACCATGGGCGAACGCTCGCTGGCCTACGGTGATCTGGCGTCGCGCATCGGCGCGTTCGCCGCCTTTCTTGTAGCCCTCGGCCTCGAGCGCAGCGACCGGGTCGCGGTATACCTCGACAAGCGCATCGAGACCGTGGTCTCGATTTTCGGCACCACGGCGGCCGGCGGCACTTTCGTGCCGGTCAACCCGGTGCTGAAGGCCGAACAGGTCGGCCACATTCTACGGGACTGCAATGTGCGGGTTCTGGTGACCTCGTCGGACCGCTACAAGCTGTTGCTGCCGGAGTTGGCCCACTGCCGCGATGTGCGCCAGGTGCTGGTGGTTGGATTGCTTGACGGCCTTGGGCCACTCGAGGGCGCCAGCCTGCATGGCTGGTGCGAGGGCGAGCACCTGGCGCCGGTCGCGGCGCGGCGCATGATCGACCTCGACATGGCAGGCATCCTGTACACCTCGGGCAGCACCGGCCGGCCCAAGGGCGTCGTGCTGTCCCACCGCAACATGGTGTCGGGCGCCAAGAGCGTGGCCTCTTACCTCGAGAACCGCGCCGACGACACCTTGCTGGCTGCCCTGCCGCTGTCCTTCGACGCCGGACTGTCGCAGCTCACCACCGCCTTCCATGCCGGCGCCCGCGTGGTGCTGCTGAACTATCTGCTGCCGCGCGACGTGCTGCGCGTGCTTGAGCGCGAAAAGGTGACCGGCCTGACCGCGGTGCCTCCGCTGTGGATCCAGCTGGCCCAGCTCGAGTGGCCGGGCACCATCACCGAGCACCTGCGCTATTTCGCCAACACCGGCGGCCGCATGCCGCTCGACACCCTTACACGCCTCAGGGCCGCCCTGCCCCAGACCCGCCCCTACCTAATGTATGGCCTGACCGAGGCCTTCCGCGCGACTCACCTGCCGCCGTCCCAGGTGGACGCGCGCCCGGACTCCATCGGCAAGGCCATCCCCAATTCCGAGGTCATGGTGCTGCGGCCAGACGGCAGCGAGTGCGCCCCCAATGAACCGGGCGAGCTGGTGCAGCGCGGCGCCCTGGTGGCGATGGGCTACTGGAACGATCCGGACAAGACCGCCGAGCGGTTCAAGCCGCTGCCGGCCTGCGCCCCGGGGCGCCAGTCCGGGCTGGTGCTACCCGAGATCGCGGTATTCTCGGGCGACACGGTGCGCCGCGACGAGGAAGGCTACCTGTACTTCATCGGGCGCAGCGACGAGATGATCAAGACTTCCGGCTACCGGGTCAGCCCGACCGAGGTCGAGGAGATCCTGTACTCCACCCGCCTGGTCGGCGAGTGTGCCGCATTCGGCATTCCCCACGACACCCTCGGCCAGGCAATCGCGGTGGTGGCGTCGGCGCCCGCGGGCGGTGCGCTGGACGAGGTCGCCCTGCTGGCCGAGTGCCGGGCGCGCATGCCGGCCTACATGGTGCCGCAGCGCATCGAACTGCGCAGCGAGCCATTGCCACGCAATCCGAACGGCAAGATCGATCGCAAGCGCCTGGGCACCGAGTTGCTCGACAGGCCCTAGCGGATGAGCGCAGTCGCCTCCCACCCGCCGGTCCACGCGCCGATGGACCAGTTCGAGCGCCGTGACGGCCAGCTTATGCTGGCCGGCGTGCCGCTCGACGAACTGGCCGAGCAGGCGGGCGGCACGCCATTCTATGCGTACGACCTGGGCCTGGTCGGCGAGCGCATGCGTCGGCTGCGTGCGGCACTGCCCGACGGCCTGAAGATCCACTACGCGATGAAGGCCAATCCGCACGTGGGCGTGGTAGGCGCCCTGGTCAGGCTGGCCGACGGTATCGACGTGGCCTCGGCAGGCGAGCTTGCCGTGGCGCTGGCGGCGGGCGCGGATCCGACCAACATCAGCTTCGCAGGGCCCGGCAAGCGCGACCCAGAGTTGCTGGCGGCGGTCGAGGCCGGTGTGTTACTGAACGTCGAGTCGACGGGCGAACTGGAGCGCCTGGCCCGCGCCACGGACAGAGCCGCCCGGCCGGCCCGGGTGGCCCTGCGGGTCAATCCGGATTTCGAGCTGAAGAAATCCGGCATGAAGATGGGTGGCGGTCCAAAGCCGTTCGGCATCGATTCGGAACAGGTGCCGGCCGCGCTTCGGCGGGTCGCGGAACTGGGTCTCGGATTCGAAGGCTTTCACCTCTTCTCGGGCTCGCAGAACCTGCGGACCGAGGCCATCGCGGAAGCCCAGCTCAAGTGCTTCGAGCTGGCCATCGCGCTGGCTGCGGACGCGCCCTCGCCCGTCCGCAGCCTGAACCTGGGGGGTGGTTTCGGCATCCCGTATTTTCCCGGCGAGCAACGCCTCGACCTCGCGCCGATCGCCGCCAACCTCGCGGACATCGCGGCCACCGCGGCACGACGCCTTGCCGGTGCCGAGCTGGTGGTGGAGCTGGGCCGCTATCTGGTCGGCGAAGCGGGCATCTACGTGACCCGCGTAATCGACCGCAAGGCGTCGCGCGGCCACGTGTTTCTGGTATGCGACGGTGGCATGCACCATCACCTCGCCGCCAGCGGCAACTTCGGCCAGATCGTGCGCAAGAACTACCCGCTGGCGATCGGCAATCGCATGGACGAGCCTCCGTCCGAGCGCTGTTCGGTGGTGGGGCCGCTATGCACGCCCCTCGACCTGCTCGGCGACCATGTGGACCTGCCCCGGGCAGTACCGGGCGACTTGGTAGTGGTGTACCAGTCGGGAGCCTATGGCGCGAGCGCGAGCCCCCAGGCCTTTCTGAGCCACCCTCCGGCGCGCGAGATCGTCGTCGGCAAGGCATGATCGCATCCGGGGGCGTCCGCTGCGGCCGAGCGCGAACTCCGACGCACCCCGCCGGCCTCATGACGGGCGATAATCGCGCCGATGCTGCCGTCCGCTCCGTCCGCTCTGTCCGCCAGATGACCCGCCCCGCCCTGCCCGGCCCCGGGGCCGGCTGACCGATGTCGAATCGTAATGCCAACAGCATCGCGACTGGCGCCCTGTTGGTCGTGGCCATGCGCTGGAGCGATCGCCTGATCGGCATCGTCAGCACACTGATCCTCGCCCGCCTACTGCTGCCCGAAGACTTCGGTATCGTCGCGATGGCCTCCGTGGTGGTCGGCTTGATCGACGTCGTGCTGGACTTCGGCGTTCAGGTAGCCCTGATCCAGAACCGCCAGACCGATGACGACGACTACCACGGCGCCTGGACGCTACGCTTGCTGCAATCCCTGGCGGCGGCGCTGCTCATCGCGGGCCTGGCCCTGCCAGCAGGCGACTTCTTCGGTGACCCGCGGGTCGGGCCAGTGCTCTTCGTGATGGCGCTGACGGTGCTGCTCGCCGGGGCTGAGAACATCGGCATCGTGGACTTCCAGAAAGGCCTCCGCTTCGGTTCGGACTTCCGCTTTTTCTTCTTCCGTCGGCTGGCCGGATTCGTGATCACCATCGCGCTCGCGCTGGCTTTCCGCTCCTACTGGGCGATGGTGGTCGGCGCCCTAGCCGGGCGCCTCACCGGTGTGGTGCTGAGCTACGGCATGCATCCATTCCGCCCCCGTCTGTCCACGCGTCGCTTCGGCGCGCTGTGGTCGTTCTCGCAATGGGTCATGGTCTGCAACATTGGCCAGCATGCCAACGGAAACCTCGACCGCTTGCTGCTGGGCCGCGGCAATGGCGCCTCGGCGGTCGGTAGCTATTCGCTAGCGGCCGAGATTTCCGCGATGCCGACCAGCGAGTTGCTGATGCCGCTCAATCGAGTGCTGTTCCCGGCCTTCGCCGCCATGGGTGCGGATCGGCCCCGCTTGATCCGTGCCGTACGCACCGCACTGGGCGTGCAGGCAAGCATCGCGATTCCCGCGGCGCTCGGGCTTGCGGCGATCGCGCCGGTGGCGGTGCCGTTCCTACTGGGCGATCGCTGGCTGCCGGCGATTCCACTGGTCCAGGTACTGGCCCTAATCGGTGCCGTGACGGCACTCGGCGCCAGCAGTTCGAACCTGCTGCTGTCCCAGGGACGGGTCCAACTGCAGGCCGCGGTGCTGTGGATCCAGGTCAGCTTGTTCATCGCGGCCGGGGTGTGGCTGATGCCGGCCGTCGATCCCCTGCAGCTCGCCTGGCTGCGGCTCGGCACGGCGACTGCGGGCCTGCTGGCGCTGCAGGCCCTGGTGCTGCGGGCCATCGATGACCTCCGCGCCTGGCACCTGGTCGCCGAGACGTGGCGCCCCTTGCTGGCCAGCGCTGCCATGGTGGGCTTGCTGGCGGTGCTACCAGCCCCCGATCAGTGGCCATCCGTGCTGAAGCTGGCATGGATGATCCTGTGCGGGGCCGTATGCTATGGGGTTTCGCTGGTGACCTTGTGGAGGCTCGCCAGATGCCCCGACGGCGCCGAATCTTATCTGCTCGAATCCGTGCGTTCGCGCGTCGGCGCCGCGACGCGCCCAGGCCGCGACAGCGGATGAACCATCCAATCGGAGATCGCTTCCCGTGACATCCCGCTTCCTGATCCACCTGGGCCCGTCCACCAACGCGCTCGAGCAGGCCTTCGCCGCCTACGCAGACGGCCAGGAGTCCATCCGCTGGCCGGGGGGTCGGGCGCGGGTGGCGGGCGAAGCTGCCGAGATCTATCTCGACGGGGACTGGCTGTGCATTTCCCGCGGCCACCCGCGCTTTGATCCGCGCGATGCCGAGCGCAGCAACGACCAGAGCCACGCGGCCGCCTGGCTGGACCTCTACCGCCGCATGGGCGGCGCGGAGGCCGCACGCAAGGTGAAGGGCCGCTTTGCGGTGGCCATCATCGACCGGGCCGGCCACCGTGGCTTCGCGGCCGTCGATCGATTCGGCATGGAATCGTGGTGCTATCGCGCCGGGCATGACAGCCTGGTGCTGGGCGATCGTGCCGACGGCCTGGGTATCGGGCGCGACGCGGTCGACCCGCAGGCCGTGTTTAACTACCTGTACTTCCATGTGGTACCAGCACCGCTGACCGTGTTCGATGGGGTGCGTCGGCTGGAAGGCGGGCAGTGCTTGGAATGGGATGCAGGCCAGCTCAGCGTGGCGCACTACTGGCTTCCCGCCTTCGAAGAGCCCCGCTCGCTCGACCTGGAGGCGAGCAAGCGGACATTCCTGGAGATCGTCGAGGCCGCGACCCGTCGCGAGGCCGAGGGCCACGCGGTCGGCAGCTTCCTGTCCGGCGGGACCGACAGTTCGACGGTGTCCGGCATGTTGTGTCGCATCCTCGGCAAGCCGGCGCCGAGCTTCTCGATCGGCTTCGACGCCGAGGGCTACGACGAGATGGAATACGCCCGGATCGCCGCACGCCACTTCAAGACCGATCACCACGAGTACTACGTGACCCCCGAGGACCTGCTCGAGGGCATCCCGGCGGTAGCCGCGCACTACGACCAGCCCTTCGGAAACTCGTCGGCGGTGCCGGCCTTCATCTGCGCCTCCAAGGCGCGCGAGCAGGGGATCGGCAAGCTTCTGGCGGGCGACGGCGGGGACGAGTTGTTCGGCGGCAACACGCGCTACGCCAAGCAGCGTGTGTTCGGCTGGTACGACGTGCTGCCGGGTGCCCTGCGCACCGGACTAATGGAACCCTTGCTCTCGCACGAGGCCGCCCAGAAAGTGTTGCTGACGCGCAAGGCCGGGAGCTACGTCGAGCAGGCACGGGTGCCCATGCCGGACCGCCTGCAGATGTACAACCTGATGCGGCGCATCGGTTTCGACGAACTGCTCGCGCCGGCCTTTCTGGCCCGTGTCGATCCGGAGCTGCCGACCCGTCAGCAGCGAGAAACCTGGCAGGCCGCCAAGGCCCGCTCGCTGATCAATCGCATGCTCGCGTTCGACTTCAAGTACACCCTGGCAGACAACGACCTGCCGAAGGTCATCGGCAGCAGCTCGCTGGCCAGTGTTGCAGTGGGCTTCCCGCTGCTGAGCGACGAACTGCTGGACTTTTCCGTCGGCCTGCCGCCGGAATGGAAGCTCAAGGGCCTGAAGCTGCGCTGGTTCTTCAAGGAGGCGCTCAAGGGCTTCCTACCGCCCGAGATTCTGGTCAAGAAGAAGCACGGCTTCGGCTTGCCCTTCGGGGTCTGGGTCGGTCGTCACGACGGGCTGCGGACGATGGCGGTCCAGGCACTCGGGCGGCTCAAGCAGCGCGACATCGTGCGGCCGGAATTCATCGACCGTCTGGTGACCGAGTTGCTGCCGGCCCACCCGAGCTACTTTGGAGAACTGGTGTGGATTCTGCTGATGCTCGAACTCTGGCTCGAAGGGGCTGCGCTTTGATGTCCAAAGAAATCAGGTTCGAAAGAAGTTAGCGAACAGCCGGGCGCCGAATCGCGTCCGGGTTCGATCCCACGGTGTGAACCGTGGCAACTCGAAGCGGGGACTACTCTGACTGGAAACGCCCCAACTTGTGCTGACAGCTGCATCGAAGCCAAAGGATTCAACCAGCGCCACATGCTCGGGTAGATAGTCCGTTCCCGGGCGTCCGTTCGGATACGCAAAGAGGGACACCCGCTCCCCGATGAGGCCCTCCAGCCGATCACGGCCCTCGCCGATCTCCCGCTTGGCCACATTGGGGGAAGTCCGTGCCAAAATCGGATGGTTGACCGTATGAGCGCCGATGTCCATGCCACGGTCATGCAGGTCACGCAATTGTTCGCTGGTCAACATCAAATTGGAGGGCAGTTCCACATGACTCCGCTCAACGATCAACCCCACTGCGTCATCGCGAGCCTCAGGTTCCAGATACTTCAGGCGTCCGATCAGCGTGTCTATGGAAACGCGGCGCGCGGCGATGTCTTCCAACGAAAGCGCGCCCACCCCTAGTTCCGGTAGGCTCAGGCTCTCCTGCCCGGAGCGCCGCACCGCTTCGATGATCCGATCGTTCCACATGATTCCACCGTCAAGGAAGCCTGCCGCGACGAAAAGCGTCGCACACGCATGGTGTCGCTCGAGGATCGGTTGAGCATGCAGGAGGTTGTCGGCATAGCCATCATCGAAGGTGATCGCCGCGCTGCCGCGCGGCAAAGTCCCAGCAGCCAGTCGCTCGATGCCCTGCGAAAGGGGCAGAATCTTGAACCAAGCGCTCAACCATTTCACGATCTGCTCAAACGATTCAGCACAAATCTCGCCCGGAAACAGTGGATCCGGCTCGGAGAGCACCCGATGAAAAATCAATATGCTCAGCCGTGCATTGTCGCCACGGCGAGAGGCCAGTCTGATCGCGGGTCCTAGCATGACGATGGCCGAGCGCGCACGTCAGCGGCGCCACCGTCGAGTTGCAGTCCCATCGACGCGCCGTCCTCTACGCTCGTGGAGTAGGAGCGCTCTGCGTTTTGCTGCCGTACCCAGTTTTCGGTCACCAAGAGGATGACCATGATGTAGAACGGCATGTCCCAGTAGGCGAGGCTCAGGAAGGCGGCGCCGACCGCAAACCCCGTAAGGCTTACCTTGGCCATGGAGCCCAGTTCCCCCACCCATTCCAGCGTCGGATCCCGCATTCCGTGCGCCATCAACCTACCCGCCATTCGATAGGTTGAGAACCAAAACATCAGGTAAAGGAACAAACCAAAGTAGCCGTGTTCTCCAAGCATTTGGAAGTAGATGCTATGTGCGACAAGTACATAGTCCGGATCGGGAGCATACATCGCGTAGATCACTCTTGTGGCAGTCGCGAAGCCTGCGCCCAGAAAACGGTCATTGGCGATGTTGATGGCGACCGACCATGCGTTGATGCGACCCATGGCTGAGCGATCCTGCTGGTAGGTTTGAATAGTATTCATTCGGGCAGTCCATTCATCCGGCATGAATACTAGAATTGCCGGCACCATCAGCAGAATCAGAATACCCAGGCCAAGCTTGGATTTGCTGCGCCACCAGAGCATCGCTCCCATCGCCCCAATTGCGAGGAAGGCGCCACGCGACTGACTGCCCACCGCCGCGATGGCGCACAGGAATATCGAAACCTGCAGCCCCCGTTTCAGATACCGCACCGGCACGCGCCCAATGATGGCAAGGTCCGACGAGATCGACAGATTTCGTGACAGAAAATAGAGCAGCGGGATGGAAATCACCAAGGCCAATGCCAATTCGTTATTGCCGTTGACTAGGCTGGAAGGCGGCCCCCAAACCCGGTGCGCCCCTCCCGTGAGCAGGGTGAACACACCGCCCTTTATGCCGAAAAAAGCGATCGACCCGGTTACGACCCAGATCAGCCCAATGATCTGCTTGCGGTTGATTACAACGCAGGCAACAAGTATTGTCACGCCGAGGACTTTCAGGACTTCAACGTACTTCGACAAACTCGGGCCGACGTGAATCGCGGTCACGGTCGTAAGCCCCATCCACGAGATGAGTGCGATCAGCAACGGTAGCTGAACGCCTTTCGGCCATCGCACCTCCTTGCTGTGCATCAGCATCCCGATCAGCAAGATCGCCGCCGAGGCCATACCAAACGGCAGCGAGTACGCAAAGCCCCACCCAAGCCGGTGAGGGTTCATCAGACCGATCCAAACCCACAGAAGCGCACCTACGTACGGACTCCGAAGCGCATGGCGCGCGAAGTGGGCAAACAACAGGGTGACGACGATATCTCTCAACTAGATCCCCACTCGGTCACGCCGCAGCCCGAAGCGAGCCGCCTGCGACAGCGCGCCGCATGCACTCGATCTGGGCCGCCGTGACAGCTGCCCAGCCAAACTTCTGCGCGTGCTCGCGCACGCGCAGGCGGTCCACCCCGGTGGCACGCAACTCGATCAGGCTGCCGCGGACACTGCCAGCGTCGCGGCCCGGGAGCAGCCGCCCGAACGCTCGCGACGTGACGATCTCGGGCGCCGCACCGACGGGCGTGGCGACCACCGGGGTACCACATGCCATGGCTTCCAGCAGGACATTGGGCCAGCCTTCGGACCGCGAGGCTAGGACCAGAGCGTCTGCCGCGACGTAGTAGCGACGGAGGGCGTCCTGTGGAATCACGCCGACGAACCGTACCCGCTCCTCAACGCCGAGTCTGTTGCAGAGCGCACGAAGGGCCGCGTACTCCTGACCCTCGCCGATCACGACGAGCGTCGAATGCGGCATTTGGGCAATCGCCTCGATGACCAGGTGATGTCCCTTCAATTCGATCAGGTTGCCGACGGACAGGACGACGTGCCCCTCTAAACCGAGCGCCGATCGACAGCCCTCCCGGTCTCTGTCGTGGAACAGGTCGGTGTCGACGCCATTGCGGATGACCGACACATTGGCAGCGGGCACGCCGAGCACCGCGTAGCGCCGGGCGAGCGAAGCCGACACGGCGACGCAGGCCGACGCCTGCCGCGCCATGCGAATCATCGCCCGCCGGGGGGCAGGCAGCTCCGGCCACTGATTCAGGTCGCTGCCGCGCGCGGTGACCATCAGTGGCTTGTCCAGCCATCGCGCTAGGAACGAGGCGGCCACCGCATCGGGGAACAGGTAGTGGGCGTCGATGAGGTCGAACTCGAAGCCTGCTGCAATCAGCCCACGGGCGGCCCGGTAGGAGCCGACGGCCATGGCGACCGGATTGCTCAACCGACCGAGCCTCGGCACCGACAGGTAGCGGGGATGCAGGATGCGCAGGTCGCCCCAGCATTCCTCGCCGGGGACTCGGGCATAGGCCCCGAACCTACCGAAGCGCTCGGCCCTGAAGGGAAACCAGGGGATCGGCGCTATCACCCTCAGCGCCACCTCGTCGCTCCGGCTGAGTTCCGCCAGGCGCGTCCGGATGAAGATGCCGTGCCGCGGCTGCTCGCAGTTGGGGAACAGCGAAGTAAAGCTCAGTACCCGGAGCATCAGGATTCGACACCAACGCCGACAACGGTTTTGCCGCGATCGGCCGCGATCCGCTCGAACACTGGGAGGTAGCGTGCGACGCTGTTGCGCCAATTGCGCTCCCGCTCAACGAAGCGCCGACCGGCCTCACGCTTGGCGGATCGCGCTTCGGCGTCAGCGAGCGTCCAAAGCACCGCATCGGCCAGCGCCTGGGGGCTCCCCGCTGCGAACAGCACGCCCGTCTCACCGTCGCGGATCAGCTCGCGGTGTCCGCCCACGTCGGAGGCGACGAAAATGCGCCCCTGGGCCATCGCCTCGAGGGGTTTCAATGGGGTCACTAGCTCGGTCAGACGCATGGAGTGGCGCGGGTAGGCAAGCAGGTCGATCTGGTCGTAATAGCGGCTCACCTCGGCATGCGGGACACGGCCGGTAAAGACCACCTTCGAGGCCAGCCCGAGCGCTTCGACCTGCGCCTTGAGCGCCGCCTCCTGTGGTCCTCCGCCGACCAGCAGCAGCTTGATCCGCGGCTCGGAGGCCAGCATCGCGGGCAGCGCCGCGACCAGCAGGTCGAGCCCTTCGTAGGCGTAGAACGAGCCGACGAAGCCAACCACCTGGCAGCCTTCGAGGCCGAGCGTCCGACGCAGCTGCGAGTCGGGCTCGCCGGAGAGCTGGAAGCCCTCGACGTCGACCGCGTTGGGGATGACGGTCACCCGCGCGTCGGGAATGCCGCGCGCCAGGATGTCGCGGCGCAAGCCCTCGCAGATCGTGAATACATGGTCAACTCGCGCCAGCGCCCAGCTTTCGAGTGCCCGCGTGGCGCGGTAGCGGGCGCTGCCTTCACGGGTGGTGCCGTGGTCGACGGCCGCGTCTTCCCAGAAGGCGCGCACCTCGTATACCACGGGGATGCCCAGCTTGCGCCCCACCCGCAGCGCCGGGATCGCGTTCAGCACCGGCGAGTGGGCGTGCAGCACGTCCGGTTGCAGTGTGCGGGCGAGCTGCAGCAGCCGGCGCTCGGTGGCCCGCATCAACTGCACTTCGCCGATCAGCGGCAGCCGCCCGGCCGGCACCGGCGTGCGGTAGAAGCCCAGCCCGTCGACCTGTTCTTCCAGTGCCCCGGTGGCGCCCTGCTTGGGCGAAGTTAGGTGGAAGGTCTCCCAGCCCAGCGCACGCTGCCCGCGCAGGATGGCTGCAGAGCGGAAGGTATAGCCGCTGTGCAGGGGGATCGAGTGGTCGAGGATGTGCAGTATACGCATGTCGTCAGACGGCAACCCGGGCGGAATCGGAGGTCGCACGATACCCGCTGTTGCGCAGGAATGCCTCGAACATCATCACGGTCCAAAGGGATGCGCTGTAGTCGCGCGCGCCAGACTGGTGCGCATCGCACAGGTGGCGCAGGTACTCGACGTCGAACAGGCCGGTGGAGGCCAGCGTCTCGCCCAACATGGCTTCGCGCACGCGCTCGCGCAGCGGCCCACGGAACCAGCGCGCCAGCGGCACCGCGAAGCCCATCTTTGGCCGGTACAGCACGTCATTGGGCAGCAAGGGCTCCATGCCCTTCTTCAGCAGGTACTTGCCCTCCTGCCCGCGCAGGCGCATCGACGATGGCAGCGAGGCGAGCCACTCGACCAGCGGGTGGTCCATCAGCGGCTCGCGAACCTCAAGGGAGTGCGCCATGCTGGCCCTGTCCACCTTGGTGTTGATGTCGCCAACGAGGTAAGTGTTGAGGTCCAGGTACTGGATCAAGGACAGGCCGTCGTCGGTGTCAGCCCGGGCGGCGTGGCGGCGGAACACCTCGAGCGCGTTGTAGCCGCCGAGCTCGCTGCGCAGGCGGTGCGAGAACAGCTTGTGCCGCATGCTGTCGCGCAGGATCGAGACGGAGTGGAAATAGGCCTGCACCGAGTCGCGCGAGAGGCCCTCGAAGGTGGTCTTGGCGCGGAACACCCGCGGCGCCCAGTCGGCTTTCGGATAGACCCGCCCGAGCAGGCCGAACAGCGGCTTGCGCAGGCCGTAGGGCAGCGCGCCGCGCAGCCGCTCTTCCATCATGTGCAGGCGGTAGCGGCGGTAGCCGCCGAAGCTCTCGTCGCCGCCGTCGCCGGAAAGGGCCACGGTCACTCGCTTGCGCGCCAGCTGGCAGACCCGGTAGGTAGGGATGGCGGAGCTGTCGGCGTAGGGCTCGTCGTACAGGGCGGCCAGCGTGTCGATCAGGTCGAAGTCGTCCGACTTGACGGTCTCGACGAAGTGGTCGGTTCGGTAGCGGTCCGCGACCATCTTCGCGAACTCGGACTCGTTGAAGGCCGGGTCGTCGAAGGCGATCGAGCAGGTATGCACCGGATTGGCCGACAGGCTGGCCATGGTCGCTACCACGGCGCTGGAGTCGACGCCGCCCGACAGGAAGGCGCCCAGCGGTACCTCGGCGATCATGCGCAGCCGGATGGACTCGCGCAGGCGGTGCTGCAGCTCTTCGAGCGCGTTGTGCTCGGACACCGGGTTGTCGCAGCTGAAATGGACGTCCCAGTAGCGCTTCGGCGTGCCGGCCGCCTCGCCACGCCGTAGCAGCAGGGTGTGGGCCGGCGGTAGTTTGGCCGCGCCGCGGAAAATGCAGCGCGGCTCGGCGACGTAGCCGAGGGCGAAGTATTCCTCTACGCCGTGCGGATCGATGCCGCGGTCTAGCTGAGGGTGCGCCATCAGCACCTTGAGCTCGGAGCCGAAGGCGAACTGCCCGTCGGGCAGGAAGGCGTAGAACAGGGGCTTGACGCCGAGCCGGTCGCGGGCGAGGAAAAGGGACGCGCGATTGCGGTCCCACAGAGCGAAGGCGAACATGCCGCGGAATTTCTGCACGCATGCTTCGCCCCATGCTTCCCACGCGTGGACGATGACCTCGGTGTCGCTGTGGGTGCGGAAGACGTGGCCCAGCGCCTCCAACTCGGGCACCAGTTCCTGGAAGTTGTAGATCTCGCCGTTGAACACCACCGACACGCTGCCGTCCTCGTTGAACAGCGGCTGCTGGCCGGTGGCGACGTCGATGATCGACAAGCGACGGTGCGCCAGGGCGACGCCCGGCTCGAAGTGGTAGCCACCCTCATCGGGGCCGCGATGGAACTGGACATCGTTCATCTGCCGAACGAGGTCCCGCGAGAATTCACGCCGTCCGACGAGATCGAATATGCCTGCGATTCCGCACATGGGGCTTCCTGGTTGCCGACCGCGCAGGGTCGTGTCTAATCGGTAATTCTATGGGTTCGGCGCTGCGCCCTTGAGCAGCTTGTCATAGAGCGACATGTAGGCACCGACCATCGCATCCAGACTGAACTTTGCCTCAATCCGGCGCCTCCCGGCTGTGCCAAACTGCCGGCACTGCTGCGGCGCATCAAGCAGACTCTGCATCGCCGCGGCCAGCGCCTTGGGGTCACCGGCCGGAACGAGATGTCCGGTCTCGCCTTCGATGACCAGTTCCGGGTTGCCGCCCACGGCGGTAGCGATCACCGGCAGGCCGCAGGCCATGGACTCGAGGATGGTGTTCGAGATGCCCTCGCCGAGCGAGGGCAGCACGAAGCAATCGAGCGACTGAAGGATCTGCGGCACGTCGGAACGGGCTCCGGCGAGCCAGATCCGGTCGGCGCAACCGGACTCGGCAACCGCCGACTCCAGCCGCGCGCGCCACGGCCCGTCGCCTGCGATGACCAGTCCCAGGCCGGTGCGCGCGTCATCGCTGTGCTGGCATAACCTGGCGAAAGCTCGCACCAGGGACGCCTGGTCCTTGACCTGGTCGAGCCGGCCGACAGTTCCAAAGACAAACACCTCCGGCCCCCAGTCCGGCATGCCCGCGGGCGGCACTGTGTTGGCCGCCCCGAAGTAGCCAGCGTCGACACCGTTGCAGATCCGGGTTATGCGCTGCGGCCGAATGCCGACGCCCTCGACGAGGTAGCGCTCGAGCTGGCCCGACAGAGCGATGTAATGATGGACCCAGGGCGAAAACAGCTTACGAAGGCGGCGGTACTTGACGCTGCGGCCTTCCGGATCGCTGGCGTCCCAGCCGTGCTCGCCGTGGATGCGCACCGGCACTCGTGCGAGGCCGGCCGGAATGGTCATTTCAAGGGCAGCGAGGTTGCGGGTGTGAACGATTGCTGGAGACAGGCTGCGCATCAGCCGGTAGAACGCGGGAAACAGCCGCGCGCCCTGCCCTGGCGGCTTGTGCAGCGAGATCAGCGTCACGTCCTTGCGCGCCAGCCTCCGCGAGAACTCCGGCGCGCATTCCGTCAGGGCGATGATGGCGTGGCGATAGGGCCCCTCCGGCATCGAGTTGAGAAGATTGACCACGCCATTTTCCAGCCCGCCGACGTCGAATCGGTACAGGACATGCGCTACCAGCGGCCGGCTGCCGGCCGCCGTCACTCGACCGACCCGACCGCGTGCTGCAGCGCGGCGTCCAGCGCCGTGCCGTTGCTGCGCAGAAAATCGTCCACCCACGCCTGCGCCGACGCCGCGGAATCCGCTCGGATCGCCACCACCACATAATGGCTGGCGTCGGAACTTCCGGTCAGGCGATCGCGCGCCAGCTGCAGCTTGGCCGCGACATCGCTGGCCAGCCGGCGCTCGCCGATCCGGTACCAGTGGAACACGTCCACGTCGCCGTCCGGCCCCCGCAGCCGCAGGTACTTGACGACGTCCCCCGCCAACACACGGGTACCCTGCTCGAGGCGGGTCCAGTCCTTGTTGCCGTCCTGATCGCGCACGACGCGGTTGGCCCAGTTCACCAGTTCGTGTCCTTCGCTCTGATGGGCGTAAAGCGCGGCCCACAAAGTGAGTTCGCCCCTGCCACCGAGGTACGTAGCCCGGGCCAGATCGCGGTAACCCGCCAGCAGGGGCTCAAACTGCAGCGAGCTCGCCGCTGCACGCGTCCAGCCGCCCTCTCCGACAGGCAGCTCGGTACGGACAGCGACCGCTCGGTCCTCCGGCGCCAGCAGGTGATCGAGCCCGCCCGGCGCCGCCAGCACCAGCACCAGCGGCACCATTGCGCCGGCCGCGCCGCGCCCAGTGGCAGCGGGCGGCGCCGTGACAGTCCGCTGGGCATCGGCGGTGTCGTCTCGCCAGCGGCTTCCGATCCAAAACATGCCGAAAATCACCAGGCCGAAGAAGACCCAGCCATAGATCAGGTGATCCACGCCCGCCGCCAGCTTGTTATTGCTGAGATAGCCGATCATCACGATCAGGTAGGCGCGCAGCCAGTTGGCCAGCACCGGCATCGCAAGCGCGAATATGCCGAAGATGAGGCGCTTCTTCAGGCTGGTGTAGGTCAGGTAGGCATACAGCGTGCCGACCATGAGCGAGGCGATCAGGTAGCGGATGCCGCTGCAGGCCTCGACCACCGACCAGCGACCGTTGGGCAGAACGAAATGCAAGCCCTCCTGGAACACCGGGACGCCGGTGATGCGCAGCGCCCAGACGGTGAACTCGGCGGTATGGTCCATCAGCGTGGGCACCAGGAACTCGCCGACCGGCGGGGCGAAGAACAGGAAGCCCAGCGGAAATGCGAGCCTGCGCGCCAGCGTGTTGCCCATGGCGCACCACAGGGCACTGACGAGCAGGCCTACGGTTGCGAAATGCACTGCGCCGGCAGCACTGACGAGAGCGCCTGCGAGCCACAGCAGTGCGAAGCCGAGCACGAGCGGCAAGGCAAGCAGGGTTGGGCGAGGTCCCTCGAACTCGCGCCAGAAGGCCGCTCGCCATGCCAGCCACAGCGAGATGGGCAGCACGATGATGCCGTGGGCGAAGGTGTCGGAGCGCAGCCAGATGTTGGTCATTTCGGCGATTGGTGCGCGATATAGGAGAGCCCACACGACGGTAACCAGGGCCAGCGGCCAATAGCGCACCAGGCCCGGCTCAAGGGTGGCGCCGGCGGTTCTGCCGTTCGCGATCCGCTCCATCAGGCGGCGCCCTCGCGATCGAAGCGGAGCATCTCGCGCAGGGCGCCAACGTGCGCTTCCCAGGAGTAGTCGGCCACGACGCGGGCCCGCGCCGCCGCGCCGATGCGCGCCGCATCGGCCGGTTCGAGGGCCACAGCTACCGCGTCGGCGAACTCGTTTGCGCTGCCGGCGGCGAGAAACTCTTCCCCGGGAGTGGCGCGCAGGCCGGTGAGCGAAGCCGTGGATACCACCACCGGCCGGGCCAGCGACATCGCCTCGAGGACCTTATTCTGGATGCCTCGTGCCACCCGTAGCGGCGCTACCACGACGTCTCCGTGGGCGACATAGGGCCGCACGTCCGCTACGGTTCCGGTCACCCGCACGTAGCCGAGCCCCTCGAGCGCACGCACCGCGGGCGTCGGGTTCATGCCCACGACTGTAAATTCGAGCCCTTGGAGGCGGGCACGCAGCAACGGCATCACCTCGTTGGCGAACCAGCAGGCAGCATCCACGTTGGGCCAGTAGTCCATTGCGCCGGAGAAAACGACCTGCCGCACGCCCTCGGGATAGGGGCTGGGTCCGGCGTTTGCCGGTGCGAAATAGTCGGCGTCGACGCCGTTCTCGACCACCTCGGTACGCGACGCCAGATGGGGCGCCTGGCCAAGGAACAGGCCTCGCTCCGCCGCGGTTACAAAGGTGCTGACGTCGGCACGGGCGGCCCAATCGCGTTCGAACCGCCCCAGACGGGCGCCTTCGCGCTGGTACAGCCAGGACATGGGCCAGCGACGTGATTGCGCATATTGGGTCCACTTGGCCGAATCAACGTCGCAGAAGTCGATCAGGCAGCGCTTCAGGGCGAGCCCTTCGAGATACTGGGCCATCGCGCCCGAAAACACGACGGCGTGCTCTATGCTTTGGCGTGCCACGGAATCGCGGACCCAGCGCGCCATCGTGGTCTTACGATAGTAGGGCACAGTCAGCGCCTCACCGCTCAACAGTCCGCGCAGGCTCGCTAGCCTCGAGAGAAGCGGGCGGATCGACACGGCGCATGTGTCTTCGCACCACTCAGCCAGTTCCGGAACATGGGTGAGGTCGTCGGGGTGGTCCACGAAGCATCCGAGGTACACGCGAAAGTGTCGAGCCAGATGCCTCAGGATATTAAACGACCGAACCTTGTCTCCCTTGTTCGGGGGATAGGGAATCCGGTGAACCAGGTACAGCAGGGGCAGTCGCGACATGCTTACCCGAGGTTGCGGACGATGTGGGGCCCGATGGCGTTGGCGAGGGGCAGCGGCAGGCGTTTCCACATCGCGATGAAGGCCCGGTACTTGGGGTTCATCGGATTGTTCTGGGGGACCGCGTCGCGCTTGTAAAGGCGGTATTCGTAGGCCAGCGGCTGCGGCTCGAAACCCCAGTTCTTCTTGAAGCTGTAGGGCCCGGTGCCCACCTTGCTGCGCCCGTAGTCGAAGGTCCGGTAGCCACGCTCACAGGCGTCCTTGAGCAGGCACCAGTATTTGAAGTCGTTGGCGGCCAGGCCGCGCGCTTCGAAGTCGTCACCTGCGTAATAGGGCAGGATCTCGCCACGGAAATAGAAGCTCAGCACCGTGGACAGGATGCGCCCGCCCTTGTCGGTGACCGTATGCACTCGGCAATCGTCACCGAAGGTATCCATAAGGCGGCGGAAGAAGCGGCGCGGCAGCGCCGGCGTGCCATGTCGGTGGACGTTGTCGGCATAGAGGGCGAAGAAGCGCGATTCGTCCTCATCGCGGCTGAAGCCGAGCTCGTTCTTGATGCCCTTGCGCACCATCGCCCGCTGCTTGCGCGGGATGGCCAGCATGTTCTCTTCGACGTCCGGCAGGATCGGCTTGCGAAAGGTGACGTACAGTTCCTGGCGCGGCCAATCCGGGTGACGCGGCTTGAGGTTGCGGAATTCCAGGTGCTGCACGCCCAGCAGCAGCGCGATGCGCTCGGCTTCGGCCTCGAGCATCATCACCGCCTCGTCGTCGCCGACCGGGCCACCATAGACGCAGAACGGCAGCGAGGTCAGCGCATGGCCGAACAACCGGCTCTTGACCTCGGCGAGGGGCAGGATGCCGACGATGCAGCCCGCCCGGGCCGCCACCAGGAAGTAGGTCCGGTGGCCGAAGATCTCTTCGACGATGCCCCGCCATGCCGACAGGTGGAAGAAAGTGCCGTCCGGATGGGCCCGCACGAAGTCGTCCCAGAGGGCGTGGTCCTGCTGCCCCAGGACATAAACGTTGGTCGCTAGCCGATCCATCATCAGGCCGTCGCAATGTCCAGGGACCTACCCTGGGCGAGTTCTTCGAAGACCTGGTCGACCCGACCCCAGGCAAAGTCCTGGAGCAGCAGTCGCAGCCGCCCCTCGGTCCGGTCCAGATTCACATAGTGGCGGAAGCGGGTCTTGGACGACGCGGCCGTCACCTTGGGTTGCTCGGGGTCGATCTCCCAGGGGTGGAAATAGAAGATCGCAGGGCGGATGTCGTCCCGATTGACCTTCTCGATGCCCCAGCGCGACACGCCGTAGGGCAGCAGGCGAAAATATCCGCCCCCGCCAGCCGGCCAGTTTCGACCCAGCCACCGAACCGTGGTCACCGGGATCTCGAGCAGGCCGCAGTCGAGCCGATACGGGAAGCGCGGGGCATCCGGCATGCCATAGTGGTCATGAACCACCGGATAGACGCTGGAGCTGTATTCGTACCCCACTTCGGCCAGGCACTCGTGGGCCCAGAGGTTGCCCTTGCCGATCGAAAAGCTGGGCGCCCGGTAGCCGCGGACCGACACGCCCGCCACGTCCTCGAGGACCACCTTGGCCAGGTCCACATCCGAGCGGAAACACTCGCGGGTCTGTTCGCTGGCCCGCTGGTGCCCGTAGCCGTGGCTCGCCAGCTCATGCCCGCGACGCGCGATTTCACGCACCACCTCGGGATAGCGCTCGGCCACCCAGCCCAATGTGAAGAAGGTAGCCTTGGTGCCCTGCTCGTCAAACAGATCCAGGATGCGGTACATGTTGCGCTCGATCCGGCACGGCACGTCCTCCCAGCTGCTGCGGGGGAAGTGGGGCGCCAGGGAGGAGACCTGGAAGTAGTCCTCCACGTCGACCGTGAGGGCGTTGACGAGCGGATGGCGTGCGTTCATGCATCACCCGCCTTCTTGCGTGACGGGCTCTCCGCCACGAGTTGTTCGATCAGCCGCAGCGCGGCACCCAGCGTGCGTTCCACGTTGGCCAGGCGGGCCTCGTAGCGCGCCGCATCGAACTGCTGTGCCATGTCGGCCAGTTGCGCGGCGATACCCTCGGGCACGTCGATACCGCCGCTCTGACGGGCACCACTGATCGGGACGACGCCCGCGCCAGGTTTGGCCGCCGACGGCCTCGCGACCGACCGGGTGGACCACACCGGCGCGTCGGCCGCCGGGGCCTGCTCTTCGCGCAGTTCCGCCAGCACGCCCTCCACATCCTCTTCGGCGATAGCCCGCTTTTCCGACAGAAACGCCGACAGCAGGATCCGGTCGCACAGCGTGTTGATGCGCCGGGGGATCCCGCCCGTCGACGCGTAGACCCGATGGAAGACGCCGTCGGCGATCTGGGGATTGTGGTCCCATCCCACGTGGCGCAAGCGGTGCTCGATATAGCCCCGCGTCTCTTCGCCGTCGAGCGGACCCAGGTGGTAGGAGGCGATGACCCGCTGGCGCAACTGCTGCAGATCGGGGCCCTGGAGCATCTCGCGAAATTCCGGCTGGCCGATCAGGAAGCTCTGCAGCAGGGCGTGATCCTCGAGCTGGAAGTTCGACAGCATGCGGAGCTCTTCGACCGCACCCTGGCTCAGGTTCTGGGCTTCGTCCACCACCAGCAGGGCCCGCTTGCCGGCTGCGGTCGTCGTGACCAGAAAGGCCTCGAGGGCCAGCAGCAGGTCGGCCTTGTCGAGGCTCTTCGACGGAATGCCGAAGGCCGCTGCGACGAGGCGCAGGATGTTGTCGGAATCGAGCTGGGTGCTGACGAGCTGTGCTGCAACCACCTGTTCGGAATCGAGCTTGGAGAGTAGGTTCCGGACGATGGTGGTCTTGCCGGCCCCGATCTCGCCGGTGATGACGATGAAGCCTTCGTTCTGGTGCAGGCCGTACTCGAGGTAGGCCATCGCCCGGCGGTGCCCGCGGCTGCCGAAGAAAAACTCGGGATCCGGGTTGAGCTGGAAGGGCTTGGCTTTCAGCCCGTAGAAGGATTCGTACATCGTGTCCTGTTTAGAATCTGGCGGTCAGGGACAGAATCAGCGCGCTTTCCGTGTAGTCGGTCGAGCCCGTCGAGCGTTGGCGCCGGACTGACACCGCGCCGTTGGTGTGGGGCCCAACTTTTGTGTTGTATCCGACGCTCATTGAACGGCGCATGACTTCCTGATTGCTCTCGCCGCCGCCTTCCGAGCGGTTCGCGGACGCCGACACGATCAAATTTGTGTTCCCCGTGATCCGATGGCTCAAGGTGCTACTGATGGACGTTGTCTTGACGCGGCTGAAACGCGTGAAATCGTCTCCGGTATCGAGCCCGCCACCACTGCCGATGCGTTCGTTCTCGCCAGCGCTGAGTCCTATCGTAAGCGTATTACGCGCGCCCACCAGCGAACCGGTCACACTCAATCGGCGACTGACGCTGAAACTATTGGTAAGGAAACTTACGAATGTCGTCGAGCCATCGGGAACGAGCGCGGCAAGGCCGCGCGCGACACGCTCCCGTTCCGCGTCGTCCGGGATGCTCGACTCCAGACTGACGAACAGTTCCCGGTATGCCAGTTCTTCGATGCTGACCAGGCCAGTACCGTCAATGGAGGTCACATCGCGCGAGTAACGAATCTGTATGCTTGAAAGAGGCCGACTGTGACGAACAGTGAAGTTGTATCCGGTTCCGAAGAATCGCCTCTCGATCTCTGAATCAATGCTGGTTCGAGGGCTGAGTCGCAAGGTCGCCCCCGCGCCGCGAGTGTAAGCACTTTGCCGCGCGCCATCGTCAAAATCGTTCGATTCCCGGCCGCCAATCAGCCTGAACGCTAGGTTATCCGTGTAGCTATAGATTAATGAAATGCGTGCAGTGGAGGAGTCCGCCTCGTTCGCGAGCGCAGAGCCGCCAAGCTGACTTCGCGTCACCGCGAAATTCCAACCTAGGTCGCCCCAAGCACTGGAATCACCCAGCCCAATATGGAGTGTTTTGTTTATCCGAGTACCGTTTGTGACCTTTCCGCCACTAGTCCAGTCCATGCGCAAATCGGCATTACCCTGGACACTGTTGCCGACGCGAATGGGTGCGCGCAGGCCAGTTGAGTAGCGACGCACAATCGATCGATTGTCAATGTCGATCGTGCCATCGGCAGATGTCTTGCCGAACGCTGAGGTATGCTCCTCGCTAATAGAGCCGCTGACATCCAAGAACAGCCGCTGCTCGACCAGTTCTGCCCTTGCAAGCCCGGACCCGAGCAAGCGCGAATTGTCGCGCGAGCTTTCCCTGGCGAAGTCTCGCGCCTCGCCGCTCAGGCGGAGTGAACTGGAAATGCGGGCGCCCTTGTGCACCAGAGCGACAGACAGGGAAACCTTCGTAATCTGATCGGATTCGGAGTCGCTCGTGCCATCAGCGCCCGCGTTGTCGGTGAAGGTCTCTGAGGCGGAAGCGGAATAGTTCCATTTGGGTAACGCCGCAAGAGCATCGGGCACGACTGCCGTAAGTCCGCCTCCCAGCAGCAGCGCACAATGCAGCCCGGCCGTTTCAAGCCGCTTGCGCACGCTCGGACCCTTCTACACTCTCCCCCTTCTCATGGCCGTATCCGTATCCGTATCCGTATCCGTATCCGTAGCTCGCCGAGTTGGTATCGGTCGACTTGTTCAGTAGCATCATTTTGACGGGGCACGATTCGATCATCGTCAATGCCTGATTGACGGCACTCTGCGCCGTGCGGTTTGCCTCGACCACGATGATGATCTGGCCCATATGCGTTGCCAGCGTGCGGGCCTCAGTCGTCACCAGTAAGGGCGGCGAATCGAAAATGATGACCCTATCGGGGTAGCGCGACGCCATCTCTTCCAGCAGCTGATTCATCGAATCACTCGCCAGTAGTTCCGTCGCGTTCTGGTGCGGCATACCTGCGGGCAGGACCGAGAGCTTCTCGATACTGGTCCGCATCAATACGTTCGACAGTTCAGGCTCACGACCCACCAGCACATCCATCAAACCTTTGGACGGCGGGAGGCCCAGAATCTCAAGCACGGACGGCTTGGACACATCCGCATCGACGAGTAGCACCGTGTAGTCAAGCTCCATGGCCATACTGATGGCCAGGTTGATGGTCGTAAAACTCTTGCCCTCACCGGGCAACGAACTGGTCACCATGATCAGGTTGCCGTTGTCCACAACGCTCGCACCACGCCCCTGCGCGTTGTTCAGAACGGGGCGCTTGATCACGCGATACTCCTCAGCCATCCGGGAACGCGGCCGGTCTGGAGTAACCATGCCCATCGCAGCAAGGCGCTCGAGATCGATCTCAGCAAAGTTCGAAGCCTCACCGGGTTTGGCCTTGGCCCGGAGTTGCTCATCCTTTGTCGCAAGGACTTCCCTTCCAAGGACACCATCGCGAAGCGGAATATTGCGGCGACCGTCATTTCGCCGGTGTAGTTTCTCCGCCGTATCCGTTACCGGGGTAGCGCCTTGAGAGTGCGTTAAGGCGGCCTGTTCCGTTGCACCCGCGTCAGGTAATACCACTCCCGCCTGTTTCAATTTTTCCAGACGCTCGACGGCCTTTTCAATAAGACTCACAAATGACTCCCAGTTCAACCAACACGCAGGATCGCGACCAAGACGGTCAATACGGCAAACACTCCTACAAAACTGGTCACTCCACCTGCGAAAAATACCAGCGAGCGACGGCGACGGCGTCGGCGGCCTTCATCTGGCACCATCGAAACACTGCCCAGAAGCGGAAGCCTGGTGATCTCCCGCAACACTCTAGCGTCCTGGAACGTCGGACGTATCTGACTTAAAAGAAACGCAATAGCGGCACCAACGGCAAGCGCACCTGCCCCTGCAAGCGGGAACAGAGCCAAGCGATTCGGTGCAGACGGCTTAAGCGGTTGCGAGGGTGGATCGATGACTCTGAATTCGGCCATCCCAGACGTCGACTCCATATCGACCGACATGTTTGCGGACTCCCGCCTCGCGACAAGCGAATCGTAGTTCTTCTTGTGAACGCCATAGTCGCGGTTTAATTGCGTGTACTCGGCCTCGATCTGGGGAACTAGTTCTGCTGCCGCTTTGAGGCCTTCGAGCCTCCCCAGGTAAGCCGACACCCGTGCTTGCAACGACGCTACTTGCGCTTCCGCCTGCGAGAGCGAGAGCTTCATCTGCTGGTAGACCGGATTCGCATTTAGTGAGGCCACTTTCTCCGGACCAGCCTTGCGTCGTTTTTCGACCTCTTTCGATTTTTGTTCCTCAAGTTGCGCAATGACCCGCCGAGTCCCGATGACGTCAGGATGCGCCTCTGTGAATCGTTGCAGCAAACCATCCAGATTCTTTTTCAGGGCATCAATACGACCATCAATTTCCGGAATGGACACGTCATGGCTTTTCGGTGCCTCCGGCAACAGGACTGGCTCCTCACCTGATAACTGCCTTTGAAGTGCGTCACGAGACTGCTCGGCCTCGCGCAAGGATAGCCGCGCCTGCGCCAACTCCGCCGAGGCGCCAGCTAGTTGACCAAAATAGTCTTGACGGCCGTCACCAATGAAGGCCATGTTCTTCAGCTTGAACTCCTTGACCCGATTCTCGGCTTCCTCCAGCTTGAGTTCATAGCTGCGAATCTGCTCTTCAATAAATCGCCGCGCGCTATCCGTATCCTTGCGCTTATCGCCCAGGCCTGACTCAACAAAAATCGTCATGAGCGACTGCACGACCCGCTTTGCTACATCGGGGTTTTGATCCATATAGGCGAGTCGGTAGATGTTGTCCCTTCCGCTGCCAGAAATTCTTAGCTCCCTCGTCAGCTGGGCAATTAGCGCTTCCCGTTGTTTCTCATTCCTTACATTGAGATCAAGATCCGCCATACGAATGAGCTTCTCGACGTTCGGTCGACTGATCAGGGTGCGGCTGAGAATCGCGATCTGCTGGTCGATGTTCGGCTGGACGGCCAGACCTGACATCAGCGGCTTGAGCACCGACTGGGTGTCCACGTAGATCCGTGCAGACGACTGGTAGCGGTCGGGCATCATGTAAATGCCCACAGCCGCGCCAATACCAACAACCCAGGCCACGGCCAAGCCCCACCAGCGGTAGAGCCACATGCCGCGCAGGTAGCCCACCAATTGTCGAATGACGTCTTCCATACCCAACCCTATCTCGCCCTATCCATCAACGCCGACCTGATCAGAACCAGCTCTGGGGAACGATCAGGACATCGCCCGGACGCATTTCCACATTGGCCGACACATCGCCCAGCTTGAGCAGGTCTTTCAGGCGCACGCTGTATTGCTTGTTGCCTTCGGAGGTGCGCAGGATCGTGGCACCGTTGCCATCGGCAAAATCGGTAATGCCGCCCACCCGGATCATGACGTCGAGGAGCGTCATTTTCTGGCTGTAGGGCAGGGTCTGCGGCTTGGCGGCCTCGCCGATGACGCGGATCTGCTCGCTGTAGGGCCCTACGAAGCCGGTGACGACGACCGTGACGACCGGGTCGCGGATGTACTTGGACAGGGCCTTCTCGATGTCGCGTGCCAGAGTGCTGGCATCCTTGCCCATGGCCGGGAGGTCTTCGACCAGGGGCGTGGTGATCTTCCCGTCGGGCCGCACGGGAACTGCCGCGGACAGCTCGGGGTTGCGCCAGACCGTGATGTTGACCGCGTCGCCCGGCCCGATCACGTAGTTGTATTCCGGCGTGGCGGCCGACTGCGGCGCCGCGGGGAACTTGCTTGCGCAACCGGTCAGTAGCGCAGCAGCCGCGACAAGCATCAGCAGACCACGGAAGAGCTGCATGGCAGACCCACGAAAACTCGTCATATTCACCCTGTTATCTCCTGCTGCGGCGCGGAAAATCCGCCCCTGACAAAACAAGCGTCATGCTAAAGACGCCCACGAACTCCCTGAAGGAACAAATGCACGATCGATCCTCCTCGTGCCCCCGCTCCCGCCACCCACGACACGGCGCAGCACAAACGCACCGCTCGCTCAGAACGACCGACGGGCTTCCAGGTACAGCCGGTCGGATGTATCGAAGCGACCGAACAGCCCGCCCTCATCGCCACCAAAGGCGTCGATACCGGCTCTCAGCCGCCAGTTGCCGTCCGGTGTCCAGGTGAGCTTGGGCCGGACCATGTAGTCGCCCCGGTTGAAGCCCGTCACCACCAGGACCTCCGCCTCGAGGGCGTCGCCGAACTCCTGCGAGACCAGCACGGTGCCACCTGCCTCGTTGGCGTCGACGACCGCACCGCTGTCGAGCGCGAGGGATCGCCGTCCGAAGACCTGGGTGTTGATCCGCAGGCCGGAATCGAAAGGCAGGTCGAGCCCGACCGCGTAGTCCAGGGTATCGGACTCGTAGAGGCCATCCTCGGCACCGACGCGCCGGGTATTGAACTTCCGTCCATCGGTATAGACCGCCTCGGCCTTCAGCACCATCGAGCCCAGGTCCTTGGAGACGGTCGCGCCCAGTTGCTGGATGCGATCATGCCGGGGCGTGAAGGAGAAATCGGTCGGGTCGAAGTAGTAGGTCGGTGCCACATCGACGCTGTTGTAGTAGAAGCCGGTCATGTCCCAGCCCGCCACCAGCTTGCCCGCGCGCAAGCCGAAGTTGCCGTGGCCAAGCCGGCTGGGCGGCGTTTCCTGGTCGCGAATCCGGGCCGGAACCGGCAGATCCGGCCGGAAGGCATAGAAGTCGGCGCCCGGTTCTCCGATGTCATCGACGGTGGCCACCGGCACCCACAGCACCTCGCCATGGAAATCGTCCTCGCCAAAATACTCGGCGCGGGCGGCCCACTGGGGGATCCGCATCTGGTCGAAGTCGGGCAGCACGAACTCCCGCATGTCCCGGGCGGAGACGACATCGGCAAAGAACAGGCCGACCATTTCGCCCCAGACGATCTGCTGACGCCCCAGGCGCAGCTCCCAGCTGCCGGCGGGCACATCCAGGTAGGCCTCGCGGATCGAGGCCCCCGAGCGCTGGTCCCGTCGGACATCCAGCGGATAGATGTCGTCCTCGATGACGTAGGCGTGGTCGGCGTCGGCCCTGCCCAGGAAGCGCCACCGGACCCCTTCACCGAGCGAGCCACTGGCACCCGCCTCGACCCGCAGGCGCAGCTTCGACCAATGATCGGTACCAGCGTAGGTACGCGCTGCCGCGCCTTCGACGAAGCCGAAGGTCTGGATCGAGTCTGCGCTGCTTCCCGGCACGGCCAGCAGATCGTCCAGGAGGTCGGCGGCCAGGGCCGTCGACGCTCCGAACATGGCCATGACAAGTCCGGTCACAAGCCTGTAATGCATGCGATATCCCCCGAAATGTGTTGCTTGGCGTCGCCCGACGGGCGGCTCAGACCTCCGGGTCTTCCTCGCCCTTGGTCTTGTCCTGCACGAATACCCAACCACTCTCGCTCTGGACGCCGAGCTTGGTGATGTGGCCATCCTCGACCCGCACCAGCCGGTCCGCCATGTTCATGACCCGGCGGTCGTGGGTCGAAAAGATGAAGGTGGTGCCATTCTTGCGGTTGATGTCCTTCATGAGGCGCAAAATTCCCTCACCGGTCTTGCGGTCCAGATTGGCGGTCGGTTCGTCCGCCAGGACGATGCGGGAATGGGTCGCCAGCGCTCGTGCAATGGCCACCCGCTGGCGCTGCCCGCCAGACAGCTGGTTGGGGCGGTGATGAGCGTATTTCCTCAGACCGACGATGGCGAGGTACTTGGCCACCCGTTCGCTGCGTTCTTCCCTGGAGAGCTCGGGAAACTGCAGCAGGGGATACTCGACGTTCTCGGCCGCCGACAGGACCGGCAGGAGGTTGAAGGTCTGGAAGATGAAGCCGATGGTGCGCGCGCGCAGATTGGCCAGCTGATCCGGCGTCTGGCCCGATACGTCATTGCCATTGACGATCACGCGCCCCGAGCTGGGCGTATCAATGCAGCCGATGATGTTGAGCATGGTGGACTTGCCACTGCCCGACGGCCCCGCGATGGCCAGGAAGACGCCCTCCTCGATCGAGAGCGTCACGTTCGTCAGCGCATTGACTTCCTGATCACCAAGCCGATAGCGCTTGCTAACATTGTGGAGTTCGACGATCGCCATTCAGGCCCTTGAGGTCGCCCAAATCGAGGAGGATACCATCGTGATTCGCGCTCTAGGAGAGTCCACAGGTTCGCGCTTTGCAACCCTTGCCATCGCCGTCGCGACGGCGCTCTCCGCTTTGCCGCTCGGAGCCGGCGCCGCGGCGCCCGATGCCAACGCGCTGGTCGCCCGGGTGGACGCGATCCGCTTCCCCGCCTCCGACTTCCAGGTCGACATCGCCATCGAGAGCCGGACCGGCGAAAGCACGGCCGACGTCAGAAAGTACCGGGTCCTGTCCAAGGGCAAGGAGGACTCCGTGGTCCTGACCGTGGAACCGGCCTCCGAGCGCGGCCAGGCGCTCCTGATGAAGGGGCGGGACCTGTGGGTCTTCCTGCCGCGCGTGTCCCAGCCGGTCAGGCTCTCCCTGTCCCAGCGCCTGACGGGCCAGGTGGCCAATGGCGATCTGGCCAGGGCCAATTTTTCCGGCGACTACGAGGCAACGCTCGCAGGCGAGGAGGAACTGAACGGGCGCAAGGCCCACCTGCTCGATCTGAAGGCCGCAGAACGCGGGGTGACCTACGCCAAGGTCAAGCTCTGGGTCGATGTGGAGAACGGGCGCCCCCTCAAGGCCGAGTTCTATTCCCTCTCCGGGCGGCTCCTGAAGACCTGCAACTACGAGAATTTCCGCGAACTGGCCGGCGAAGTGCGGCCCACCCGACTGGTCATGACCGACGCCCTGAAGGCCGGCGAGACCTCGATCCTGACCTACGAGGAAATGCTGCCCCGCGAGATTCCGGAGCGCCTGTTCACCAAGGATTACCTCAAGAAGCTTCAGTAGGCCGAAACAGCGCGGATCCCGCCGGCCCGCGCGCATCCGCGGGGCCTCGGGGGCACGCTGCGATCAGCGGCCGGGCGCAGTCGGATGGCCTGGCAACTGGCGGCATAGGCAAAAAAAAACGGGCGCCGAAGCGCCCGTTCTTCATCCGATCGGGAACGATCAGAAGGCGTGGCGGAAGCCAGCAGCGACGGCGGTCGAGCCTTCGCCGGCCTCTTTGGCCAGAACGCCAACGGCAGCGCCGTCGTCGTTGGTGGTGCGGTTGACAGCGACGTAACCGGTGGTGCGCTTCGACAGGCCGTGGGTGTAGCCAACCGAGAACGAACGGGAGTTGTTGTCGTCGCCTTCCGGATTCAGAGCACCCAGAGCAACGTGGACGTTACCCTTGCCAACCGGGATGATGCCGCCGAAGTAGGCCAGCTTGTCCTTGTTGTCGTCCAGATCCTTGACCTGGTAGGAACCGGCCAGCTTGACGACGCCCAGGTCATACGAACCAGCGATGTAGTATTCCTTGGTGTCTTCGGAAGCGCCGTTCAGCTTGTGGAAGACGAAGCCAACGCCGATCGGGCCGGCCATGTAGCCAGCGCCAACACCCATCTTGTCGTCGTCGGTGCGGTCGTCGCCAGCCTGCGAAGCCTGGAACGAGTAGATGACTTCAGCCATCACGCCGCCCATGTTGCCCAGGTTGTAGGTGACCGAGTTGTCCCAACGAGCAGCGGAGCCCGGGGTGATCGACATGCCGGCAGCGCCACCCAGGATGGCTTGCGGATCGACCGCGCCAGCGGACACGACGTCGAACTTGGCGGTGTAGTTGTAGCCCGGAGCGTACTGGCGGCCCAGGCCGACGGTACCGAAGCTGCCCTTCAGGCCAGCCCAGGCCTGACGGTGGAACTGCTTGGTCGAGCTGGGAGCGCCGGTGCCGACGCTGTAGCCCTGCTCGAGGACGAACACGGCCGACAGGCCGTTGCCCAGGTCTTCCGAGCCCTTGAAGCCGAGACGGGGGCCGGACAGGATGCCATCGACAACGCCGGTGAAGGTGGTGTCGCCAGCTTTGCCATAGCCAACGCCGACGTCGGCGATGCCATAGACGGTGACGTTCGACTGAGCGAAGGCCGGAGCGGCGACCAGGCCAGCCACGGCCAGAGCGATCAGTTTCTTCTGCATGTGTTTCTCCTCTTGGCTTTAAGTTTGGGGGCAGTAGCGGCACGCCCCGACTTACCTCTCGAATGAGAAGTTGCGTCGATTTTGCGTACTGGCTCACGGCCATTGCAAGGAAAACACCCGATTCGCGGGGCTTCCGGGGATCAGTTGTTGTACGGATGCAACAAGCACCCAGCTGTGGTGTGCAGGGCACCCGCGATCCCGGTGCGTCGCGCCGAGCGACTGTTGCAGACAGGTTTCAGGGCGTGGGGCGCCAGGCCCGCTCAGAACGCGATCAGGATGGCGAAGTGGAGGCGAAAGCGGCGTTCTTCCTGACCGTAGGCCAGGTCGAGGGCCAGGGGTCCGGCCGGGCTCTTCCAGCGGCCGCCGACCCCGTAGCCGAGCAGGGGCCGATAGGCACCGGGGTCGTCGACCGCATTGCCGGCGTCGATGAAGGCCGCGTAGCCAAAGCCGTTGTCGCGCCAATGGGTATACTCGGCGCTGGCTGTGGCCAGGTAGCGGCCTCCGACGATGGCATCGCCGTCGCGCACGCCGAGACTTCGGTACCCGTAGCCCCGGACCGACTGGCTGCCGCCGGCGCGAAACAGGAAGTCCTGGGGGATGCCGTCGCGACTGCGCGCGAAGGTCTTGCCGACTTCGCCCCTTAGCGACAGCACGTCCAGGCGGCCTACCGGCAGGTAGAACTGGAGCCGGCCGTAGGCGCGCGCGAAATTCTGGGTGGACAGCACGGCCTTGCCCGCCCCGCCGAGGCGGCCGTAGGCCACGAATCCGCTGCGCGGCTCGAGCACATTGTCGACTTCACGCCACAGCAGGGAGAGGTCGCCGGTCAATGCATTCTGCTCGCTGGTATCTCCGCCGTCCGGCTCGGTCCGCTCCCGCTGGTACTTGACGGACACGCCGAACTCGCCCTTCGGGATGGGATAGGTGCGGGTCACGCCCACGGCTTCGCGCGACACCTTCAGCCCCTCATGGTCGGTGCGTTCGTGCAGGGCGCCGAAACTGTCCTGGAACCCGGCCGGATCGGGCGGCAGGAAGATGTCGCCGAAGGCCAGCAGCTCGCGCTGCTCGATGCGCAGGCCACTGACCAGGTGCCAGGCCTCGCCGAACAGGTTGGCATCCCGGTAGCCCACCTCGGTGCGATAGCCGTTGTTGGAGCTGAAGCCCGCGCCGAAGGTCAGGCGACGGGGCTTGGCCTCGCTGACCAGGACCCGAATCGGGGTGGCGTCGGCCTGGTCGCGGTCGCGGCTGATCTCGACCACCGCCGAGGCGAAATACGGCGTGTTCTGGAGCGCGGTCTGGAAGGCCAGCAGGCGGTCTTCGTCGTAGGGCGTCCCGGGCTTCGGCGGGTTGTAGCGCCGCACCAGCGACTCCGGGTAGTCGTTGAGCCCTTCGACCGATAGCTCACCGAAGCGAAACCGGGGCCCGCTGTCGAGCTCGACCGTCAATGCCACCTTGGCACGCCCCGGATCGACCCGAGCGAGGCTGGTATTGATGCGTGCCGCGGCAAACTCCTGCCGCGTCAGGACGCTGACCAGGCCGGTCTTGCCGGCATCCCAGGCCCGCTGGGTAAAGAACGCTCCCACCGGCAGCGGCCAGGTGCGGAGCAGGTCCGCGCGCAGGGTTTCCCAGGCCTGGGCGTCGAGCGGGCTACCGTCGCGCAGGGTAAGGTCGAAGGATTCGATGGCCGCGCGTTCGCCCGGCACCACCCGCAGCACCCAGTCCTCGCCGGACTCCTCGAGGGTGACCGTGGGCGCGAAGTAGCCCTGGGTCGCGAGCAGGCTCTCGACCTCGCCTCGCGCGCGCCGCACCAGCGCCAGACGCTCGGCCGGATCGGACCGGGCCTGGTCGTGCTCCCGGTCGAGTATGGTCAGATGCTGTTCGAGCAGGCCGGAGACGACATCGGGCGCCTCGAGCCGGACTGCCCCCAGGGCGCAACCGATGCCCGCGATCCAGGTCACCAGGGCCGCGCCCAGCCGACGGCGGGACCGGGCTCGCCGCGGGTCGCCCCCCGCGGGTGGCCTCGATCCGAGGAAGTACGCCGTAAGGATCACTCCAGGTGATAGGCCGTGACGCGTTCGACCTCATGGCGGGAGCCCATGATGACCGGCACGCGCTGGTGCAGGCGCTCGGGCTGCACATCCAGGATGCGCTCCCGCCCGGTGGTGGCGGCACCGCCCGCCTGCTCCACCAGCATCGCCATCGGATTGGCCTCGTACATGAGGCGCAGCTTGCCGCCCTTGTTGCGCGACTTTTCGTCCATCGGATACATGAAGACGCCACCCCGGGTCATGATGC
>JAGRFX010000189.1 GCA_020445805.1 Rhodocyclaceae bacterium
ACACCGGGCTGCCGCGCTCGGCCATCCAGGTCAGCAGCGTGCCGAGGATGCGCCGCGAGGGGCCGCCCTCGCTGTCGGTCGCCAGTCCTTTCTCGATCTCGTCGATCCACAGCACGCAGGGCGCCATCTGGCCGGCGGTGGCCAGCGCCTCGCGCAGGTTGCGCTCGGTTTCGCCATAGAACTTGTTGTAGAGGGTGCCGAAGTCGAGGCGCAGCAGGGGCACCCCGAAGGCGCCCGCGCAGGCCTTGGCGGCGAGGCTCTTGCCCGCCCCCTGCACACCCAGCAGCAGCACGCCCTTGGGCACGTCGAGCCCGGGCGGCGGGGTTTCGGACAGGAAGACCGCGCGGCGCATCTCGAGCCAGGCCTTGAGCCGGGTCAGGCCCGCCACGTCGGCCATGCGCGCGGTCTCGAGCTCGAAGCTCAGCACGCTGCCCCGGTCGAGCAGGCGGTACTTGGCCTCGGCCAGGGCCGGCAGGTCGGTTTCGGTCAGCGCGCCATCGTCATGAATGGCATTGCGGGCCAGGCGACGCGCATCGGCCTCGGTCAGGCCCATCAGGTTGCGGGCCAGGGCGTCCACCACCGCCGCGCGGGCCTGAAGGCGCTGCTGGTGCTGGCGACCCCAGGCCGCCGCCTCCTCCTCGATGATCCCGCGGAGGGCCGCCAGGTCGGGCAGGCGCAGCGTGAATCGGGCGGTAACGTCGCGTAATTCGTCCGGCACCGGCATATTCGGCCCGATCAACGCCAGGGTCAGCGACGCGCCAGCCTCGACCTGGGCGATCTCGCGCAAGTGGCGGACCGTGAACGGATCCTCGAGGTAGGGGTGAAAATCGAGCAGCAGGTAGAGGCCACCGCCACCGCGGCTGGCGCGGATATGGGCCAGCACCCGCTCCGGCTCGGTCAGCGAGCGCTGCGGCGCGGCGTCGGCATCGAGTCGCGACAGACCATCCACCGCGCTCCAGCGATACAGCGCCTGCCCGGCACGGGCCGCGGCGCGTCGGAACAGGTCGACCGCGCGCGACTCCTCGCGGGTCTCGACCGCGATCAGCGGGCTGCGGGTGCGCAGGATGAGTTCCAGGTCCTTCAGGTCGGTCACGTCGGGCATCCGGCGATTCTGGCGCGGCCCATTATCGCCGTGCACGCCCCGGCCCGCCAGCGGCCGGCGCAATCGGGGTATCCTCCCGTGCTGGCCCAGACCGCCTTCCGAGGAGATTCCATGAGCGACACCCAGAGCCTCGTTTTCGCCGACAAGGCACAGCTGCGCCAGGAACTGCACCTGGCCGATCCGGCGACGATCCACGCCGACCCGGCCGCCGACACCGACCTGGACAGCCAGGCCGAGGCCGTCGTCGGGCGCATGATCGACATCCCCGCCGGCGACGCCGACGGCCAGGCCCAGGCCAAGGCCGCGGTCGAGACCATGGGCATCGAGCTGCAGAAGGAAGCCGCGCGCCGCAGCCAGATGCTCAAGCAGCCGATCAAGCAGCTCGCCGACCAGAGCGACGACGGCGGCGACGTCGCCAGTTCGCTGGTGGACCTGAAGGTGCAGGTGGAGGCGCTGGACCCGGCCAAGTTCGACCTGGAGGCCGGCTGGTTCTCCCGCGTGCTGGGCTATATCCCGGGTGTCGGCACGCCGCTCAAGCGCTATTTCACGCAGTACGAATCCGCCTCGACCGTGATCGACGCGGTGATGAACTCCCTGAAGAAGGGCCAGGACCAGCTCAAGCGCGACAACATCACCCTGGCCGACGACCAGAAGGCCATGCGCGCCCTGACCCACAAGCTCGAGAAGGCCGTGAAGCTGGGCGAGCTGATCGACCGGAAGCTACAGGACCGGATCGCCAACGAGCTGGTGTCGGACGACCCGCGCACGGTGTTCATCCAGGAAGAGCTGCTGTTTCCGCTGCGCCAGCGGATCCAGGACCTGCAGCAGCAACTGCTGGTGAACCAGCAGGGCTTCCTGACCATCGAGATGATCATCCGCAACAACAAGGAGCTGATCCGGGGCGTGAACCGGGCGCTCAACGTCACGGTCAGCGCGCTGCAGGTGGCCGTCACCCTGGCCCTGGCGCTGGCCAACCAGAAGATCGTGCTCGAGAAGGTCCAGGCCGTGACCAAGACCACCGAGAACCTGATCGCCGGCACCGCCGAACGCCTCAAGACCCAGGGCGCCGAGATCCACAAGCAGGCGGCCGGCACCATGCTCGACCTGGAGGTGCTGAAGAAGAGCTTCGGCGACATCCGCGCGGCGCTCGACGACATCTCGCGCTACCGCCAGGAAGCCCTGCCGAAGATGGCCGAGAACATCGTCGAGATGAATCGCATGGCCGCCGAGTCGGAGCAGACCATCCAGCGCATGGAAGGCGCCACCGTGGCCGCCAGGGATTTCCCGATCGAGATCATCGACTGAGCGCGCTGGTCGGCGTGGGCATGGCATTCCTGATGCCTGCGCTGTACCCCCGCGAGACGGGCTGAGCGCCCCGGCGTCCTAGCGCGAGCGGGCGACGGCCGCGGCGACCAGGGCCTCGAGCTGTTCGAAGCCGAAGCTCGGCAGCGGCTCGCCATTGACGAAGAACTCGGGCGTCTGGGTCACGCCGAGGGTCCGGGCGTCGGCGATGTCCTGCTCGATCGCGCTCCGCAGGGCTGCGTCGGTCATGTCGAAGCTGAGCCGGTTGATATCGACCCCCACCTGCTCGATCAGCGGCAGCGCCTCCGAGGGCAGGGCCTGATGGTTGCGGGTCCAGATGTCCTGGGTGGCGAGCAGCGCTTCAAGGGCCGGCCACAGGCGATCCTGGCGGCGGGCCGCCTCGAGCATCGCGACGACCGAATCGGAGCCCGGGTGGAAGGGGGCGTAGCGCAGCACCAGCTGGACCTGCCCGGGGTAGCGGGCCATCAGCGACTTCACCATGGGGTAGAAGGCCGCGCAGGTTCCGCAGGCCGGATCGAGGAATTCGACGATGACCACCGGCGCGGCAGCCGGCCCGACGCGGGGCGCGTGGGCCCGCTCCAGGCTGCTGCGACTGGCCGCCACCCGCTGCTGGGTCTCGGCGACCTGGCGCTGGGAAACGAACTGCATGGCAGCCACGAAGGCCAGGACGAGCGCGAGCAGCGCACCACCGAAGACCCACTTGCGATTCACGGACGACTCCTGACACGGACCAGCGACAGCAACCCGACCAGGGTCGCGAACGCGGCAATGGAAAGCAGCGGCAGGGTCAGGAAGCCAAACCAGGTGGCCACCGTCTCGGAACAGGGGATGCCCTGCCGGCAGGGGGCGGCGGACTCGGGCACGATGCCGGCCACCAGCAATTGATGATAGACGGCGATGGCCAGTCCCGTTACGGCAAGGGCCAGACCGCAGCGGGCCACGCCCCGATCGAAGGGAAACAGTCCGAAGGGCAGGATGAGGGCCAGCGGAAACATGCAGATGCGCTGGTACCAGCACAGGCTGCAGGTCGGCAGGCCCATGACCTCGCCGAAGAACAGCGCCCCCAGGGTCGAGACCGCCGCCACCAGCCAGGCGGCAAACAGCGCCAGCCAGGGGTCCGGGCGGGGTGTCGGGTGGGCGGTGGAGGGTTCGGCCACAGGTGGCTCACGGCATCGGACGAATCCGCAAGTTTATCCCAGCGCACCGAAGAGCCTTGGCCGGCGCGCGGCAGGCCGGCCCTGCTGCTGCTCGATTGCTCGCGCGCGCAGCCTGGCCTGACAACAGCCCATGGGCGCGCGCCCTTTTTGTGACGCTCCGTGACGCAGCCCCCAGTTCCGTAGTTTCGC
Organism: Rhodocyclaceae bacterium; assembly: GCA_020445805.1. Lineage (GTDB taxonomy): Bacteria > Pseudomonadota > Gammaproteobacteria > Burkholderiales > Rhodocyclaceae > Cognatazoarcus. The sequence goes on from JAGRFX010000189.1 coordinate 3,772, forward strand.
CGATTGGCAATTCGGGCGACGCGCCCCATAGTTCGCGACGGGGGAATTTCACCCACACAATAAGACGCGTGAGGAGACAATTTGGTCAAGCTGGCGCCTCCCGGTGGATGCTGCCGTGGTCGCCACCTGCGCGGGTGGGGCCTTGCTGCAGCCACCGCTGCTGCCGCGATGCCCACGGCCCATGCACACCACGCCATGGGCGGCACGGCGCCGGGCACCCTGTTCGAGGGGCTCGTGTCGGGGGTCGCCCATCCTTTCATCGGCCCCGACCATTTCTTTTTCCTGGTCGTCGTCGGCATGTTGCTGGCCTTCCAACGGCTGCGCCATCGGCTGCTGGCTGTCTGCGCCCTGTCGGGCGGCCTGCTGACCGGCGTGCTCGCGGCCGTGGCCGGGCTGGTGCTGCCGCTGGCCGATATCGCCTGCGTCCTGACCCTGATCGGCATCGGCGTGGCAGCCGTGTCGACCCGGGACATGGGCCCGGGGCCCCTCGCCGCCACCGCGGGCCTTGCCGCGCTGTTCCACGGGGTGGCCTTCGCCAACGCGATCCTGGGGGCGGAATCGACGCCCCTGGTGGCCTATCTGTCCGGGCTGTCGCTCACGGCGGGCGTGCTTGTCCTGGGGGTCGGCGTGCTGGTCAGCACCCTGGCGACGGGGTTCGACCGATCCTTCCCGCGACAGTCCAGGCGCTGGGCCGGCATCGCCGCGCTGACCATCGGTCACCTGATGCTGCTGCAGTCGCTCGCCGGCATCTGAACCGGCCCCTGCCGGGGGCGGTCATGGCCGTTCAGGCGGCCTCGATGGCTTCGGCCCGCGTAAAGAAGCGCCCGTCGCGGATGAAGCCCGACTCGATGCTCTCCTTGATCCGAAGCACGTGGCCCTTGGCATCGCGCCGCTCGACCACCTCCGGCGGCAGGCCGTCGACCACGTGGACCGGCGCCGCCCGCCCATCCGCATAGCACGACGGGTAGATCCGCGCGGTGATCCGATCGCGAAAGGCCGGTCGGAACCCCAGGCAGCCATTGTTGGCGCTGACCCCGGCGGTTCCTGCGTAGCAGGCATTCTCGTAGGCGAGCAGGGCGACGGCGTCGATCGGATTCATGGTGGGCTCCTGAAGCTGGCGGGCACCCCCTGGGGGCCTGCCCTTGCCCCGATCTCTGCAACATGCATGCCGATTGCCCGTGCAACCGCACCGCACCAATGCCAGAGGGGCATGGCTCGGGTGTTTCGACCGACGCCATCGCAGTCGCAGCAACAGCATGCCCCGCGATTGGGGGACAGGCTGTGTCGCCATTTGGGGCCTGACACCCACCCAATCCTGGGTAGACCCGCTACGGGGCTGCACAGCCGGTGCTCAGAAATTCAACACTGGCCCGGAACAGTCGGCAAGCGCACCAAGTGCCGTCCCTTGTCGCATTCGCGACCGACCAGAACCTCGATATCTGCACACTTTCAATAGCTTACGCGTTGGCCCGGCAGTTGCGTCCGCCCCGGGCATCCCGTTCCGTCCCCCGGGGCGGTCAGCCGGAGGACCCGCGTGAAGCTGCAGATCGAAAAGGCTGGCGTCGAGGCGCTGGTGGCACGCTTTCCCGAACTGTCGGGACTCAGGGAGCAGCTGCGGCTCGGCCCACGGGTCGAGGTCGCGTGTGCCGCCCTGAATCGCCCGCAGCTGGGCTTCCTGCGCGAACGCTATGCCGCGGGCGGCCCCTCGATGGCGGGGCGGGCCGCCCAGCTGCAGGCCCTGGAGGAAGCCATCGACGTCGGGGGCCACCGCTATGCCGAAGGCGAACTGGAACGGCTGGCCCCGGACCTGATGGACCTGCTGCTGAAGGACCCGATCCGTGGCTGGCTGTTCCGGGCCAGCCTGGCCGGGAAGCCCGCCGCCTACGTGGTCACCCGGCTCGACTTCACGCCCCCCAGCGATGAAGAAAGCGGGCGCGTGGTGATGGAACTGCGGGCCAACGCGATGGGCAAGGTGGCCATCGAACAGGTGCTGATCCGGGGTCGCGATCTGCCCGGACGCACCCTCCGAGAGATCCTGGCGGAGAAGGGCTACCTGAAGGAGAACCCGGGCCTGATCGAGGCCTACGACGCGGCCGCGGCCCACTACTTCGACTGGCGGGCCCGGACCGGCATGCAGTTCTCGGCCCGCGGATCGGCCATCTTCGCCGACGACCCCAGCGCCTCGCACCGGACCACCGACTGGACCCGAAAACCCCTGGTGGTGCTGTCCACCAGTGGCGGCGATGCCCGCCTGGTGAACGACGAGGGCGTGCTGCGCGACCGGGATGCGACCCTCGAGGTCCCCGGCGACATCCTCGCCAGGTTCCTGCGCAAGGCCGGCAAGAGCCTGCGCTTCGACCTGGCGCTCGAATCGCGCATGGAGGACCTCCGCGACCAGACGCCGGCCGGCCTGTTCACGCAGATCCCGGTCCATCCCTTCGTTCTGATGTTCCACCTGGATCTCCACCATCACCTGTGGGTCCATGTGGCCGACATGCAGCCCTATGTCTATGACGCCACCCTGAAGGACCGGCTGGTGCTGCCGGCCTCCCACACCGACCTCATCGACATCCTGACCGCGGAGATGGACGTGCTGATGGACGACATCGTGGCCGGCAAGAGCGGTGGCACCACGGTGCTCTGCGCCGGCCCGCCCGGGGTGGGCAAGACCCTCACCGCCGAGGTCTATGCCGAGATCATCCAACGGCCGCTGTATCGCATCCATTCGGGTCAGCTGGGCCTCAGCGTGGCGGAGATGGAAGCCGCCCTGCGCGAGGCGCTGACCCGGGGCCAGCGCTGGGGCGCCGTGATGCTGATCGACGAGGCCGACGTCTATATCCGGCGGCGGGACGACGACATGGCTGCCAACGCCGTGGTGGGAGTCTTCCTGCGGGTGCTGGAGTACTTCAACGGGCTGCTGTTCCTGACCACCAACCGGATCGGCGACATCGACGAGGCCATCGTCTCGCGCTGCATCGCCCTGATCCGCTACCACCCGCCGGGTGTCGAGGACCGGGCGCGCATCTGGCGCGTGATGGCCGCCCAGTTCGCCCTGACGCTGGACGAATCCCTGGTCCACACGCTGGCCGAACGCTTCGCCGATGCCAGCGGGCGTGACATCAAGGGCCTGGCCCGGCTGACCGCCAAGTACTGTCGCCACAAGCAGCTGCCGGTGACGCTCGACGCCTTCCTCGCCTGTGCCGTATTCCGCGGCATGGATACCACCCGGGAGTCCACACCCTGATGCGCTTCTACATGACCCCCGGCTCCTGCAGCACGGGCATCCATATCCTGCTCGAGGAGCAGGAGCGGGTTTTCGAGGCCTACGTCCTGAATCTGCCGGCCGGCGATGGTCGCAAGCCCGCCTACCTGGCCCTCAATCCCAAGGGCACCGTGCCCACCCTGGTTCTCGACGACGGCACGGTGCTGACCGAGTTCGCCGCCATGGCCTGGTGGCTGGCCCACAGCCAACACAAGCGCCCCCTGCTGCCCGAGGCACCGCAGGACATGGCACGCGCCCTGGACATCGTCAGCGACGTGGTCGGCAACATCCATGGCCAGGGCTTCACGCGGATCTTCACCACCGATCGCTATTGCCTGCGCGACGAGGACCGGGACGCGGTCCGCGAACAGGGGCGCCAGCTGGTGCTGCAGGGCTTCGCCCGCCTGGCAACCGCGCTCGAACGGACCGACGGGCCGTGGTGCTTCGACCGCTTCGGGGCGGCCGACGCCGCGGTGTTCTACGTGGAGTTCTGGGCCGACCGGATCGGGCTGCCCCTGCCCGCGGCCTGCCGCCGGCACTTCGACGCCATGTGCGAGCGACCGGCGGTGCGACGGGTGCTGGCCGAGGAGGGTTATCGCATCCGGGCCAGCGCCTGACGCAGCAACGCGCATTCGTGCTCGAAACCCGCATGGGCCTCGTCGAAGTAGGCCTGCCAGCCGCCCTCGTCCAGGGCCCGCCGGTAGTCCGGGTCGAGCTGCAGGGTCTGGACCGCGAGGATCAGGTCGGCGGCGCGGCTGCGCAGGGCCGAGAGGGACTTGCGTAGCGCCTCGCTGTCCTCGGTGGCATCCGACGCGCGCCCCGGCAGGGGCGCCGAATCCAGCTCGCCGACGATGGCCCGCAGGGCCGCCAGGTCGCCGCGCCGGTAGGCCCCCTGGAGCTGCTGGAAGCGCGCCTGGGCGAGGGCCTTGTCGCCCTCGGCGACCCGGTCGGGATGGCAGCGCATGGCCGCGCTGCGATACAGGCGCTTGAGCTCCTCGCGGGCGTCCTCGTCGAGGCTTTCCGCATCGTCCTCGCCCGTGTCGAGCCGGCGGTCGTAGTCCGCCTGGTCGCGCGCCGCGGCCTCGGCGGCGGCCCGATCATCCTCGTCGCCGCTCAGCTCCGCCTTCCGCCGCGCCACCGCGTGGCGCAGCCCGAGGCACTCGGCCAGGATCTCGCCCAGGGCCCGGAACTGGGCCACCTGAAAGTCCTGGAGGCGCAGGGTCATCTCCGCATGACGCTCGTCGAGCACCGCGATCTTGCGCTCGATGTCGTCGATCTTGAGCCGCAGCGCCGCCAGTTCCTCGGCGGACACGGACACCACCGCCTGGGCAGGCGCCTTCGCGCTGCGCGGCTTGCGTTTCGCCCTGGGTTTCGGCGTGGGCTCTGGCTCTGGCTCTGGCTCTGGCTCTGGCTCTGGCTCTGGCTCTGGCTCTGGCTCTGGCTCTGGCTCTGGCTC
>JAGRFX010000190.1 GCA_020445805.1 Rhodocyclaceae bacterium
GGTTGTGCTCGAAGCCGCCATAGGGCTTCATGCAGGCATTGAGGGCATCCTGCCCGGCATGGCCGAACGGGGTGTGGCCCAGATCGTGCGCGAGCGCGATGGCTTCGGCGAGATCTTCGTTGAGGGCCAGCGCCCGGGCGACGCCCCGGGTGATCTGCGCCACCTCGATGCTGTGGGTCAGCCGGGTGCGGAACAGATCGCCTTCGTGATTGACGAAGACCTGGGTCTTGTACTCGAGCCGCCGAAAGGCCGTCGAATGAACGATGCGGTCCCGGTCGCGCTGGAACTCGCCGCGCGCCGTCGGGGCGTCTTCCGCGACGCGTCGGCCCCGCGAGTTGGCCTCGCTGACGGCGTAGGGCGCCAGCCCCGGATCAGGCATCCACCCGCTCCAGGATGGACTGCTCGATCAGGCCCTGCGGCGAGGCCCCGTCGATCACGGCACGGCCGATGGCTTCGAGCAGGATCAGGCGGAGCTGCCCGCCCTCCACCTTCTTGTCGTGGGCCATCAGCTCCAGGTAACGCGCAACGCCCAGCCCCGGTCCGCGCACCGGCAATCCCGCCGCCCGGTGGATGGCCTCGATCCGGGCCACGTCGTCCGGCTTCAGCCAGCCCCTCAGCTGCGACAGCTCGGCGGCCATCATGGCACCCGCCGCCACCGCCTCGCCATGAAGCCACGCGCCGTAGCCCAGCCCGGCTTCGATCGCATGGCCGAAGGTGTGGCCGAGATTCAGGGTAGCCCGCACGCCCTGCTCCGTTTCGTCGGCTGCCACCACCTCGGCCTTGTTGGCGCAGGAGCGCGCGATCGCCTCGGCCAGGGCGTCCGGATCCCGGGCCATCAGCCGGTCCATATGGGACTCGAGCCAGGCAAAGAACGACGGGTCGCGGATCAGCCCGTACTTGATGACTTCGGCCATGCCGGCCGACAGCTCCCGGTCGGGCAGCGTGCCGAGGGTTTCGATATCCACGAGAACCAGGCGCGGCTGATGGAAGGCCCCGATCATGTTCTTGCCCAGGGGGTGATTGATGGCGGTCTTGCCCCCCACCGAGGAGTCCACCTGGGAGAGCAGCGTGGTCGGCATCTGGATGAAGGGCACGCCGCGCTGGAAGGTCGCCGCGGCAAAGCCCACCATGTCGCCCACGACGCCGCCGCCGAGCGCGATCAGGGTGGTCGAACGCTCGCATCGCGCCGCCAGCAGGCCATCGAAGATGCGGTTGAGGGTGGCCCAGTCCTTGTAGGCCTCGCCATCGGGCAACACGATCTCGGTCACGCCCACGCCCGCCGCCTCGAGGGCGGTGCGGACCTCCGCCAGGTACAGGGGCGCCACGGTCTCGTTGCTGACGATGGCCACCCGCCGGGACTTGAGATGGGGCAGGACGAGGTCGGGCCGGGTGCGCAGGCCATTCGCGATGTGGATCGGGTAGCTGCGCTCGCCAAGCGCGACATTCAGCGTCCGCATAGTTTCTCCAGTTCGCGTTCGATGGCCCGTGCCATCGTGGCCGGCGTACCCCGCCGGCCCGGTATGATCAGGTCGGCCACTTCCCGGTAGAGCGGTTCGCGCTGCGCGTGCAGCGCCGCAATCCGTGCCCGCGGGTTCTCCACCTGCAGCAGGGGCCGGTTGCGGTCATGGCGGGTGCGTTCGAAGAGCACGTCCGGCGCCACGTCCAGGTACACCACGGTCCCCCGCTCCCGAAGGATGCCGCGATTCTCCGCCGCGAGCACGATGCCGCCCCCGGTCGCCACCACCAGCCCGGACTGGCGACTGAGTTCATCCAGTTCCAGCGTCTCCCGGCGGCGGAAGCCCTCTTCCCCCTCGATCTCGAAGATGACGGGGATCTTCACGCCCGTGCGGGCCTCGATTTCGTGGTCGCAATCGACGAAGCGGCGCCCCAGGCGCCGTGCGAGCTCGCGCCCGATGGTGGTCTTGCCGGCCCCCATCATGCCGACGAGGAAGATGGGCAGTGGTTCGGTTCCCACGCGGTACCCTCGAATGGAAGGAACAAAGCAGACGGGCCGCTACGCGGCCCGTCTGCGAGTCAATCGCGGATTCTATCGCTTAGTTGGGATCCAGGCAGTCTCCCACCACGCCGAACGGCGAGATCTCGAACGACGGGGCGATCGTCGCATCGAGCACCTCGCTCGCGGGGTAAGGCAGCGTGAAGTTGCTCGTTGCCACGCTGTTCTGGCCTGCAACGACCGCCGTCGCGATCACGGTCAGTCGCGCCCAGGAGGCGTAGCTGCGCGGATAGTCGACCCAGAACTCGCCGGCACCGAAGGAGTCGGTCACGATGGTCACGGTCGTGGATCCGGCGGCGCCTTCGGCCGGTCGCACCACCGCAGCGCCATTGGGCTCGAAGGTGCCGTCGCCATCGCGGTCACCCAGCTCGCCCGCATCGACGATGCCGTTGTTGTTGGCCTCCTCCGCCGGGCAGACCGCCGTTTCGTTCTTCGTCCAGGGCGGCACGTTGTCCGGGTTAATGACTTCCCAGAACCCCTTCCGGAACTCGTTGAAGTTGATGGACACCGTCACGGTCTGGTTGGTGACCGGGTTGCCGGCCGTATCCCCAACCAGGGCCACGAAGCGCTTGCGGTAGCTGACGGGCTCGATCGGGTTGATGGTGTTGTCCGTGCCGATGACGATGTTAACTGCGTTGCCCGCCACGGTCAGTTCCGCCTGGCCCGTCACCGTGGTGCCCAGCACCGATGCGGTCACGATCACCGAGTCCTTGCCGCTGATGCTCGGATCGGCGGTAAAGACGGTCAGCGCCCGGCCGGCCTCGTCGGTGATGGCCTGGGCAGGATTGGGCGTACCGCCGCCGTTCGGCGCCGCGAAGGTCACGGTCTTGCCGGCGACCGGGTTGCCCTGAGCATCCTTGACCAGGGCAGTGAGGTTGCTGGTGCCGTTCAGGCCCACCGTGGTCGGCGTGCCCTGGATCGACACGGTCGAGGGCGTGACGGCGATGAAGTTGATCGACACGGTGGTCGAGGCATTGGTCACCCCGTCGCTGGCCGTGGCCAGCAGCTTGGCGGTTCCGGCACTGGGCGCAGCCACGTAGGCCGTCGCGGCACCGTTGCTGAGCTGCACCTCAAGACTCGACGCGCTGCCGACGGCACATGCGCTGTCGGCGTGAACCGTGCCGCGCGGGTTCGTGATGACGACCGAAGAGGCGCTGAAGCCGGAGAGCACCAGACGCACTTCCTCGCAACCGCCCGCGCTCTTGACCCGCACGTTGGCGTCCGCCAGTGGCGTCTCGAAGCGGAAGTTGACCGACGACACCGAGAGGGCCTGCTTCGCCGTGGCGCCGAGCGCGGTTGCCGTGATGGTGTCAGGGCCGGTCCCCGCCGTGGTCGGCGTGAAGGTGAACGAGGCCTGCCCCTGGGCGTTGGTGGCCACCGTGGCGGGCACCGGATTGCCGAGGCTGGACGAGAGGGAAATCGAGCTGTTCGCGATGGCAACACCCGACGAATCCGCCAGCGAAACCACCATGTTGACAGGCTGGCCGATCACGCCGGCCAGATCGCCACCGAACGAGAGCGTGGTGCCCGACACCTGGATCGTGCTGCTGGCCGCCAGCGAGGCATGCTGGGCGCGGACCGTGACGGTCCGGTTGGCCTTGTTGTCATCGGAATTGAACTCGACCGTGGCGACGCCCTGGTCGTCGGTGGTGGCCGACGGGGCGGTGATCGTGCCGCTGTCGGCAGAGAAGGTCACCACCTGCTCGGGCACCGCGGCATTGCTTGAATCCTTGACCGTCGCGCGCAGCACGACCCGGTCCGAGCCATCGGTCGCCAGGGTCGGGGAGCTGACGATCAGCGACAGGGAGGTCCCGGTCTGGACGCCGTTTCCGTCGGTTCCACCGGTCGGGCAACCGATGCAGGTGTCTTCGCCGCCACCACCGCCACCGCAGGCCGCCAGCACGGCGGTCAGCGAGGCGATCGCGAGTCGAGAGGCAATTGTCTTGAACATGAACACTCCAATGGATCCTGAGGCCGGTCAGCGCGAGACGAGGTGGTCTTCGACAATGCGCGGCGTGATGAACACGATCAACTCGGTCTTGTTGTCCTTGCGGGTCGTCTGCTTGAACAGATGGCCGAGGACCGGGATGTCGCCCAGGAGCGGCACCTTGCTCGTGGCCGTCCCGGTATCCTGAACGTATATACCACCTATGACAACGGTACCGCCATTCTCGACCAGCACCTCGGTGCGGACGTGCTTGGTGTCGATCGGGACGCCGGCGCTGAGTTCGGTGGCCTGGGGGCTGTCCTTGTTGATCTCGAGGCTCATCATGACCCGGCCGTCCGGCGTGATCTGGGGCTTCACGCGGAGCGACAGGGTGGCCTTGCGGAACGAGACCGAGGTCGCACCCGAGCTGCTGGCCTCCTGATACGGGATCTCGGTGCCCTGTTCGATCATGGCTTCGATCTGGTCGGCGGTCATGACCTTGGGCCGAGAGACCACCTTGCCGCGGCCGTCGGCTTCCAGCGCCGAGATCTCGAGATCGAGGAATCGGGTGGCCTTGGCATTCCACAGGACCAGGGAGAGCAGGCCCGGCGCGAGGCCGCTGTCCGGATTGGCCGCCAGGTCAACCGCCTGTCCGACCGGGAAGGCCGGTTGATCCTCGATCAGGCCGCCAATGAAGCCGGTCTGTTCGAGCCCACCGCCGATGGTGTACTGAGGCGCGCCATTGGCAGCCGTCTTGCCATTGAGGATGGAGCCGAAGCCGAGGCGGGCACCCAGGTCCTTCGAGAAGGTGTCGCTCGCCTCCACGATGCGCGCCTCGATCAGCACCTGCCGTGCCGGCAGGTCGATCTCGGCGATCAAGGCGCGGAGCTCGTCGAGCTTGCTCGGGACATCCTGCACGAAGAGCTTGTTGCTGCGCTCATCGACGACCACGCTGCCACGCTTGGAGAGGATGCTCTGCTTCTCCTGGGAGAGGAAGCTGGCAATGCTCTTGGCCTGGTGGTAGTTGATGCGGAAGGTCTCGGTCACCAGCGGCTCGAGCTCGCCGATCTGCTGCTTGGCTTCGAGTTCCAGCTTCTCGCGGGCGGCCAGCTCGTCGCGCGGTGCGATCCAGATGACGTTGCCGTTCTTGCGCTTGTCGAGGCCGCGGGCCTGCAGAATGATGTCGAGGGCCTGGTCCCAGGGGACGTCCTTGAGTCGCAGGGTCAGGCTGCCCTGGACCGAATCGCTGGTGATGATGTTGAAATTGGTGAAGTCGGCGATGACCTGCAGCACCGAACGCACGTCGATGTTCTGGAAGTTCAGCGACAGCTTCTCGCCGTGGTAACCCGGCCCCTGTCCCTGCACCAGCTTGCGCGGATCTTCGATCACGCGCTTGACCTCGAGCACGAACTGGTTGTCGCTCTGGTAGGCGTTATGCTCCCAAAGGCCCTGGGGCGTCACGGTCATGCGCACGGCCCCGCCCTGCTCCTGGGTCGCGATCTCGGTGACAGGCGTACCGAAGTCGGTGACGTCGAGGCGGCGGCGCAGCGGCTCGGGCAGCGTGGTCTTGAGGAATTCGACCACCAGGCTGGAGCCCATCCGACGGATGTCGATGGCCGTGTCCGGCGACGGCAGTTCCACCACGATCCGCCCTTCCCCATCCATGCCGCGGCGGAAGGCGAGATCACGGATCGCGCGGTCGCCGACAGCACTTTCGTTCGGTGAGGCGAAGGTCGTGTACGCGGCCTGGGTCGCGGTACCCGGTGTTGCGATGGGCCGGTTCAGGGTGACGAAGACGTGCTTGCCTTCGACCCGCGTGTCGTAGGGCATGGCCTGGATGAGGTTGAGGACGACCCGCGTGCGGTCACCCACCTGCACCACATTGGCACTGCGCAGGCCGCCCACGTCGAACTTCTGCACGGCGCTGCCGAGTCCATTGCGGGTGCCATGGAAGTCGAAGGCAATCCGGGGAGGCGTCATCACGCTGAAGCTCGGCGGCGTCGCCGTGACCTCGTTGGCGAGCGTCATTCGGAGCACGACCTGCCCGCCCTGGTCATTGACCTCGATGGCATCGATGCTGTTGGTGGCTGCAGCCTCGGCGGCGTCGGCCGCCCGGGCGGAAGTCGTTGCGGCCGGTCCGAGCCCGATCCCCAGGGCAGCGCTGACAAGCAGCGCGGCGAACGTTCTGAAGGTGTTCGTCTTGATCATCATGATTGCTCCTGCGTCTCCTGGATCTGCAGGGTAGTCAGCCGCTCTCCCCACTCGCCGTTGAGATCTTCTACCAGTTCCTTCAAGGTCAGTTCCGTGTCTCCGATTTCGGCGACCATGCCGAAATCCTGGCCCATGTAGTTGCCTCTGCGTACCTGATACAGGGTGCCGGGGCCGGCCCCCCCATCGACCCGGATGAGGGCGACGGTCTCGCCTTCCATCTGAAGTACGCCGACAAAGGTGAGGGTCTCTAGCGGGTAGGCTTCGAGCGGCTCGCGGCGACGGGTCAGGTCCGGACGGAAGGCGCTGGTCGACCGGGCCACCTGGACTTCCTTGGACGCGGGGCGGAACGGGTCCGGGTAGTCGTACCCGGTGTATTCGACCGTCTCGGCAGGCTTGATGGCCGGCAGCGGCTCGACCCGGCCCTTCATGCCGGCGGTCTGTTCGGACATCCACGCCTCGATATCCTGCTGCGGATCCGAGCAGGCCGAGACGAGGCTCGCGGCGAGCACGAGCAGGACATACCGCCCGAGACGTGCGACGCGCCCTCCAATGTATGCGGTTGCGCTCATGTCACTTTCCCTTGACCTTTTGCTTCTGGGCGGCAATTTCCTCGTCGTCCAGGTAGCGATAGGTGACGGCCTTGCCGACCAGCTTCATGACCCCGCGCTCATCCATCGAGAGATCGATATCCTTGAGCGTGACGATCCGCGGCATCTGCGATACGTCTTGGGCGAAGGCCCCCAGGTCGTGGAACGAGCCCGAGATCGCGACGTCGATCGGCATCTCGGCATAGAAATCGTGGATCACGTCGACGTTGGGCTTGAACAGCTCGAAGAGCAGCCCACGCCCCAGGCCCGCCTGGTTGATGTCGGCAAGCAGCGAGTCCATCTCGGCCTTGTTCGGAAGCCGCCGCAGCAGCGCACCGAACTCCCGGTCGATTTCTGCGAGCTGCTCGCGGTGGGCGTCGAGATTGACCGCCTGGCGTTTCTTGGCCAGCCACTGCAGCCGCAGTTGCTGTTCCTTGGCTTCGCTTTCGGCGAGGGTCTCGCCAAGCGGCATCCAGAAGAGCCACCACGCGCCGCCGATGACCAGCGCCAGCATCAGCAGCATGGCGACGATCCGCGGCGCCAGCGGCCAGACGCCGGGCTCGTTGAAATCCAGCGAACGGAAGTCCTGGGCGATGCGCTGCAGGTCGATGGACTTGACGGAATCTTTCAGTGAGGAACCAGCCATTATTTGGTCTCCTCAGTCTTGTCGGTCTCCGGGCGCTCGATCTTCACGTTCAGGCCATAGCGGCTGACGCGCCGGGCGCCCGAATCGGTGGCCCGCGAATCGTTGGGGTCGACCAGGACCATCTGTCCCTTGTCGTTCTTGGTCAGGATCGCAACCTTGGTTTCGATCAGCTGCGGCTCCTTGAGGTAGGGCGAGCCGTCCAGGTTGCGCATCAGGGTCGAGACGCGGGCGTTGGACTGTGCGTATCCGGCCACCATCACGTTCAGGTCGGTCTGCTTGACGTTGGTCAGGTAGACGCTCTCGGGCATCTGGCTTGCGAGTTCGTTGAACAGCCGTACCGGCTCCCCGCGCGTGCTCTGGAGCGACTCGATGACCAGCTTGCGGGCCAGCAGCGCGTCGATCTGTTCCTTGAGGCGGCGAATTTCGGCGATCTGTTTGTCCAGCGCCGCGTTCTCTGCCTCGATGAAGTGATTGCGCGCCTCCTGCTGCTCGATCTGCGCGCTGATGTACATATGGACGACCGCACCGGTGACCACCCCCAGCACGGCCATCAGGCCGAGGAAGGCAAAGAACTGGTTCCGCCGCTCGGCGCGTCGCTGCTCCCGGTGCGGCAGCAGGTTGATGCGAATCATGAGTCGAACCTCCTCAGCGCCAGACCGCAGGCCACCATCAGCGCCGGGGCGTCTGCCATCAGGCTCTTCGGCCGCACTTTCGACGACAGGGTCATCGACGCGAAGGGATTGGCGACCATGGTCGGCACCTGCGTGCGGCCGGTGACCACGTCAGGCAGCCCCGAAATGCCGGCACAGCCGCCTGCAAGGACAATCTGGTCGACCTGGTTGAACTGGGTCGAGGTGAAGAAGAACTGGAGCGCGCGCGACACTTCGAGCGCCAGCCCGTCCATGAAGGGCCGCAGCAGCTCGCTTTCGTAGTTCTCGGGCAGGCTGCCCGTGCGCTTGGCCGACTCGGCCTCGTCGAAGCTCATGCCGTACTGGCGGGCCACATCCTGGGTCAGCTGGTTGCCGCCGAAGCTCTGCTCCCGGGCGTAGACCTGGTTGCCGTCGCG
>JAGRFX010000191.1 GCA_020445805.1 Rhodocyclaceae bacterium
AGACCCTGTCGCGGGCGCTGGGTGCCTCGCGGCAGTTTCCGCCCCTGCTGGTGCACATGATCGCCAACGGCGAATCCACCGGCCGCCTGGGCGAGATGCTCGACCGCGCGGCCCGCCTGCAGCAGCAGGAACTGGAGAACCGCACCGCCGCCCTGACGGCGCTGCTCGAGCCCCTGCTCCTGCTGATGATGGGCGGCATGGTCCTGCTGATCGTGCTGGCCGTGATGCAGCCCATCATCGAGATCAACACGCTCCTGAAATAACGAGGTCACCCCATGACATACCCGTCCCCTGTCCCCCTGCGCCGCGCCTCGCGCGGCTTCACGCTGATCGAAGTGATGGTGGTGATCGTCATCCTCGGCGTGCTCGCCGCGCTGATCGTGCCGCGGGTGCTGGGGCGTCCCGACGAGGCCCGCGTGGTGGCCGCCAAGCAGGACATCGCCTCGATCATGCAGGCCCTGAAGCTCTACAAGCTGGACAACCGCCGCTATCCCAGCACCGAGCAGGGCCTCCAGGCCCTGGTCCAGCGCCCCACCACGGCGCCCGTGCCCGAGAACTGGAAGTCCTACCTCGAAAAACTGCCGAATGACCCCTGGGGCGCCCCCTACCAGTACCTGAGCCCCGGCCTGCAGGGCGACGTGGACGTGCTGAGCTTCGGCGCCGACGGCAAGTCCGGCGGCGAGGGCGTGGACGCCGACATCGGTTCCTGGATGCTGTGAGCCCATGCGCCAGGCCCGCGGCTTCACGCTGATCGAGGTGATGGTGGTACTGGTCATCGTCGGCCTGGTCGCCACCGGGATCAGCGTGAGCCTGGCCGCCCTGCAGGGGCGTGAAGCCGAGCGGGCCGTGGAGCGGCTGCGCCTGGTGCTCGAGGCCAGCGCCGAGCGGGCGGCCGTGCGCGGCCAGCCGATCGCCGTGGAGTTCTTCGCCGACGGCTACCGCTTCAGCGCCTTCGAGACCGACGGCAGCTGGCGGGCGCTCGTCGACCCGCCGGTGTTCGTCGAGCGGATCCTGCCCGAGGACGTGGTCCGCGGCGCACTCACCGTGGAGGGGCGCGACCTGTCGGCCGAGCCCCGGCTGGTGTTCGCCAGCGCGGCCCCCGAGTTCCGCCTGGTCCTCGACACGCCGGCCGGGCCGGTGCGGCTGGTCGGCCGCGCCACCGGCGAAGTCGTGCGCGAGCGCGCGATCCCCGGGGACGCCGGATGAAGCGCAGCCTGGCGGGCTTCACCCTGCTCGAGACCCTGGTCGCCCTGGCGATCCTCGCCATCGCCCTGTCGGCGGCGTTCCGGGCGGTGGGGGCGACGACCCAGTCGGTGGGCGAGCTGCGCGACCGCACCCTGGCCGACTGGATCGCCCAGAACCGGCTGGCCGAGCTGCGGGCCTCGGGGCGTTTTCCGCCCCTGGGCCGCAACGAGGGCCGAGAGACCCAGGCCCGCACCGAGTTCCGCTGGCGCGAGGAGGTGAAGGGCACGCCCAATCCGCTGTTCCGGCGCGTGGACGTGACCGTCACCGACGGCAGCGGCGAACACACCCTGGCCAGCCTGTCCGGGTTTGCGGTGAGGCCCCTGCGATGAGGCGCGCGCGCGGGCTGACCCTGATCGAGCTGATGGTGGCGCTGGCGGTGTTCGCGGTGCTGGGCCTGCTGAGCTACCGGGCGATCGCCCAGATCGCCGATCACCAGCAGCGCATCGGCGACGAGCTGGCGCGCTGGCGCGCGATCGGCCGGGCCCTGCTGCGCGTCGAGACCGACCTGCTTCAGGTAGTGGCGCCCGCCTCCGCAACCGGTGCCGAAGGGCCCGCCGCCATGCAGCTGCTGCGGCTGCCTAACCTGGACAACGAGCTGCAGTTCCTGGTGGCCGACGGCACCCGCCAGAAGGTCACCCGGATGGCCTTCCGCTTTCACGAGGGACGCCTCGACTGGGTCCGCTGGCCGGGTCGCGACGCCGAAGGCACCCCCAGCCTGGATGCCCTGATCGCGCCGGTTGCGGGCGTCCGCTGGCGCTTCCTGCTGAACGGCCAGCGCCTCGACGCCTGGCCGCCCCCCAACGCCCGCACCGACCTGCTGCCGCAGGCGGTCGAAATCGAGATGGAGCTGGCCGATGCCGGCACGATCACCCGCCTCGTGGCGCTGCGCTGAGCGCGGCGCGGCCGTCATCACGGCCCTCCTGACGGTGGCGCTGGTGGCCGGGCTCGCCAGCGCCCTGCTGGCCGACTACGGTGCCTCGCTGGAGAGCCTGGCCGGCCGCCACGATCAGGCCCAGGCCCGCTGGCTGGCCCGCGGCGCCATCGACTGGGGCCGCAACGTGCTGTCCGACGACGCGGCGCGGACCACCGTGGACCACCTGGGCGAACCGTGGGCCATCCGGGTCCCGCCGACCCCGGTCGAGGACGGCGAGGTCAGCGGCGAGCTGCGCGACCAGTCCGGCCTCTTCAACCTCAACAACCTGGCACCCGGCGGCGCCGCCAGCGAGGAACAGCAGGAAGCCTTCGTCCGCCTCTGCGGGGCGGTCGGCATCCCGGGCTCGGAGGCCACCCGCGTCGCCCTGACGATCACCGACTGGATCGACGCCGACGGCGTGTCGCGATTCACCGGTGGCGACGAGGCCAGCGTCTTCGCCGCCGAGGGTGCGAGTCAGCGTCCGCCCGACGCCGAGTTGGCCCACGTGGACGAGCTGGCCGCAATTCCCGGCGTCGGCGCCGACCTGATCGAGCGCCTGCGCCCCTTCGTCACCGCGCTGCCCGCGCCAAGCCAGGTCAACGCCAACACCGCCAGCGCCGAAGTGCTGCACGCCATCGTGCCGGACCTGCCGCTCGACACCGCGCGGGTGCTGGTGGCCGAGCGCGAACGGGCCTGGTTCAAGGACATCCCCGACTTCAACGCCCGGCTGCCGGAGGGCAGCGGACCGGCCATCGCCGCCCACACCGGCGTGCGCAGCCTCTTCATCCTGGCCACCGGACGTGCGCGCTACGGCCTGTCGGTGGTAAGAATGGAGGTTCTGCTCGACCGTCGGCAGAAGTGGCCCCGAATCGTCTGGCAACGCATCCTATGAGTACTCGTCTCCTCGTCTTGATCGATGAACACTGGCCCAGTCGGCCCAGCGCCCCCTGGGTGGTGCTGGATGAAGCCGGCCGGGTCCAGTCCGAGGGCGAATCCGAGCCGAAGCATTGGCCGGCCGCCAGCGAGTGTGCCTTCATGATGGCGGGCAGTCAGTGCGCCTGGCATCAGGCCCGCCTGCCCCGCGGCGCCCGTCGCGAGGAGGGCCGGCTGCTGGCCTATGCGCTCGAGGACCGCCTGCTCCGCGACCCCGAAAGCCAGCACCTGGTCGTCACCGACCGGGAGCCGGGGCCCGACGGCGTCACGGTGCGGGTGCTGGTCACGGCGCGCGAGCGCCTGCGGGCGCTGGTGGCCCAGCTGGCCGCCATCGGCCGTCCGCCCGTGGCGGCCTGCAGCGAACTGCAAAGTGCGCCGGCCGGTGGCAAGGACTGGCACCTGGCCATCGCGCCCCACGCCCTCACCCTGCGTAGCGGCCCCACCGGCGCCGAAGCGCTGGACCCGCCCCTGGCGGGCTGCCAGCCGCTGCTGGCGCACGCCCTGGCGGCCGCCCGCGCCGCGGACAGCGTGCCCGCGCGGCTCGTCCTGCACCGGGCGCCCGGCGCGGACGACGCCGCGCTCGAGGGCGAGGCACTGGGCATCACGCTGGCGGAGGGCGAACCCTATCGCTGGTGGGCCGGCGCCGCTGGCGCCACCAACCTGCTGCAGGGCGAGTTCGCGCCCCGCCACCGACGCGCAGGCTGGATCGGCCGGCTCGGCTGGCCGCTGCGCCTGGCCGCCGCCGCGCTGGTGGTGATGGTCCTGGCCGACGTGGGGGAGGTGCTGTGGCAGCGGCATCGCCTGGGCGAGCTCGACGCACGCATGACCCGACTCTTCGAGTCCGCCCTGCCGCGCACCCCGGCGGTCGCGCCGGCCGCGCAGCTGGCCCGGCAGGTGGATGCGCTGCGCGGCAGCCGCGGACAATTGCGCAGCGACGACCTGCTCGCCCTCCTGGCGGCCTACGCCTCGGCCCGGGGGGTGGCGACGCGGGACTCCATCGCCAGCCTCGAGTTCCGCGAGGGTCGCCTGGCCCTCGAGCTGCCAGCGCTGGGCGCCGCCGAGCGGGCCGCCCTGCGCGAACGCCTCTCGGCCCAGGGCTATGTCGCCCGCGACCAGGCCGACCCACCCCGGCTGTTGGTGCAAGTGGCGGTGGACCGATGAGCGCGCTCACGACGATTCGGCAGCGCCTTGCGGCGGCCTCGCCCCGTGAACGGAACGCCCTGGGCCTGGCCGGCCTGGTGGTCGGCATCGGGCTGCT
The DNA here is from genome assembly GCA_020445805.1 of Rhodocyclaceae bacterium. Taxonomy (GTDB): domain Bacteria; phylum Pseudomonadota; class Gammaproteobacteria; order Burkholderiales; family Rhodocyclaceae; genus Cognatazoarcus. The sequence goes on from JAGRFX010000191.1 coordinate 4,350, forward strand.
GTTCAGCGTCGGCGAGTGGGCCTACGGCGAGCGCATTCGCCTGGCGGTCCGCTTGCCGGAAGCGGAGGCGCGCCTCGCCCGCATGCAGGAGCAGGCTGACGAACTGGGCCGCCTCAAGCGGACGACCGCCCCCGCCGATGCGCCGGTGGTCGTGCGTGCCGCCGCCGCGCGCGCCTCCGCCGAAGCCCGCGGCCTCGCCATCGAGGTCGAGGCCCTGCCCGACGGGATCATGATCTCCGGCAGCGGCGCCCCCGGCCTGGTCCTCGACTGGCTGGCCGCCCTACAGGCCGAACAGCGCCTGCGCCCCGTCGAGCTCGAGCTGGTGGCCTCCGAGGACGGACTGGATGTGGACGGCCGGCTGCTGGCCGTGGACAGCACCACGCCATGATGCTTCGCCTGCTGGTTGCCGCGCTCGCCATGCTGTTCCTGCTGGTGGCCTGGGCCCCCGCGACCCTGCTCGACGCGGCCCTCCAGCGCGCCACCGACGGTCGCCTGCGGATTCTCGGCGCCAGCGGCTCGGTCTGGCGCGGCGAGGGCACCTTCGCCAGCCTGACCCCGGACGGACGGGCCGCCCAGCCGTGGCTGTCGGCCGGCTGGGACACCGAGTTCGGCAGCCTGCTGACCGGGGCGCTGGGGTGGCGCCTGGTCGAACGGGCCGGCGCCACGGTGCTCCAGCTCCGTGTGCGGCCGGGCGGCGTCGAGGTGGTCGAGGCCGACATCGATGCGCCCCTCAAACCCCTCCTCGACTCCATCCCCCACCCCATCGCGCGGGCCGGCTGGCGTGGCGCCGCGCGCCTGCAGATCCCGGGCTGGCAGTGCGACTGGCAGGGCCAGTGCGATGGCCGCCTGAAGCTCACCTGGCAGGACGCCGGCGTCGAGCTGGTGCCCGGCCGACGCTTCGGCGACTACGAGATCACCGCGACGGCCAGGGGAAACGCCGGCACGATGGACATCCACACCCTGTCTGGTGAGGTCAAGGTGAATGGCGGCGGCAGCTGGCAGCAGGGCCAGCGCCCGCGCTTCGACGGCAGCGTGGAAGGCCCGGTCGAGATCGTCGGCCGGCTGCCCAACGTGATGGACGGGGTCGCCTTTCCGACCCGCAACCCGGCCGTTGCCGAGATCCGGCTGCGCTGAGGCGGTCGGCGCGGCGGTGGGCCTCAGCCACAGGAGATCACCATGGGCTGGTTCTCGAAGCAGGACAAAAACTTCTTCCTCTCGACCGTCGTGCCGGCCGCCGAGCATACCCGCATCGAGGCCTACCTCGGGGTGGTCCACGGCGAAGCCATCATCGGCGCCAATATCTTCCGCGACCTGTTCTCGTCGGTGCGCGACGTGGTCGGCGGGCGAGCCGGCGGCTACGAGCGCGCCCTGTCGGGCGCGCGGGACGCCGCGCTCGAGGACCTGATCGAGGCCGCCCGGGAGCTGGGCGCCGACGGGGTCATCGGCATCGACTTCGACTACGAGGTACTGGGCGAGAAGAACGGCATGATGATGGTGGCGGTCAGCGGCACGGCCGTGCGCAGGGCGTAGCGCCGGACCGCTGCCCGGGACGGCGTCGGGGCCGGATCAATCGACCCGGTGGGCCTCGGCCAGGTACTCGCGGGAGCGCATCTCGATCAGGCGCGAGACCGTGCGCACGAACTCGTGGGCGTTGTGGCCCTGGACGTAGAGGTCGTGGGCCGCCACCTCGGCGCTCATGACCAGCTTGACCCGGTGATCGTAGAGCACGTCGATGAGCCAGGTGAAGCGGCGCGCCTCGTTGGACATGCCGGCGTCCATCTTCGGCACCTTGGACAGCATCAGGGTGTGGTACTCCCGCGCGATCTCCAGGTAGTCGTTCTGGCTGCGCGGACCGCCGCACAGGTCGTTGAAATCGAACCACACCACGCCAGGACCGTGGCGGCGCACCCGCATCGTGCGGCCCAGCACCTCGATCGTCTCGCCGGATTCGTCGATGGCCGCAATCTGACGGAAATCCTGGGCGATCTTGGCATCGGCATCGGCATCGGCGGGCACCAGGTAGGTCTCGATCTTCTCCATCTGGCGCAGGCGGTAGTCGGTGCCATGGTCCACCTCGAGGATGTCGAAGCGCCGCTTGATCATCTCGATGGTGGGGAGGAAGTTGATCCGCTGCAGGCCGTTCGGGTAGAGGCCATCCGGCGGGTAGTTCGAGGTCATCACGAACACCGTGCCGCGCACGAACAGGGCATCGAGCAGTCGGCCCAGGATCATGGCGTCGGCGATGTCCGAGACATGGAACTCGTCGAAGCACAGCAGGCGCGTCTGGCGGCTGATGCGATCGGCCACCTTCTGCAGCGGATCGGGCTCGTGGTTGAGGGTCTTGAGGTCGTTCTGCACTTCCTGCATGAAGGCATGGAAGTGCACCCGGCGCTTGCGCTCGTAGGGCACCGAGTCGAAGAAGCAGTCCATCAGAAAGCTCTTGCCGCGCCCCACCCCGCCCCAGAAATAGACGCTCTTGGGCATGCGGGGCCGTGCCAGCAGCTTGCGCAGCTTGGTGCGCCGCGCCGCCTTGAAGGCCACCAGCTCGGTGTACAGGCCCTGCAGGCGCTGGGCGGCGGCGCGCTGGGCCGGGTCGGTCTTGAAGCCGCGCGCCTTGAGCAAGGCCTCATAGGCGTCGATCATGCCCTTCTCGGGCACCTGGAGGATCTTGTGGGGCATGGGGGAACCTTCTTGTGCGGGCTCTCGGGGGGTCGTCAAAAATGCAAACGGGCAAGGAGCGGCGTCGCCCCTTGCCCGTGATCCAGCCGCGTCCGCTTAGAAGTGGAGCGGCCGCTTGTCGCAGGCCAGGGCGGCTTCGTGGACCACTTCCGACAGGGTCGGGTGGCCATGGCAGATCCGCGCCAGATCTTCCGAGGCGCCATTGAACTCCATGGCGACGACGGCTTCCGCGATCAGCTCGGAGGCATTGGCACCGATGATGTGCACACCGAGGATACGGTCGGTCTGGGCGCAGGCCAGCATCTTGACGAAGCCCGTCGGGTCACCGGAGCCCAGCGCCCGGCCGTTGGCCAGGAACGGGATCTTGCCGACCTTGAAGGCGACGCCGTCGGCCTTGAGCTGCTGCTCGGTCTTGCCGACCCAGGCGATCTCGGGCGAGGTGTAGATGATGCCCGGCACCATGTCGAGGTCGCAGTGGCCCGCCTGGCCCGCGATGATCTCGGCGACCATCACGCCCTCTTCCATGGCCTTGTGGGCCAGCATCGGACCGCGCACCACGTCGCCCACCGCATACACGTTCGGCAGATTGGTGGCGCAGTGCTCGTCCACCACGATCTGGCCGCGCTCGTTCATGTCGAGGCCGACGGCCGCCGGATCGAGGCCCTCGGTGTTGGGCACGCGGCCCACCGAGACGATGAGGCGGTCCACCTCGAGGGTGTGCCCGTTGCCGTCCTTGTCGGTGTAGGCCAGGGACACGCCCTTCTTGCTGACCTTGGTCTCGCCGATCGACACACCGGTGAGGATGTTGAGGCCCTGCTTGGTGAAGACCTTCTGGGCTTCCTTGGCGATGTCCTTGTCGGCAAAGCCGAGGAAATCGGGCATGGCTTCGAGGACGGTCACCTCGGACCCGAGGCGACGCCACACGGAGCCCATCTCGAGGCCGATCACGCCGGCGCCGATCACGCCCAGCTTCTTCGGCACGGCGTCGAAATCGAGCGCGCCGACGTTGTCGCAGACGATCTTGTTGTCCACCGGGATGCCCGGCAGATGGCGCGGCGACGAGCCGGTGGCGATGATGACGTGCTTGGCCAGCACGGTTTCCTTGCCCACCTTGACCTTGTAGCCGTCGGCGCCACCGCCGACGAAGCTGCCGTGGCCGGACAGGAAGGTGACCTTGTTCTTCTTGAACAGGCCCTTGATGCCCATGGTGAGTTGGTCAACCACCTTGGCCTTGCGATCGATCATGGCGGGCACGTCGATACTGACCTTGCCGCTGATCTTGATGCCCTGGCTCGGGAAGGCGTGCTCGGCCTCCTCGAACAGGTGCGAGGTGTGCAGCAGGGCCTTGGACGGGATGCAGCCCACGTTCAGGCAGGTGCCGCCCAGGCGCGGCTCGCCCTTCGGATCGGCATAGGGGTTGGAC
>JAGRFX010000192.1 GCA_020445805.1 Rhodocyclaceae bacterium
GGACTGGCGCGCCGGCGTGACCATCGATTCGCTGATCGCCGAGATGGACGCGGCGCTGAAGTTTCCGGGGGTCGCCAACTCCTGGACCATGCCGATCAAGGCCCGCATCGACATGCTGTCCACGGGCATCCGCACGCCGGTGGGGGTCAAGGTGTTCGGCTCCGACCTCAAGGTCATCGAGCGCCTCGCCCGCGAGATCGAGCAGGTGGTCAAGAACGTGCCGGGGACCTCCAGCGCCTACGCCGACCGGGTCACCGGCGGCTACTACCTGGACATCGCCCCGCGCCGCGAGCAGCTGGCCCGCTACGGGGTGACGGTGGGCGACTTCCAGCAGGTGATCAGCACCGCCCTGGGCGGCGAGACCGTCACCACCGCGGTCGAGGGGCTCGAGCGCTACGGGGTCTCGGTGCGTTACCCGCGCGAGATGCGCTCGGACCCGGCGCGCATCGCCAGCGAGGTCTTCGTGCCCACCACCAGCGGCATGATTCCCCTCGGCCAGCTGGCCGAGATCCGCATCCGCAATGGTGCGCCCGCCATCAAGACCGAGAACGCGCTGCTGACGGCCTATGTGTTCGTGGACATCCGCGACCGGGACGTGGGCTCCTACGTGGCCGAGGCGCGCCGCGCCGTGGCCGACCAGGTCACCTTCCCGCCGGGCTACTACGCGGCCTGGTCCGGCCAGTACGAGTACATGGAGCGGGCCAAGGAGAAGCTGGCGGTGGTGGTGCCGGTCACCCTGGCCATCATCTTCGTGCTGCTCTATCTCAACTTCCGCCGCCTCACCGAGACCCTGATCGTGATGCTCTCGGTGCCTTTCGCGCTGGTGGGCGGCATCTGGCTGATGTGGTGGCTGGGCTACAACCTCAGCGTGGCGGTGGCGGTGGGCTTCATCGCGCTGGCCGGGGTGGCGGCGGAGACCGGCGTGGTGATGCTGATCTACCTGGACCACGCCTGGCAGCAGAAGAAGGTGGAGCTGGCCGGCGTGGGGCGCGAGCCGGGCGCCGCCGACCTGGTGGACGCGATCATGGAGGGCGCGGTCGAGCGGGTGCGTCCGAAGATGATGACCGTGGTGGCCATCATGGCCGGCCTGCTGCCCATCATGTGGAGCAGCGGCACCGGCTCGGAGGTCATGAGCCGCATCGCGGCGCCCATGGTCGGGGGCATGATCTCCTCCACCATCCTGACCCTGGCGGTGATCCCGGCCCTCTACGCGCTGGTCAAGCAGTGGCGCCTGCGCCGTGGCCTGGAGTGCGCGCAGGCGGCGGATCCGGTGCCGGTCTGAGCCCCTTCGGCGGAGCCTCGGCTCAGCCTTCGCGCACCTGCAGGAAGGCCTCGAGCCGGGCCAGCTCGGCCTCGAGCTCGCGGTGGAAGAGCGGATCGCCCGGCGCGGCGCCGCCCGCGTAGCCGACGTCGGCGCGCACGCGGCCGGCGTTCGTCGTGACATTGGCCCAGCCGACCACATGATCGCGCCACAGCATCGGCAGCGCGTAATAGCCCAGCTTGCGCTTCGCCGGCGGCGTATAGGCTTCGAAACGGTAGGCCCAGCCCCAGAACAGTTCGAAGCGGCGCCGATCCCAGGTCAGCGGGTCGAAGGGCGCCAGCAGGCGCACCGTCTCGTGGGGTGCGCCCCGTCGCAGGCGTTCGTCCGCCGGCCAGAGCCAGTCGATACCGTCGATCCGCGCATGAGCGAGGCGCTGCCGGGCGCGCTGCTGGGCGGCATGGCGCACGCCCGCCCACTGGGGCACGCCCACGCGCAGCAGGGAGAGGAGCTGGCCCAGGCTGGCGGCCGGCAGGGGAGCGTACTGTCCGACGATCACGTCGATCAGGGCATCGAAGGCGGCCTGCGGATCGGTTGGCGGTGGCGTCGCTTGGCGCAGCGTGTAGAGACGGGTGCCGCCTTCGCGGCGCGCCACGCGGAGCAGGCCCCGGTAGTGCATGTCGTCGAGCAGCTGGGTCGACGCCCGGGCGGTGCCGCCGAACCAGGTGGTGGCCGTGCCGTGGGCGAAGCGGGCGTCCACCTCCCGTGGGTGCACGGCGCGGCGTCCCGCCATCCACGCCAGCACCTCGCCGGCCTGCGCCTCGCGCTCAGCTGGCCAGGGCCGGCGCGGACTGCGCGGGTGCATCAGCGCCTGGGTCGCGCGCGGCAGGAAGCCGTAGTTGACGAAGTGATCCTCCTCGAGCGCCAGCCGGGCGTAGCGCCGGTCCAGGTCGCCGGCCCGGTAGTCCTTCACCCGTTGCCGCAGGATCAGATCCTGGGCCCGCGCCGGCGCACGGATCGGATCGGCCTGCACGAAGCCGAGCCGGTCGATGGCGCGACCGAGCGTGGTGGGCTTGAAGAGGCTGCGCGCGATGGCGTGGCGGCGGAGCTGGGCGAGGGTGACGGGCATGGCGCTTCCAGCGTAACCCATCCTCCGGCGGCCGGCCGGCACCGAAGCGTCGATGCGTGCGGGCGTGCCCCTCAGCGCGGCGCCGCCCGCCCGCCGACGGGCGCGTCTGTCTGGGCGGGCCGGGCCAGAAGCTCGAGCGCCTGCCCGCGCCAGTAGGCGAGGGCCGCGTAGTAGCCCTCCCACACGCAGCCGTTGCAGCCGCGCCCGCAGCAGCTGGTCGGGGGTTCGGGTGGGTCGCGGAAGTGCACGCCGGCCCGGGCGAGTCGCTCGCGCAGCGAGGCCGACATGGCCATGGCCTCGTCCACATTGGCGGGCTGCCTCACCGATCGTCCTCGGGACGGCTGCGGCGGGCGGTCTTGATCCCCGACCGCTGGCGCTTGCTTTCGAGCCGGCGCTCGATCGCCCCGCGACCGGGCCGGGTGGGGCGACGCACGCGCGGCACATGGCAGGCGGCGTCCACCAGGGCCTCCAGCCGGCGCCGGGCGTCAGCCCGGTTGAGGGCCTGGCTGCGGAACTGACCGGCCTTGATGGTGATGACGCCGTCGGTCCCGATCCGGCGGTCGGGCAGGGCCAGCAGCCGCGCGCGCACGTCGTCGGGCAGGCTCGAGCGATGCACGTCGAAGATCAGCTGGACCGCCGTCGAGGCCTTGTTCACGTGCTGGCCGCCGGCGCCCTGGGCGCGCAGGGCGACGAAGCGCACTTCGTCATCAGGGATCGTGGGGCGTGGCATGGGGCGCGGGTTCTCGCTGGGCCCGGGCATGATAGCGCGCTGCGGGCGTCTGCCGTTGCGCGGTAAGCTTGGCACCCGGCAGGGCGCGTCGCCGTGCGAACGAGGAGAGACCATGAGCGGATACCAGCCCCTGTTCCAGGCGGCAGACCAGTTCATCAGGCTGGCCAACGAGCTGGCCCAGGCCGACCCGAACGGCAATGTGGGCGCGGCCCTGCGATTCGCCGCGGCCCGCTACAGCGCCTTCGAGGCCGCCAACGCCACGGGCGACCTGTCGGCGGACAAGGCCAGGTTCCTGGAATCGATCGGCGAGGATTTCCGGTTGATGCTGGGCCACAACCTGGACGACTACATCCGCCACCTGGCGGAGCAGGGCAAGCCCTCAGGCCACGACCTGCATCGGCGCGTCTAGCGCCCGCGCCTCGAGGGGGCGGGAGAACAGATAGCCCTGCATGAGGCGGCAGCCGCGCTGCTGCAGGAAGCGCCGCTGGGCGTCGGTCTCGACGCCCTCGGCCACCACCTCGATGCCCAGGTCCGCAGCCATCGACAGGGTGGCGGAGGCGATCGCCGCGTCCTCCGGGTCGCCCGGCAGGTCCGAGACGAAGGAGCGGTCCAGCTTCAGCGCCTGGATCGGCAGGCGCTTGAGGTAGGTCAGGCTGGAGTAGCCGGTGCCGAAATCGTCGAGCGACAGGCGGAAGCCCAGCGCGCGCAGCTCGTCCAGACGTCGCAGCAGCTCCGGGGTCGGATCCATCAGGGTGCTTTCGGTGATCTCGAGCTCGATCTCGCCGGGGCGTGCGCCGGTGGCCTTGAGGGCCCGCTGCACGCGTTCGACGAAGTCGTCGCGCCGGAACTGGATGGCGGAGATGTTGATGGCCATCGACGTGTCCGGGTGGGAACTGCGCAGGATGACCTGCTGGCGGAAGGCTTCCACCATCACCCAGTCGCCGATCGGCACGATCAGGCCCGACAGCTCGGCGAGGGGAATGAAGCGATCCGGCGACACCAGGCCGATCTCCGGGTGGCGCCAGCGCAGCAGGGCCTCGTAGCCGACCACCCGGCGACGCTCCACGTCCACCTGCGGCTGGTACACCAGGAACAGCTGCTGCTCGGCGATGGCCCGATGCAGGGCGTGGTCAAGCTGCAGGCGCTCGAGGGCGCGGGCGTTCATCTCCGGCTGGAAGCTCTGGCAGGCATTGCGGCCGGCACCCTTGGCCTCGTACATCGCCATGTCGGCGTTCTTGAGCAGGGTCTCGATGTCCATGCCGTCGTCGGGGAACACCGCTATGCCGATGCTCATCGACACCGGCAGCTCGTGGCCGTCCACCGACACCGGCTTCTCGCGCAGGGCCAGCAGCTTCTCGGCCACCACCGTCGCCTCGCGGCGATTGGGCAGGCGCTGCAGCAGGGCCACGAACTCGTCCCCGCCCAGGCGGGCCAGCATGTCGCCCTCCCTCAGCAGGGACTCCAGGCGCTGGGCCAGGACCGTCAGCATGTGGTCGCCCACCTGGTGGCCGAGGGAATCGTTGATGGTCTTGAAGTTGTCCAGGTCGATGAACAGCACGGCCAGAATGTCGCCATGGCGGCGCGCATTGGCGATGGCGGTGCGGGAGTGGGTCGTCCAGTAGTTGCGGTTGGGCAGTCCGGTCAGGGCGTCATAGTCGGCCAGCCGGCGGATGCGGGCCTCGGTGTCGCGGGCGGCGGTGACGTCCTGCACGGTCCCCCGCAGCTGCAGGCGCCCGTCGGTGGCGCGGCTGCCTTCGATCAGGATGTGGATGGTCCGCAGGTGGCTCTGGCGGTCGCGCACCTGGCAGTCCAGGTTCTGGCGCGACTGGGATTGCTGGCCCAGGGCAAACAGCGCGGACTCGATGGCGGTGCTCAGGCGGGCCTGGTATTGCTCCTCGACGCTGCCCGTGAAATCGCCCAGGTCGACCCGCGTGCGCGAGGACAGGCCGAGGATGCGGCGGCACTCGTCCGAGCACTGGACGCTCTCGCCGTCGGCCGACAGTTGCCAGCTGCCCAGCCCCGCGATGCGCTGGGCTTCTGCCAGGGCACCCTGCTGTTCGAGGAGCCGGCGGGAGGCCGCGGCGAGTTCGGAGGTTCGGAGCTCGACCAGTTCCTGGATGCGCCGGGTGCGGCCGGTGGTGAGCAGCAGGAAGGCGCCGAGCAGCCCGATCGAGACAAAGCCCGCCAGTACGGTTGCCCACGTGCCCACACCCGTCGCCGCGTAGGCATATCCCTCGCCCGGGCGCATGCGTACTTCCCATCGACGACCCGCCACATGGAAGGGCGTACTGACCGTGGGTGTCGAGTGGGTCCACTCGGGGTCGTCGCATGTGGGGTCCGTCGACAGGCGCATGGTGTGTTCGGGGTCGCTCACGTCGACCACGCACACGTCGATTCCCAGGGCAGTCGGACCTGCTGCGGTCGCCCCGATGACATCGCCCATGCGGAGGGCGGACGAGACGATGCCCATGGTTTCCAGGCGGCCATCGATGATCTTGCGCACGCCCTGGTAGAGCACCACGCCGATCTGTTCGCCCCGCTCCTGGGTCAGGCGGAAGGGCTTGCTGGCGTGGGGCTGTCCGTCGGCCAGGGTGCCCCGGATCGCCTCGCCGGTGTTGGGGATCGACAGGGGGTTGAGTCCGAAGACCACGGCATTCGGATTGAAGGGCTCGAGGTAGGTGATGGGCACGTAGAAGCCGTCCGGGGCATCGCCTGCCACGGCGGTGCCGCCGTCGGGCGTGCGGTCCATGATCTCGAAGCGGGTGTAGCCCTCGGCGCGCACCCGAGCGACGAAGGCCTCGCGATCGGCCACCCGGACAAGCGGATTCCACGTGAAGTTGAGCATGCCCGGATTGTTGGCGAACCAGGGCGTGACGTAGTCGTGCCATTCCTGGCGGTCCACCAGTTGCGAGACCGTGATCAGGCGCTGGGCGCTCAGCAGCATGTCCACCTGGGAACGCATGCGGCTCTCGACCTGATGGGCGATGCCCGAGGCGTTGCGCGAAAACTCGGTCTCGGCGTGCAGGATCTCGCTGGCGCGCAGGTGCCAGAGCGTGGCGACCAGCAGCCCCAGGGCGACCCCGATCGGCACGCCCAGGTTGAAGCGCCGGCTGCGCCAGTCTTCGTGGGGTTCGCCGATGACCGACAGGGTGATGGGCAGCGCGATGATGATGCCCAGCGTATCGCCGAGCCACCAGACCAACCAGAACATCGCGATGTCGCGGGACGGCAGGATGCCGGCGCCGGTGAGCAGGGGCACGGCGATGGAGGCGCCGACCAGGCCGCCGACCGGTGCCACCACGGTCAGCATCTGCACGATATCCACCGGTGCGTCGAGCGAGGTGGGGTAGCCGATCCGGCGGCGCATCAGGTAGGTCCCGGCCAGGGCTTCGCAGACGGCGGCCGCGGGGCCGATGAGCAGGGCCACGGCGGAGGGGCCTGCCTCGCCGGCCACCAGGACCTGGACGAAGGCCGATCCGAGCGCGACGCCCGGCAGCACGCGCCGCCCGAAGACCAGGGCGGCCGCCAGGGCCAGCCCGGCGGGCGGGAAGATGGGCAGGGAATAGCCCGGAGGCAGCGACACCGACAGCGCGCCCCAACCCAGCAGGCCGTACAGGGCTGCGATGAGGGCGTTCGTCAGGAGCAGACGTCGAGGGGGCAAAGTGGACACTGCCAATGCATGGATTTCTGACAAAGCATTAGCGGCATCGACCGGCCGTTCTTGAAATCGGGAAGCGATCGATCCTACGAACGGTCGCCGGCGTGCGATCAGGCCACGGCGCGTCGATCCTCCCGGATCAGCTCGGCCCCCCGGGCGGCGATCATGATGGTCGGCGAGCTGGTATTGCCCGAGGTGATGGTGGGCATGATCGAGGCATCGACCACCCGCAGGCCGGCAACGCCCCGCACCCGCAGGCGGCTGTCGGTCACGGCCTGCGCATCGTCGGCGCGGCCCATCCTGCAGGTGCCGATCGGATGGAAGATGGTGGTGCCGATGTTGCCCGCGGCGGTCGCCAGGGCCTCGTCGGTGTCGAAGCCGGGGCCGGGCAGGTGCTCGACCGGGCGATAGGGCGCCAGGGCGGCCTGGGCCGCAATCCTGCGGGTCAGGCGGATGGCCCGCGCGGCCTTGTCGCGGTCGGCCTCGCAGGAGAGGTAGTTGGGGGCGATCCGGGGCGCGCTGCCCGGGTCCCGGTCGCGGATGTTGATGCTGCCGCGCGACTGGGGCCGCAGGTCGCAGACGCTGGCCGTGAAGGCCGGGAAGGTGTGGAGCGGGTCGCCGAACTTGTCCAGCGACAGGGGCTGCACGTGGTACTCCAGGTCCGGTGTGGGCACCTCGGGGCTGGAGTGGGCGAAGAGGCCGAGCTGGCTGGGCGCCATGGTCAGCGGACCGCGCTTGAAGAGCGCATAGTCGAGCGCCATCTTGATCTTGCCCAGCACGCTGTTGGCCTGCTGGTTGAGCGTTTTGATGCCCTCCACCCGGAAGATGCTGCGCAGCTGCAGGTGGTCCTGCAGGTTGTTGCCGACGCCGGGCAGGGCGTGTGTCACGGGAACCCCGAGGCTTTGGAGGAAGGCCGGGTCGCCGATGCCCGAGCGCTGCAGGATCGCGGGCGAACCGATCGAGCCGGCCGCCAGCACCGTCTCGATGCGTGCCCGGGCGATGCACTCCTCGCCGTCGCGGCGGAACACCACGCCCAGCGCCCGCGCCTCCGATTCGCCCATCAGCACCCGGTCCGACAGGGCGCCGGTCACGATGGTGAGGTTGGGGCGCTGGCGCACCGGGTCCAGGAAGCCGCGCACGGCGCTCCAGCGGGTGCCCCGCTTCTGGTTCACCTCGAACTGGCTGACCCCGATGTTGTCGCCCCGGTTGAAGTCCGGCGTGGCCGGAATGCCGGCCTGCACCGCCGCCTCGGCGAAGCGGTCGAGGATGTCCCAGCTCAGGCGCTGCTGCTCCACCCGCCATTCGCCGCCGCTGCCATGGTGGTCGTCGCTGCCGCGCCAGTTGTCCTCCACGCCCTTGAAGACGGGCAGCACCGAATCCCAGCCCCAGCCCGCGTCGCCGGTGAGCTCGGCCCACTCGTCGTAGTCGCGCGACTGGCCGCGCAGGTAGAGCATGGCGTTGATCAGCGTGGAGCCGCCCAGCCCCTTGCCGCGCGCGTAGATGATGCTGCGGCCGTTCAGGCCCGGCTCCGGCTCGGTCTTGTAGCACCAGTCGGTGCGCGGATTGTTGATGCAGTAGAGGTAGCCGACCGGAATCTTCGTCCAGATCCACTG
>JAGRFX010000193.1 GCA_020445805.1 Rhodocyclaceae bacterium
GGCCTTCTGCTGCCGCACCTCGTGCAGCGAGTCGAAGTCGATCTTCATCAGCATCGGGATGATCATGACCCAGATCAGCAGGCCCACCGGCAGGTTCACCTGGGCCACCTCCAGGCGCCCGACCGCCTGCGCGACCGCCGGCAGAGTCTGGCCCAGCACGATGCCGGCGACGATGCACAGGGCCACCCAGAGCGACAGGTAGCGCTCGAAGACGCTCATGCTTGCGCCCGCGGCCTGTTTGCCGATCACCTCGCACTGGGCGCTCACGGGGCGATGCTCCCGGCCACCGGGGTGGCGCCGATGCGGGTCATCTCGTGCTGGATCGCCAGGCGGTCGAGGGTCGCCAGCGGCAGGCTGGTGAACAGCTCGACCCGTCGGCGGATCTGGGCGAAGACGGTGCCGAAGGCGCGGCGCTGCGTGGCCTCGTCGCCCTCGACCGCGGCCGGATCCTCGAAACCCCAGTGGGCCGTCGCCGGGTGGCCGGGCCACACCGGGCAGACCTCGTTGGCCGCGTTGTCGCAGACCGTGATGATGAAGTCCATGACCGGCGCGCCGGGGGCTGCGAATTCGTCCCAGGACTTGCTGCGCGCGTGCTCGGCCGGGTAGCCGATGGCGTGACAGTTCTCGATGGCCATGGGATGGACGCGGCCGGTGGGGCGGCTGCCGGCCGAGAAGGCACGGAAGCGGCCGTCGCCGAGGACGTTGAAGAGGGCCTCGGCCATGATGCTGCGGGCCGAGTTGCCGGTGCAGAGCACCAGGATGTTCCAGGTCGGATCAGGCATGGGGGGCTGGCTCGGATGTCGGTTCGGTCAGTTCAGCAGGAGGGACCGCAGCGTGTCGGCTTGGGCTGCGCGCCCTCGGGCGTGCAGGCTTCGCCGCGGCAGCAGTTTTCGGTAAGGAAGGCGATCAGGGCGTTCATGGCCTCGAAGTCCGCCGAGTAGATGACGAAGCGGCCGTCCTGGCGGCCATGGACCATGCCCACACGGCTCAGGTGGGAGAGGTGGAAGGACAGGGTCGCCGGGGGAAGCCCCAGCTGCTCGCCGATGCTGCCGGCCGCCAGGCCCGGCGGGCCGGCCTCGACCAGCAGGCGATAGATCGAGAGGCGGGTCTCATGTCCGAGTGCGCCCAGGCGCTCCGAGGCCGATAACGTATCCATATTTCCAGTATTGTCGAAACGTCAGGGATTGGCAAGCAGCGCGGACGGCCTGCTGCAGGTGAAATTCGGCGTCGCCGGCCATCCGGCCGCGGCTCCGATGATCGTGCCGCCAATTGTTGAAAACCGTTAAAGCTGATCTCCCGTACGACCGTTGTCCACGCGATGCCAACCACTACGCCAGCAAGGGTCAGGTCAGATGAGCACTGCCGCAGACAAGGCACATGAACCGATCGTCCTCGTCGTAGACGATGTCGCTGAAAACCTGGACGTCCTGGGGGATGTCCTGCGCTGTGCGGGCTACCGCGTGCGGGCCGCGATCAGCGGCGAGGCGGCCTTGCGCTACGCCCGCCTGGATCCCCGACCGGAGCTGGTCCTGCTCGACGTGATGATGCCGGGCATGGACGGCTACCAGACCCTCGAGGCCCTGCGCGCTGATCCGCGCACCGCCGATCTCCCCGTGATCTTCGTGACCGCCCTGTCCGACGCCATGGACGAGGAGCACGGCCTGCAGCTCGGCGCGGCCGACTACATCTCCAAGCCCATCAAGCCCTCGGTGGTCCTGGCCCGGGTCCGGACCCAGATCGACGCCAAGCGGGCCCGCGACATCCTGAGCGGGCGGAACAACCTGCTGGAGCTTGAGATCGCCCGCCGGATGGCGGAAAACGAGCTGACCCAGACCGTCACGATCCGTGCCCTGGCCCACCTGGCCGAGTGCCGCGATCCCGAAACCGGCAACCACGTCCTGCGGACCCAGGGCTACGTCCGTGAACTGGCCCAGCGCATCCGCCACCTGCCGCGCTTCTCCACCCTGCTGACCGACCACGCCATCGAGCTGCTGGCCCGGTCGGCGCCCCTTCACGACATCGGCAAGGTCGGGATTCCCGACGCCATTCTGCTCAAGCCGGGCAAGCTCACCGATGACGAGTGGCGGGTCATGCGGACCCACGCGGAACTGGGCAGCAAGGCCATCGAGCAGGCCGAGGTGGACGTGGAGCGGCCCCTCGAGTTTCTCCGCTTCGCCAAGGAGATCGCCCGCTGGCACCACGAGAAATGGGACGGCAGTGGCTATCCGGACGGTCTCGCGGGCGACGCGATTCCGGTGTCCGCGCGCCTGATGGCGGTCGCCGACGTGTTCGACGCCCTGATCCACGCCCGCGTCTACAAGCCGGCCTTCTCGTTCGACAAGGCCCGCGGCATCATGGCCGAGTCGTCGTCAAGCCACTTCGACCCGGACATCATCGAGGCCTTCCTGAATGGGTACGATGCCTTCGTGAGCATCGCCGAGCGATACCGTGAGCCCGAGTGAGGCCGCGGCCGGGTCGGCGGCACGTGTGCCGACGACCCGCCGGATGGCGCGGGTTCCATTCGCCCTCAGCCTTGCGCTGATCGTGGTGCTGACGGTGGCGGCGCTGCTCTATACCTACGACACCACCGTCGAGCGGGAAGGTGCCCGCCTCAAGACGGTCGCCAGCCTGCGGGCCAAGGAGGCGGCCACCTGGCTGACCCGCATCACGCGGCTGGCCGAAACCGCCGCGGGCAATCCGGGACTGATCGAGCTGGCCGACACCTGGGCGCCGGGCACAGGCGGCGCCTTCGGCGAGGCGGCCCAGCGCTGGCTGGTGGCCTACTCGGCCGTGTCCGAATCGACGGGCGCGGCGCTCATCTCGGAGCAGGGGGAAGTGGTGGTGTCGCCGGGCATGGCGAAGCCCGATGCGGATGCCGAGATATGGAACCTGGCGCGGAGCGCCATCGAGTTCCGTCAGGTCCGCTTTTCGGCCATGACCTGGTCCGGCGCCCCGCCGGCACCGGCGGTCCTGGTGGCCGCGCCGATCCGCCGCCCGGGCGCGGCGCCGCGCGCGGCACTGGTGTTCCGCATCGATCCCTCGGTCTTCCTGATTCCGTCGATTGTCGAGTGGCCTGCGCAGTACGCGCCCGGCAGCATTCGATTCCTGCGCCAGGACGGTGAGTATTTCGTCGATCTGTCCGACGGCGGACGGACCGCCATTGCCGACGCACGGGGCAGCATCGAGGACCGCGTGGTGTTCGGCAACCTGCCGACCGGCCACCTGGCCGAGGCCACCGAGGGGCTCGACCACCGTGTCCTGGGCGTGGCGGCCGAGGTGCCGGGCACCGACTGGTATGTCATTGCCTGCCTGCAGCGGCAGGCCCTGCTGGCCGCCACCCGGGCCAGCGCCCTGTGGATCGTGGTCGCCGCCCTGCTCGCGACGGGCATGGCCTATCTGCTCACCCGCCTGGTCCAGGAGCGGCAGGCCCTGCGCCTGGCCCGGGTCGAGCACGAGGCCCGCCGCGACAAGCTCCAGGCCCTCCAGATGGTCGGTGCGATTGCCGAAGCCTCCACCGATGCCATCTTCGCCAAGGACCGGGAGGGCCGCTATGTGCTGTTCAACCCCGCGGCCGCGCGCGCGGCGGGCGTCGATGCGGTCCACGTGATGGGCCAGGATGATCGCAGCCTGTTCCCCGTCGGCGAGGCAGAGACCCTGATGGCCGCCGACCGGCGGATCATGGAGGGCGGCGAAACGGTCACGCGGGAAGAGGTGCTGACCACGCCCAACGGCGTGACCACCTTCCTGGCCACCAAGGGCCCGCTCTACGACGGCAATGGCGAACTGGCGGGCCTCTTCGGCATTGCCCGTGACATCACCGAGCGCTCGCAGGCCGAGGATGCGCTGCGGCAGAGCGAATCGAACTATCGCAACCTCTTCGAGTGCATGCAGGAGGCCTTCGTGGTCGGCGAGGTCCTGTTCGACGCCGACGGCGAGCCCTGCGACTGGCGCTTCATCGACGCCAACCCGGCCTATGGGCAGGTCATGGGCCTGGCCCCGGAGGAGGTGATCGGCCGCACCGTGTTCGAGGTCTTCCCCGGGCTCGAGCTCAAATGGTTCGAGCGCCACATCCAGACGGCGGTCACCGGCGAGCCCCAGAGCTTCGAGTCCTATGTGGGCAGCCTGGACCGCTACTTCGACACGCAGCTGTATTCGCCGCGGCGCGGCCAGTTTGCCGCGGTCTTCAGCGACGTCACGGAACGGCGGGCAGAACAGGATCAGTTGCGGATGCTGTCCCAGGTGGTCGAGCAGAGCCCGGAGAGCGTCCTGATCGTCTCGGTGCGCGGCATCGTGGCCTACGCCAACCACGCCTTCTGCCGACGCCACCAGATGGAACCGGCGACGCTGATCGGGGAGTCCCTGGCCAGTCTCTGCGCGGGCGTCGATCCCCACCCCGTGTTCGGCGTCCTGTGGCGGATGCTCGGGGAGGATGCGGTGTGGCGCGGCGAGCTGGTGAGCGACGGCAGCGATCGCGAGCTCCGCTACAAGGCGGCCACCGTCGCGCCGATCCGGCGTGAGGGCGAGATCACGCACCACGTGGCGGTGCTGGAGGACATCACCGAGCGCAAGCGACTGGCCGATGAACTCGATCGCCACCGACACCATCTGGAGGACCTGGTCGGTCAGCGAACCTCCGAACTGGAGGACGCCCGCCAGCGGGCCGAGTCGGCCAACCGGGCCAAGAGCGCCTTCCTGGCCAACATGAGCCACGAGATCCGGACCCCGATGAACGCCATCGTCGGCCTGACCCACCTGCTGCAGCGGGACAGCCGCGACCCGCGGGTGTCCGAGCGCCTGGGCAAGATCTCGGCCTCCGCGCAGCATCTGCTGCGGGTCATCAACGACATCCTGGACCTGTCGAAGATCGAGGCCGGGCGGGTCGAACTCGAGATCCGCGACTACCGGCTGTTCGAACTGCTCGACCAGGTGCGCTCCATGGTGGGCGAGCTCGCCGAGCGCAAGCGGGTTCAGGTGTCCATCGAGGTCACGGATGTGCCCGAGGTCCTGCGGGGCGACCCCACGCGGGTCCGCCAGGCCCTGCTCAACTATGTGAACAATGCGGTCAAGTTCACCGAACAGGGGCATGTGGACATCGTGGTCACGCGGGTGGAGGCCGGGCCGGCCCGACCCATGGTCCGCTTCGAGGTCCGCGACAGCGGGATCGGGATCGAGCCGGACAAGCTCGCACGCCTGTTCCGGGCCTTCGAGCAGGCCGACGTATCGACGACCCGCAAGTACGGCGGCACCGGTCTCGGGCTGGCCATCAACCTGCGCCTGGCGGAACTGATGGGCGGCCGCGTGGGGGCCAGCAGCGAACCGGGGGCCGGGAGCCGCTTCTGGTTCGATTTGCCGCTGGTGGCAGGCGACGCGCCGGAATCCCGCGCGGCACCACCGGTGGCGCAGCGCGTACAGCCGGGCAGTCGGGTGCTGGTGGCGGAGGACAACCCTGTCAATCTCGAGGTGATCCTCGAGTTGCTGGGCGACCTGGGGCTGGACGTGACGGCGGCCCACGATGGCCGCCAGGCCCTCGACGCCTGCCGCGACGAGCGCTTCGACGTGGTGCTGATGGACGTCCAGATGCCGGTCATGGACGGCCTGGCCGCCACCCGCGCGATCCGCGCGATGGCCCATTGCGTGACCCTGCCGATCATCGCCCTGACCGCCAACGCGTTCAGCGAGGATCGCCAGGCCTGCTCGGATGCGGGCATGGACGATTTCCTCAGCAAGCCGGTCGAGCCGGAACGCCTGGCCGAGGTGCTGGCACGCTGGATCCCCGCCGGGGCCAAGGAGGCGTCGCAGGACGCGCTCGCGGAGGTCGAGCCCTGCGCCACCCTCGACGACGACCAGCTGCAGGATTTCCGCGTCCGGCTCGAAGGCCTCCTGGCGCAGGGCGACACCGAGTGCGTCTCCCTGCTCGAGCGTGAGACGGCCCTGGCCGAGAAGGCCCTGGGCGCCGCCTACGAGGACGTCCGAAAGAGCATCGCGCGCTTCGATTTCGAGCGGGCGCTGGCGGCACTCGACCAGAAGGCGGCCTGAGCCGCCCTGTCAGCGGTCGAAATCGCGCAGGGCGACCGGATCCTGCAGGGTGATATGGCGACCCTGTACCGAGATCAGGCCCTCCTCGGACAGGTCGTGAAAAATCCGCGAGAGGGTTTCGGGCACCAGGTTGAGCCGCGAGGCGAGCACATGCTTGGTGGTCGGCAACTGCACGGTGGGCCGCTCCTCGGCGCGGGTCTCGCAGGGCAGCTTGTCCGACAGCGAGAACAGGTACGAGATCACGCGCTGGGCGCCGGAACGGAGCGAATACGCCTCCACGTCGCGCACCATGCCGTGCAGGCGGATGGCCATGCCGGCCAGCAGCGAGCGGGCAAAGGCCGGGTCTTCCTCGATCAGCCGGAACACTACGCCGCGGTCGATCTGGAGCAGCTGGGTGTCGGCCAGGGCCTCGGCGAAGACCGGGTAGCTGCGGTCCATGAACAGGACCGCTTCGCCGAAGCTCTGGCTGGGGCCGAGGACTTCGACGATCTTTTCATTGCCCTGGCGTGACGAGAAGGCCAGCTTGATCTGGCCCCGGATCACGTAAAAGATGCCCTTGGGCGGATCGCCCTGCTGGAACAGGGTCTCGCCCCGCAGCAGGGTCCGCTCGTGGGTGGCCTCGGCGAGCATGGCGATCTCGGCCTCGCTGACCTCGCTGAACAGGGACAGGCGGCGCAGGGCGCAGGGAATGTCGATGTGGCTGTTGACTGACATGGTCGATTCTCCTCGGCGCGCCCTTCGTGGGGGCGCGCACAGGATCGGTTTCAGGTGGCCAGGGCGCCGGCCTGGGCCCGCTCGAACCAGCCGATGCGCTGGTGCAGGTCCACCACGCTGCCGATGATCAGGAGGGCCGGCGGGCGGATGCCCTCGGCCCGCGCCAGCGCCGGCAGGGTGTCGAGCGTGCCGGCGAGCGTGCGCTGTCCTGGCAGGGTGCCGTCCTGGACCAGCGCTGCGGGGTGGTCCGCGGGCAGGCCGTGGGCCATCATCTGTTCGCAGATCTGCGGCAGCGCGCCCACGCCCATGTAGAAGACGACCGTCTGGTGCGCACGCGCCAGGGCCGGCCAGTCGAGGTCGAGGCTGCCGTCCTTGAGGTGGCCGGTGACGAAGACACAGGACTGGGCGTGGTCCCGGTGGGTCAGCGGAATACCGGCGTAGGCCGAGATGCCGCTGGCGGCCGTGATGCCCGGAACCACCTCGAAATCGACGCCGGCATCGGCCAGGCGCTCCAGCTCCTCGCCCCCGCGCCCGAACACGAAGGGGTCGCCGCCTTTCAGCCGGACCACGCTGGCGTGGCTGTCCACCAGCGTCACCAGCAGTTCGTTGATCTGCTCCTGGGGCAGGGTGTGCCGGCCGGCTTCCTTGCCCACATAGATGCGGCGTGTGCGCTCGGGAATGAGCGCCAGCACGCGGGGCCCGACCAGGTGATCGTAGACCACCACGTCCGCCTCCTGGATGCGGCGCACCGCCCGGACGGTCAGCAGCTCGGGGTCACCCGGTCCTGCGCCGACCAGGCAGACCCGACCGCGCGGGCTGTCTGCGGCCCGGTCCGAGCCTGCGCTGCTCCGGGCGGGCTTGTCGCCGCAGGGGCGCGTGCCGCGCGCCCGGGCCATCTTGGCCATGATCTGGTTGCCCAGGGCCATCAGGGTGTCGTCCATGGCCTCGACCACAGGAACTGCCAGTCTGTTCATTTCCGCTCTCCCGAAATCCGGTCGCTGAGGGTTGATACGGACTGTATCGGAGGCGCCACGGAATCGAGATTGACTCGAGTCAAGGAACCCTGAATACCGCGGCGGCATTCTGCAGCCCAGCGGAACTAGCCGCTGTCCTGAATCTTTAAGGGAGAAAGGCGATGAAACGGGGTGGTAAGACATTCGCAAGCCTGCTGGCGCTTGCTACGCTGCCGATGATGCTGGGCGCGGCTTTTGCGGCCGACGCGCCGTCGTTGAGCGATGCAGAAAAGGCCACGGCCAAGAAGATCTATTTCGAGCGCTGTGCGGGTTGCCATGGCGTTCTGCGCAAAGGCGCGACCGGCAAGAACCTGGAACCGCACTTCACCAAGAAGCTGCCCGATGGCACCACGCTCGAGGGTGGCACGCTCAAGCTGGGCACCAGCCGCCTGGAGAAGATCATCTCCTACGGCACCGAAGGCGGCATGGTGAACTTCGACGACATCCTGTCGAAGGACGAAATCAACCTGATGGCCCGTTATATCCAGAAC
>JAGRFX010000194.1 GCA_020445805.1 Rhodocyclaceae bacterium
GATCGCGAAGGACACCAGACGCACGCCCCGGTCGGGGTCGAAGCGCTTGACCGCCTTCATGAGGCCGATATTGCCTTCCTGGATCAGGTCGGCATGGGGCAGACCGTAGCCCAAGTATCCACGGGCGATCGCAACCACCAGCCGCAGGTGGGACATGACCAGCTTGCGCGCCGCTTCGAGGTCTTCCTCGTCGCGGAAGCGATGGGCGAGTTCGACTTCTTCCTTCTCCGTCAGCATCGGCAAGCGATTGACCGACTGGATGTACTGGTCAATGCTGCCCGCAGAGGACGGGACCGGCAAAGTCAGGGTCGCGTTCATCGTTGTGTTTCCTCCTCGCGTCCTATGTTAGCACTCGTTGGATGAGAGTGCTAACGGCAGATTTGGTTCCCGGCTTGACCGGACAAGTCCGCGCGTTTCAGGCCGGAGGAATGTGATTTTTGCCGCATCGGGGGGCGGGTGCTTTCGTCTTTTGAGGCATGCCAACTAAAGTATCGGCGCCGTTTGACGTATGACCGGGGATAGACCGCCGTCCCGTACGACGCTGCACAATGACCGAGCCGACCAT
Source organism: Rhodocyclaceae bacterium (assembly GCA_020445805.1). Classification (GTDB taxonomy): domain Bacteria; phylum Pseudomonadota; class Gammaproteobacteria; order Burkholderiales; family Rhodocyclaceae; genus Cognatazoarcus. The sequence continues at coordinate 566 of JAGRFX010000194.1, forward strand.
CCTGGAACCCCGTGAATCCGAGCCCGCCGCGCCCACCGAGACCGCCGGGCCGGTCGACGTGCTCCTCGAGTGCCTGCTGGCCGTGGTACGGGCCCATGGCGGCAAGCTGACGCGTGAGGCGGCGCTGGCGGGCCTGCCGCTCGATGGCGGGCCGCTCACCCCATCCCTGGTCGGGCGGGCCGCCCGGCGTGCCGGATTCGCCACGCGCGTGGCCACGCAGCCGCTCGGCGCGCTTCACGAGGCGCTGCTGCCCGCCATCGTGCTGCTCGAGGGTGATACGGCCTGCGTCGTGGTCGAGCGGAGCGAGCAGGGCTACCGGGTCATCCTGCCCGAGCTGAGCGAGGCGATCGTCGAGCTGTCGGCCGCGGAGTTGTCGCAGCGCTATGCCGGCGCGACCCTCTACGTGCGGCCGGAATTCCGCTTCGACGCGCGCACCCCCGAGGTCGGCCGCATCCGTGGGCGGCACTGGTTCTGGTCCACCCTGGCCGAGAACGCGCCGCTCTACCGCGACGTGCTGCTGGCCGCGCTGATGATCAACCTGTTTGCGCTGGCGCTCCCGCTGTTCACGATGAACGTGTACGACCGGGTGGTGCCGAACAACGCCACCGATACCTTGTGGATCCTTGCCGTGGGCGTGGGGCTGGTGGTGGCGGCGGATGCCCTCCTGCGGACCATGCGGGGCTACTTCGTGGACCTGGCCGGGAGCCGGGTGGATGTGCGCCTCTCGGCCTTCATCATGGAGCGGGTGCTGGGGCTGCGCCTCGAGCATCGGCCGATCTCGGCGGGGTCCTTCGCCTCGAACCTTCGATCCTTCGAGACCGTGCGCGACTTCATCACCTCGGCGACCATCACCGCCTTCGTGGACCTGCCCTTCGGCGTCATCTTCCTGCTGGTCATCGGCTGGATCGCGCTGCCGATGATCGTCCCGGTGCTCGTCGGTGCCTGCCTCGTCGGGCTCTATGCGCTGACCGTGCGGCCAAAGATGCAGGCCCTGACCGAAACCACCTATCGGGCCAGCGCCTTGCGCAATGCCACCCTCATCGAGAGCCTGGTCGGGCTCGAAACGGTCAAGTCACTGGGGGTCGAGGGCGTGATGCAGAAGCGCTGGGAATCGAGCGCCGCCTTCCTGGCGCGGGTCGGGGCCCAGCTGCGCCTGCTGTCGGCCACCACGGCCAACGGCGCCATGTGGGCGCAGCAGAGCGTCAATATCGCCCTGGTCGTGACCGGCGTCTACCTCATCGGCGAGAACGAGCTGACCCTGGGCGGGCTGATCGCCTGTTCCATGCTCGGCTCGCGGGCGCTGCAGCCCGTCGGCCAGGTGACGGCACTGCTGGTGCAGTTCCACAACGCCGCCACGGCGCTCAGGTCGCTGGACGACATCCTGAGCCAGCCGGTCGAGCGGCCGGAAGGCGCGCACTTCGTGACCCGCCAGCGCTTCGACGGTGCGATCGAGTTCAAGGACGTGAGCTTCACCTATCCGGGGCAGGAGACGCCGGCCCTGCGCAATGTCTCCCTGCGGATCAACCCGGGCGAACACGTGGCGGTGCTCGGTCGCGTCGGTTCGGGCAAGACCACCCTCCAGAAGCTGATTCTCGGCCTCTACCAGCCGACCGCGGGCGCGCTGCTGGTGGATGGCATCGACCTGCGCCAGGTGGACCCTGCGGAGCTGCGCCGCCACGTCGGCTACGTCTCGCAGGAGGCCAACATGTTCTATGGCACGCTGCGGGACAACCTGACGATCGCCGCGCGCCAGGCCAGTGACGAGCAGGTCCTGGAGGCCGCGCGGGTGGGCGGGATCTTCGAATTCGTCAACGGGCATCCCCAGGGCTTCGACATGATGGTCGGCGAGCGGGGCGAGTCGCTTTCGGGCGGGCAGCGGCAGGGGGTCGCCATTGCCCGGGCGGTGGTCACGCGGCCGCAGATCCTGCTGCTCGACGAACCCACGGGTGCCATGGACCACTCCACCGAAGAAGAGGTCAAGCGTCACCTGGCGACCTTCGCCCGCGACCGGACCCTGATCATCGTTACCCACCGCACCTCGCTGCTGGAGCTGGCGAGCCGTGTCATCGTCGTGGATGGCGGGCGGGTGGTCGCCGACGGGCCCCGCGACCGGGTCGTCGAGGCCCTGCGCCAGGGCCGCATCGGGAGGGCCGGATGAAGGAATTCCTCGCTGCGCTCTTCCTCTCCAGCGGTGCCTCCGATGCGGCGGCGCGCCGTGGCGTCGATCGCCTGTTTGCGCGCTGGATTCCCACCGAAGGCGAGCGCGACCGCAATTGGGCGAGCGACGCAGACTGGGCCCGGCTGGACCAGGAGCCCCTGCGTGCCCGGGCCATGCTGCGCTGGGCGTTCTTCGTCATCGTGGCGCTGGTGGTGTGGGCGGCCTACGCCGAGATCGACGAGGTCACCAAGGGGCAGGGCAGGGTCATCCCGTCGAGCCAGCTGCAGGTGGTCCAGGCCGTGGACGGGGGCGTGGTCGAGGAGATCCTGACGCGGGAGGGTGAGACCGTCGAGGCCGGGCAGGTCCTGCTGCGCATCGACCCGACCCGCTTCGTCGCCTCGCTGCGCGAAAACCGCGCCGAATACCTGGCCCTGCAGGCCCGCTCGGTGCGCCTCTCGGCCCTGTCGGAGGGGCGCCCGTTCGAGCCCTCGGCCGAGTTGCTTGCCGCGATTCCGGAAATCGTGGAGCAGGAGCGCGTTCACTACCGCTCCAGCCTGGATGGCCTCGAAGCCCAGCTGGGCATCGCGCGGCAGCAACTCAGCCAGCGCAACGAGGAATTGCGCGAGGTCACGACGGCGCGCGACAACGCGGCCCGCTCGCTGGCGCTCACGACCCGGGAACTCGATGTGACCAAGCCCCTGGTGGGGGCGGGCGCGGTCTCCGAGGTCGAACTGCTGCGCCTGGAGCGGGACGTCAATCGCTTCCGCGGCGACCGCGACCAGGCCGAGGCCCAGATCGCGCGGCTCAAGGCGGCGATCCGCGAGGCCAACCGCAAGGTCGAGGACGTGGATCTCTCGTTCCGCAACAAGGTGCGGAGCGAGCTCTCGGAGGTCAGCGCCAAGCTGGGCAGCCTGTCCGAGGGCAGCCTGGCCCTGGCGGACCGGGTCAAGCATGCGGAAGTGAAGGCCCCCGTGCGGGGCACGGTCAAGCGCCTGCTGGTCAATACGCTGGGCGGAGTCGTGCAGCCCGGGGCCGAGGTCGTCGAGGTGGTGCCGCTGGACGACGCGCTGGTGCTCGAGACCAAGATCACGCCGCGCGACATCGCCTTCCTGCGGCCCGGCCAGAAGGCCATGGTGAAGTTCACGGCCTACGATTTCGCGATCTATGGCGGCCTCGAGGCTGAACTCGAGCAGATCGGTGCCGATAGTGTGCTGGACGAGGAAGGCAACGCCTTCTTCCTGGTGCGCGTGCGCACCCTCGAGAAATCGCTGGGCGAAAACCTGCCGGTCATCCCCGGCATGGTCGCGGAGGTGGACATCCTGACCGGCAAGAAATCGATCCTGAGCTACCTGCTGAAGCCGGTGCTGCGGGCCAAGGCCAACGCCTTGACGGAGCGCTGAGGCCGATGCACGCGATCTGTCGCCACGCCGAATGGGTTGCGCCCTGGCGCAAAGCCTTCCCCGACGGCAGCTTGAGCGCCAGCCTGGAGGATGCGGTCGGCGCGCGTGCTGCCGCTGACCAGCTCTGGCTGCACGCCGGAGGACTCGATGAGCGTGACGCGGGCCGGCTGGTGGCGCGGGCGGTTTCCGCCTTTCCGGGCGTCCCGATCGTGGTGATGAGCGACGCGCCCGCCCAGGCCGCCGCGCTGCAGGCGCTGCATGGCGGCGCCCGCGGCTATTGCCACGCCCAGTCGCATCCCGACCTGCTGCGGCAGATTGCGCTGGTCGTCGCCCATGGCGGGCTGTGGATCGGCCCCGAACTGATGCAGCGGGTGCTCGGCTCGGTCAATGCCCGACTGGACGGCCAGACCGCGCCGACGGGCAATGCCCTGTCCGGACTCACCCCCCGCGAGCGGGCCGTCGCGCTCGAGGTGGCCAAGGGCGCCACCAACAAGGAAGCGGCCAGGGCGCTCGAGATCACCGAACGGACGGTCAAGGCGCATCTGGCCGCCGCGTTCGAGAAGCTGGGCGTGCGCGACCGTCTCGAACTGGCGATCCGCGTCCGCGACTCGGCCCCCGTGCGCAGCGTCGCCTGACGCGCCACCCTGTCCACCGGTCCAATATCCCGGCTTGACGATCCCCGCTATCGTCGTCCCATTGCTGCCCAAAGGGTCCGAACTGGCCCGGGCGACCGAACTCATCCCTGTCGTGGAGCCTGTCCATGTCCCAAGCCATCGCCACCGTCGTCGCCGTCATCGGCAAGGCCTACGCACGCTCGCCCGAAGGCGTCCAGCGTGAGCTGAAACCCGGTGACGTGCTGCTCGAAGGCGAGACGGTCGTCACCGCGCCCGGCGGGCAGGTTGAACTGGCCCTGGGTACGGGCGACCTGCTGACGGTCCATCCGGAGCAGGTGATGGTGATGTCGGCCGACATGATCCCCGGCGGCGGGCCTTCGACGGACGAGGGTGCCCTGGCCGATGGCTCCATCGAGCGGGTGATCCAGGCGCTGGAAGCGGGTCGGACGCTGGATGGCGAGCTCGAGGCGCCGGCCGCCGGTGTCGACGGCGGCGGTACCGGCGACGGAAACGACTTCGTGCGCCTGCTGCGCATCGCGGAGGGGGTCGATCCGCTGTCCGTCACGTTTGCGGGCGAAGCCGCCGCCACCGAGCCCGATCAGTCCGGCGCAGCCACGGGTGACGGCGTGCCGCTGGCGGTCGACGACGACGTCACAACCGCCCTGGGTACCACCGTCATCATCGATGTGCTGGACAACGACCGCGATCCAGATGGCAATCCCCTGACGATTGTGGCCGTGGGTGGGCAGCCGGTTTCTGTCGGTGTCCCGGTGGATGTGGACGGTGGCACGGTGGTGCTGAACGAAGACGGCACGCTCAGCTTCACGCCGGCGGATGGCGTGGAGGGGCCGGTGTCCTTCACCTACACGATCAGCGACGGGAGTTCCCTGGTCAGCGCGACTGTGACGGTCCAGGTGGGCGATGCGCCCCTCGATGACCAGCCCCTGGCCGTGGATGACACCGGCACCACCGAGGCCGGCCAGGCCCTGACCGGCAATCTGGCCAGCAACGATTCGCCCAGCCTGGACGGTGGCAACGTCTGGGCCATCGCCAGCGGACCGGCCAATGGCACGGTCGTGGTCAATCCGGACGGCACCTACACCTACACCCCGGCCGACGGCTTCCTGGGGACCGACAGCTTCACCTACACCCTGACCGATGCCAATGGCGACGTCAGCACCGCGACCGTCACCATCTCGGTGGTTGCCGCAGGGACGCTTCCGCCGGACGACGGTGGCAATGACGACAGCCCGCTGGCGGTGGACGATGTCTTCTCGACGCCCGTCGACGAGGCGATCAGTGGAAACCTGGCGGCCAACGACACGCCGAGCCTGGACGGTGGCAACGTCTGGGCCATCGACAGCCTGCCCGCCAACGGCACGGCCACGGTCAATCCGGACGGTACCTATTCGTATACCCCGGACGCCGGCTTCGAAGGCGAGGACAGCTTCACCTATGTGGTGACGGATGCCGACGGCGATACCAGCATCGCGACGGTGACGATTCGGGTCGGGGCTGCCGATGACGTGCCGGTGGCCGTCGACGACAGCTTCCAGGTGTCGCCCGACGACACGGTCACGGGCAACCTGGCCGCCAATGACACGCCCAGTGCCGACGGTGGCAACGTGTGGGCGATCGACCAGCTGGCCGGCGGCGGCGAAGTGGTCGTCAATCCGGACGGCACCTTCTCATATACCCCCGATGAGGGCTTCTTCGGGCTGGATACCTTCAGCTACACCATCACCGATGCCGACGGCGATGTATCGACCGCCGTCGTGACCATCGATGTTACGGTGCCCGAGGGGGCCCCCCTGGCTGTCGATGACGAGTTCGAGCTGAACGGCGCGGCCTCCGTGGCCGGGGATCTGGCCCTGAACGATGAACTGAGCCCCGATGGCGGCGACACCTGGTCGCTGTCGACCCCGCCGGCCAATGGCACCGCGACCGTCAATTTCGACGGCACCTTCACCTATACGCCGAACACGGGATTCACCGGGACCGACACCTTCACCTATGTCGTTTCCGACGTGGACGGCGACAGCAGTTTTGCCACCGTGACGATCACCGTCAATTCCGTGGCCAACCTGGATCCGGTGGCCCGCGACGACAACGTGCCGGTCGAGGAGGGCACCCGGGTCGAGGGCAATGTGCTCGACAACGACGAAGACCCCGAAGGCTCCACCCTGATCGTGACGCGCATCCAGGTGGATGCGAACGGCGACACCATCCCCGAGAGCTATGCCACCGGTCGGCCGATCACGATCGACGGGGTGGGCGAACTGACGATCGATGAGGACGGCATTTTCGTCTTCGATCCGGCGCCGGGCTACACGGGGCCCGTGCCGCCTGTCACGTACACCATCGAGGATCCGGACGGCGGCGAGGACCAGGCGGTACTCCGGCTTGGTCCGATCACGCCGGTCAATGTCGATCCGGTGGCCGAGGATGACCTGGTAACCGTGGCGATCAATGATGTGGCCACCGGCAATGTGCTTGACAACGATACCGACGGCGATGGGGATCCCCTGACCGTGACGGGATTCGCCGTCGATGTGGATGGCGACGGCGCGGCCGAGCTGTTCGGGCCGGGCAGCCTGGCGACCATCGATGGGGTGGGAACGCTCACGATCGGGAGCGATGGGGCCTTCCGCTTTGAACCGTTGACCGACTACAACGGCCCCGTCCCCGTGGCCATCTACACCGTCGACGACGGGCAGGGCGGCAGTGCCAATGCTTCGCTGATCCTCACCATGGGTGACAACCAGCCACCCGTCGCGACCGACGACGAGCAGGCGGTGACGGAGGACGAGTTCGTTACCGGCAACGTGCTCGACAACGACAGCGATCCGGATGGCAATCCGCTCGGTGTCGTGGGTTTCGAGGTCGACATCGACGGCGACGGGGTCGCGGAGTCCTTTGCACCTGGAGATACGGCTGCGATCGATGGTATCGGCCGCCTTGTGATCGAAGCCGACGGCAGCTATCGCTTCGACCCCGAGCCTGACTACACCGGCGATGTCCCGGAGATCACCTACACGGTCGGCGACGGACTTGGCGGAGAGGATCAGGCCGTGTTGCGCCTGGGGCCGGTCAGCCCCGTCAATGATGCGCCGCTTGCGGGTGATGACGTGGTCACCACCAATGAAGACACGGCTGTCGCTATCCCGGTCCTCGACAACGATACCGACGTGGATGGCACGCTGGTCGCGGCGTCGGTGTCGATTGTCGGCGCTCCGGCCCATGGGGCTGTCGCCGTGAACACGGCGACCGGCGTGGTGACATACACCCCCGACGAGAATTACAGCGGTCCGGACAGTTTCACCTATACCGTCGAGGACGATCAGGGCCAGGTATCGAACGTGGCGACGGTCCAGATCACCGTCAATCCGGCGAACGATGCGCCGGTCGCCGTCGATGACGGCCCCCTGTCCACCGACGAGGACGCGCCGCTCACCAACATCAACGTGCTGGGCA
>JAGRFX010000195.1 GCA_020445805.1 Rhodocyclaceae bacterium
CAGGACATGTCGCCCGACGGCAAGGGACGCACCCGCCTCGAATACCGCATTCCGGCCCGCGGCCTGATCGGCTTCCAGGGCGAGTTCCTGACCCTGACCCGCGGCACCGGACTGGCCAGCCACGTCTTCGACGACTACGGTCCGATGGCGGGCACCATGGCCGAGCGCCGCAATGGCGTGCTGATCTCGCAGGAGGACGGCGCTGCCGTGGCCTACGCCCTGTGGAAGCTGCAGGATCGTGGCCGCATGTTCGTGGATCCGGGCGATGCGCTCTATGAGGGCATGATCATCGGCATCCACACCCGCGACAACGACCTGGTCGTGAACCCGATCAAGGGCAAGCAGCTGACCAACGTGCGCGCCTCCGGCACGGACGAGGCGGTCCGCCTGGTGCCGCCGATCCAGCTGACGCTGGAGTCGGCCATCGAGTTCATCTCCGACGACGAGCTGGTCGAGATCACCCCCAAGAGCATTCGCCTGCGCAAGCGTCACCTCAAGGAGCACGAGCGCAAGCGCGCCAACCGCGAAGGCGCCTGACCCGCCTCGCGGCCATGAAAAAAGGCACGGCGTTCGCCGTGCCTTTTTCTTTGGGGCGGCCGCTCAGGCCACCTTCGGTTTCGGCCGGGGCTTCACGCCGCCACGGGCCTCCAGGTAGGCCGCAAATTCGCGACCCACTTCCGGGTGTTTCAGGCCCAGCTCCAGGGTGGCCTGCAGGTAGCCCAGCTTGGAGCCGCAGTCGTAGCGCACGCCCTTGAACTGGTGGGCCAGGACGGCCTCTTCCTTCAGCAGCGAGGCGATCCCGTCGGTCAGCTGCAGTTCGCCCCCTGCGCCCGGCGTGATGCGCCGCAGGTGCTCGAAGATGCTGCCGGTGAGCACATAGCGACCGACCACGGCCTGGGTCGTGGGTGCCACCTCGGGCTTCGGCTTCTCGACGATGCCGGTGACCCGCTGGACCTGCCCGGAGTCCCGTTCCGTGCTGACGATGCCGTAGCTGCCCGTCTGCTCGCGGGGGACATTCATGACCCCGAGCACCGAGCAGCGGTGATAGTCGAACACCTCGACCATCTGCTTCAGCACCGGGCCATCGCCCTCCCCGTCGAGCAGGTCGTCTGCCAGCAGCACGGCAAAGGGGTCATCGCCCACCACCGGCGCCGCACACAGCACGGCATGCCCGAGGCCCAGCGCCTCCGGCTGGCGGATATAGATGCAGTTCACGCCATTGGGCACGGTGTCGCGGACGATCTTGAGCAGGGCGTCCTTGCCTCTCGCCTCCAGCTCGGTCTCGAGTTCGTAGGCCTTGTCGAAGTGGTCTTCGATGGCCCGCTTCGAGCGCCCCGTGATGAACACCAGGTCCGTGACGCCAGCCGCCACGGCCTCTTCCACCGCGTACTGGATCAGCGGCTTGTCCACGATCGGCATCATTTCCTTCGGACTGGCCTTGGTGGCCGGGAGGAAACGACTGCCCATCCCCGCTACCGGGAATACCGCCTTGGTGAGCTTCTTCATACGACTCCTGTTTGCGTTTCGGGGCGCCTCGCGCCCCTATCCCTCAGCCCCGAGCAGGGCCAGCAGGCCGTCCTTGTCCAGGACGGCCACGCCCAGCGCGTTCGCCTTGTCGAGCTTGCTGCCGGCCTCGTCGCCGGCCACCACGTAATCGGTCTTCTTCGAAACCGAACCGGTCACGCGCCCGCCCGCCGCTTCGATCAGGGCCTTGGCCTCTTCCCGGCTCATTTCGGGCAGCGTGCCCGTCAGCACGAAGGTCTTTCCGAGCAGGGGGCCATCGGCCCTTCGGGGCTCGCCTTCCACCCAGCGGAGCCCGACCGCGCGCAATTGTTCCACCACTTCGACGTTATGCGGTTCCGCGAAGAACTCTGCAACACAATTGGCGACGACCGGACCGACATCGGGGACCTGCTGCAGTTGCTCGGGCGTGGCGGCCAGCAGCGCGTCGAGCGAGCCGAAGCTCGCGGCCAGATCGCGCGCCGTGGTCTCGCCCACATTGCGGATGCCCAGCGCATAGATGAAGCGCGCCAGGGTGGTCTCGCGACTGCGCTCGATCGCCGCCAGCAGGTTCGACGCCGACTTGTCGGCCATGCGCTCCAGGTTGGCCAGGGCCAGCACACCGAGGCGATAGAGGTCCACGGGTGTCTTGACCACCCCGCCGTCCACCAGCTGATCCACCAGCTTCTCGCCGAGGCCCTCGATGTCCATGGCGCGGCGACTGGCGAAATGAAGCAATGCCTGCTTGCGCTGGGCGGCACATACCAGTCCGCCGCTGCAGCGGGCCACAGCCTCGTCCTCGGCCCGGTGAACCTGGCTGCCACAGATCGGGCAGACCGGGAAGCGCGCCAGCAGGTCGAAGCGCGGCAGCTCGGTGGTTCGCCGCTCGAGCACCGGACCCACGACCTCGGGGATCACGTCGCCCGCGCGCCGCACGACCACCCAGTCGCCGATCCGCACGTCCTTGCGGTCGATCTCGTCCTGATTGTGGAGGGTCGCATTGGTGACCGTGACGCCACCGACGAACACGGGCCTGAGGCGTGCCACGGGGGTCAATGCACCGGTTCGTCCGACCTGGACGTCGATATCGAGGAGCTCGGTCATCTCCTCCTGGGCCGGGTACTTGTGGGCCACGGCCCAGCGCGGCTCGCGGGTCACGAAACCCAGCTCCTGCTGAACCCGGTACGCATCGACCTTGTACACCACCCCGTCGATGTCGTAGGGCAGGCTGTCGCGCATGGCCTCGACCTCGTCGTGGAACGCGATCAGGGGCTCGGGCCCGGCGCCCGTGACGCGATGGCGGCAGACCGGCAGCCCCGCTGCGGCCAGGGCATCGAGGGTTTCGGAGTGCGTTGCCGGCAGGTCCCAGCCGAGGATCTCGCCGAGGCCATAGGCGAAAAAGGACAGCGGCCGGGTCGCCGCGATGGCCGGATCGAGCTGGCGAACCGCCCCGGCGGCCGCATTGCGGGGATTGACGAAGGTCTTGGCGCCGGCGGCCCGCTGCACCTCGTTGAGACGCTCGAAGTCGTCGCGGCGCATGTAGATCTCGCCCCGCACCTCGAGCACCGGCGCATCGATGCCCTGTAGGCGAAGGGGTACCTGGCGGATGGTCCGGATGTTGTGCGTGACATCCTCGCCGGTCTGTCCATCGCCACGCGTCGCCGCCCGCACCAGCCGCCCCTGCTCGTAGCGCAGGTTGATCGCCAGGCCGTCGAATTTCAGTTCGGCCGCGTACACCACCGGCGGCGCGGCCTCGCCCATGCCGAGGGCGTTACGGACGCGGGTGTCGAAGTTGCGGGCCCCCTCGGCCGTGGTGTCGGTCTCGGTGCGGATCGACAGCATGGGCACCGCATGGCGCACTTCGGCCAGGTACGGCGCCGGTGCGCCACCGACCCGGCGCGTGGGCGAATCCTCGGACGCCAGTTCGGGGTGGGCCTGCTCGAGGGCTTCGAGCTCACGGAACAGCCGGTCGTACTCGGCGTCCGGCACCAGCGGCGCGTCCAGCACGTAGTAGGCGTGCCCGTAGCGCTCGAGGGTCTCCCGGAGCGCCCGGGCCCGTGCTTCGGGGCCTTCGCTCATGTGGCGAACAGGCGCTGGGCCACGTCGCCACCCGGCGCGAGCCCGCGCGTCGACATCCGTCCCTGGAAATGCTCGATCTGCCCACGGATGACCTGGGCCTCGCCGTCGCCAAAGGGCGCGTTGTTGTCATCCACCACGGCCCCCTGGAGCGTGTCCGCCAGCTGGCGAGCGCTGCCCAGCATGCGCTCGAAGGCGTCGAGGCCGTTGCGGGTACGCGGCACGTCGAGTAGCAGGGTCATGCCGCGCGTCTGCATGGACTTCATGTCCGACGGCGTGAAGGGCCCCCCGTCCAGGTTGCTCATGGCGAACAGGGTCTGCCCGTCGGCATCGGCCGCCAGATAGGCGCCGTCCTCCTGCAGGACCCAACCCTGGGATTCGGCCAGGGCGCGGATCTTGGTACCGGGGAAGGCCTCCTCACGGGCAACGACGTTGAGTCCGATCTGCACATCGACGCTGGCGCAGAAGCTGTCGAGTTCCTGGGCGCGGGCGAGGATCTCGTTGCGTGGCGGCAGATCGGCAGGCACTGCCAGGAACTGGTCGGCCACCCGCTGCAAGCCGTGGAAGAAGCGCACCAGCTCGGGGTCGCCGACCGGACCGCGACGGTCCACCAGCTGAAGCACGGCCGCGAACCAGTGGTGGGCGCTGCTGCTGTCCTTGTCGATCTCGATCCACTGGTTGCTGGCGTCGTCGAAGCCGAACCAGCGCAGGGGCTTGCCCACGTCGCCCATGGATTCGGCCGCGGCACTCCACATCCGCGCCGCTGCGAGCGCCTCGATCGATTCGATGCGCACCACGCAATCGGCCAGTTCGCTGGCGTCGCGCGGCCACCCGGGCGACGCTCGTCCCGGCATCTTGTCGCGCACCGGCTGGGCCGCCTCGGGCGGCACGTCGTCGCCCCGCGGTGCCTCGCCGATGCCGGGCTCCCGTAGCCCGGGCTCCAGCAGGACATCCGGCTGGTCGGCACCGAAGGCCTTCTCGGCCCGCCGTCGATGCCGGCTCTCCTGCCACTTGTTGTATGCCACCACCCCGACGACCGCGGCCACACCCGCCGCGATCAGACCCATCTGCAATTCGCTGACTGCCATTGTTGTCCCTTGCCTAGGCCGGTTCCGTTTCCGCCAGGCGCAACGCTTCTTCGATATCCACCTCAACCACCCTGCTGACGCCCTGCTCCTGCATCGTCACCCCGATCAGCTGCTGGGCGATCTCCATCGTGATCTTGCTGTGCGTAATGAAGATGAACTGGGTCTGCGCCGACATCCGCCTCACCATGGCGCCGTAGCGTCCGGTGTTGGCGTCGTCGAGGGGCGCATCGACCTCATCGAGCATACAGAACGGGGCCGGATTGAGCTGGAACATGGAGAATACCAGCGCGATCGCGGTCAGCGCCTTTTCGCCGCCGGAGAGGAGATGAATGCTTGCATTTTTCTTTCCCGGCGGCTGGGCGATGATCTGCACCCCCGCATCGAGGATCTCCTCGCCCGTCAGCACCAGCTTGGCCTGACCGCCGCCGAACAGCTGCGGAAAGAGCTCGCCGAAGTGCCGGTTGACGAAATCGTAGGTGCTCTGGAGCTGCTCGCGGGTCTCCTTGTCGATGCGACGGATCGCATCTTCCAGGGTCCCGATCGCGGTCATCAGGTCCTCATTCTGCATGTCGAGGTAGCCCTTGCGCTCCTCGGCCGTCGCCAGCTCGTCCAGGGCCGCCAGGTTGACCGCACCCAGGGCCTCGATCTCCCGCGCCAGCCGCGCCACCTCCCGCGTCAGCGCGCCCTCCTTGAGGTCGCCTGTCAGCAGGGGCGCCAGGCGCGCCTCCTCCGCTCCGCTTTCTGTCAGGCGTTCCTGGAACTGGGCCACCGACATCTCCGCGGCCTGCAGGCTCATCCGCAGTTCGGCCAGGCGATCGCGAAGTGGCGCCACGGACTGCTCGGTCTGGAGTCGCAGCGACTCGTGGGCCCTGAGCGCCGTCGTCGCCTCGGCCAGCCGGTCGCGGGCCCCCGCCAGGGCCAGCTCCCGCGCCGCACGCAGGGCCAGCGCTTCCTGAAGCGCGGCGGCGGTCTGTGCATCGTCGCAGCCGGCAAGCTCGACAGACCGCGCGGCCCGTTCGTGGCCGACCCGCCGAAGCTGTTCGTCGGCCAGCGCCAGATTGCGGGCATTGTCATCGAGCTTGCCGCTGCATTCGCGCTCGCCGAAGCGAAGCTCCTGCAGCTCCCGCGCAATCGCCTGCTCGCTCGCGCGGGCCGCTCGCAGCGATTCGCGCCGATCGTTGGCCGCCGTCTCGGCGACATCCAGGCGCTCGGCATGCAGGGCGGCCAGCTCGCTGGCCCGCGCGTGCTCGGCATGGGCCGCGTCAAGGTGTCCCTGCTCGCGGGCCTCGGCTTCGCCCAGCTCGGCGAGGTCGCGGGCGACCCGGGCCGCGTGTTCATCCGCCCGCTGGCGCGCCTGGACCAGCTTCAGGTGCGCCACCTGCAGGGCATGGTGCCGCTGCTGCCCGGCCTGGACCGCCTGACGCAGCTGCGAGATCTGCTCCTGGCGCCCGGACAGAGCCAGCTCGGCCTCGGTCAGGCCCTCGTGGCTCCGCTCCACCACCGTGGCGCAGCCGGCGATCTCGTCCCGCAGGCCGTCGATCTCCCGCTGCCGCTCCATCGCGCCATGGGTCCGCTCATTGGCCGCAAAGAACAGCAGGCCTGTCCGGTCGAGCACCCGGCCCGCGGGATCGACCAGTCGAACCCCGTGCGGAATGGCGGCAAGCCGGGGCAGCCAGTCGCCTAGCGAGTCGACGCTGGCCACGCCCTCGAGCCAGGACCCCACCACTTCGGATATGGACGGCACCTCGGACGACAGGCGCTCACGCAGCCAGCGGGTCCCGGCAGGCGCCTGGCGCGGCGCGGCGGGCCCGCCGCCAGCCACCATCACCGCAACGCTGGCGGGTGCCGGGTCGGCCAGCAGGGGCGCCAGGGCCGCCGGCTCGGCAGCCTCCAGGGCCGCGAGCCGCTCGCGCAGCACCGTCTCGACGGCCTGTTCCCAGCCGGCCTCGACGGCCAGGCATTTCCAGACCGGCCGATCGCTGTCCAGGCCATGACGGCGGATCCAGCTGCCCAGTTCGCCCTGGTCGCGAACCCGTGCCTGCAACTGCTGCAGGGCCTCCAGACGGGCTCGGCGCTCGGTCAGCGTGCGCTGGGCCTGTCGTTCCTCGTCCAGCCGCGACCGGACCCCGGCCTGCAGCTCGGGAATGCCCGCCTGCAGCTCGCCGAGGCTGGCCTCGCGCCCCGACTGCTCCTCGGCGACCAGATCCAGCTCGGCCTCGAGACGCGCGATCTCGACCGCTTCGGGCGCATCCGCCACCTGTCCTCCGGCCCCCAGCCTCGCCCGTCGCTCGAGCAGGGCATCGAGCGCGCGCCGGGCGCTGGTCCGGTGGGCCTCCTGGACCCGGAGCTGCTGCTCGACCTGCGACAGTTCGCGGCGCACCGCCTGCACGGTCGCCTCGGCGCTCGAGGCACGCTCTTCGAGCTCCGGCAGCCGCTCCGCCGACTCGTCGTGGCGCGCCGCCGCCTCCTCGGCGCGCAAGCGCGCGTTCTCGAGGAGTTCCCGCCAGCGGGCGGCCTCGTCGAGGAGCGTCTCGCGCCGCGTGGACCAGTGCGATTCTTCGCCGTCCAGTTCACGCAGGCGTGCCTCGATCCGGCTCCGTGAGTCGCGCAGGCGCTGCCCCTCCGACTCGAGCCGACTGACCTCCGAGGCCGCCCCGTACATCTCGCCCTGGGCCTGGTTCACAGCCTCGGACGCCTGCAGGTGCGCCTCACGGGCAGCCTCGACCAGGCCCTCGAGTTCGTGCAGGCGGGCGCTGTCGGCCTCCATCTGGCGTCCGGTATCGGCCACGCCCTGGCGCAACTGGGCGGCTTCGGCGTCGGCCTGGGAGCGCTTCAGCAACCACAGCAGGTCCTGCCGCTCGGCATGGGCCTCGCGCAGAGACCGGTAGCGCTCAGCCACCGCCGCCTGTGCAGCCAGGTGTTCGATGCGCTCGCCCAGCTCCATGCGGATATCGTCGAGACGCGCCAGGTTGTCGCGTGCGTCGGACAGGCGCCCCTCGGTCTCGCGGCGCCGCTCCCGATACTTGGTGACCCCGGCCGCTTCCTCGAGAAAACCCCGGATATCCTCGGGGCGCGCCTCGATGATGCGCGAGATCATGCCCTGCTCGATGATCGCGTAGGCGCGCGGGCCGAGGCCGGTCCCGAGAAACAGGTCGATCACGTCCTTGCGGCGGACCTTGGTGCCATTGATGAAATAGGTGGACTCGCCGCTGCGGTCGAGCACACGCTTGACGGAGATCTCGGCGTACTGGGACCACTGCCCGGCCGCCTTGCCCTCGGCGTTGTCGAAGACCAGCTCCACGCTGGCCCTGGACACCGGCTTGCGGGTGGTCGAGCCGTTGAAGATCACGTCCTGCATCGATTCGCCGCGCAGGGCCGACGCACGGGTCTCGCCCAGCACCCAGCGGACCGCGTCGATGATGT
>JAGRFX010000196.1 GCA_020445805.1 Rhodocyclaceae bacterium
TTTGCCTACCGGTCGCGGGATGCAGGCCTCATTCCTCGCCGCCGCCGTGCCCCGCGTCCGCCAGGCAAAAGACTCTCTCCATTATGTAGAGCTCCACATAAGGCCGACAACGCGTCACTCACAACTGAGTCACTCTCCACGCGTTTCATGGGGCTTGATTCGGAAGTACCGTGCTGCTCCGCTGCCTTTCATCTCAAAGCTCCCGGCCGCCTTCAGCGCCTCCGTCAAGGTCTTGCATCCGGATTCTTTGACTGTCCGGCCAAGGCTCTTTAGCTTTTGCCCAATCATCCCGACGGGTGCCCAGCCGCTCTCAGCCGTTGCCGCCACGACGGCACTTTCCAGCGCGGCACGATAAGCCCTTTCGATTGATTTCGTCGCGCTTCCGGCACTGGGTTGCTGCAATCCTTTCGCTTTTGCAGGGCGACAGAAATAGCTGTGGCCGTTCTTGTATGGCCGGTGCACCAGTTCGAAGGCGGCAGTCTTCTGGACGAGATCAATGAATTTCGCGCAACCGTAGGTGCGGGGGTCGAAATCCGGGTGGTTGGCGTGGATGTAGGTAGACATCGAGCCGAGCATGGCCCAGCTCTGGTCGTCGGCTACGTTGGCATGGGCACGGAGCAGGAGGGTTCGCGCCGATGCTGGGGGACGAGATGCCGATGCGGAAACTTCGTCCGTCGGCTTCGAAGCTGGGGCAGTTGACGGCTCTACAGCGGCGATTGGAGGCTCGGCCACGGTGGCGGTGGTGGTGTCCTCAGGCCTCACCACGGGCGGCCGGCCAGTGGTGCCATCTGGCTCCGGCGGCGCGGGATCCTGAAGGTTCTCGACGTATATGTAGCGGTCGCAGGCGTTCACGAACGCTTTCGGCGCCTTCTTTTCGCCGAAGCCGAAAACCACTAGGCCGTCTTCGCGAATGCGGGTGGCGAGCCGCGTGAAGTCGCTGTCGCTGCTAACCAGGCAGAAGCCTTCGAAGCGGCGTGAATGGAGTAGATCCATGGCATCGATAATCAGGGCGCTGTCGCTCGCGTTCTTGCCGACGGTGTTGCGGTATTGCTGGATGGGGTGGATCGCGTGCTCGGCCAGCTTGACCTTCCAGGCGGCAAGGTTCTGGCTGGTGAAATCGCCATAAATGCGCCTCACGGTCACCCGACCGTGCCGCGTGATTTCCTCAAGTATCGGCGAAATCGTATCCAGACGGACATTGTCGGCGTCGATCAGAACGGCAAAGGATGGCAGGTCGTGCTTCATGCGGGCAATCGGCGGAACGCCTTTGATGACATAAAGGTAATTGCGGTAATCGTATTGCTCGTGGCGTCAGAGAACAAGGGCGGTTTCTGAGTGGTCTGCTGTCCAGAGAACGCGCTGGAGGCCGATGTGCGGGGCTGACCGCCATCCATTTCGGCCGCCCGACCGCTGCTGCGCTGCTATCGGCTCAGCCAATCGCCCTGGGCACGCCACTTGACCGCCTTCGGGGCACCGGCGGTACCCTCTCGAGTTTGTAGCCGACGGGCGAGGGCATGGCGCCATCGTCGGTGGAACTGGCAATCGGAAGGAGCCGTCAATGGAAGCAAGCTTCTGGCACGACAAGTGGGCGAGGGGAGAGATCGGCTTTCACGAGGGGCAGGCGAATGCGCACCTGGTGGCGCACTTCGAGCGGCTCGCCCTGCCGCCGGGCAGCCGGGTGTTTCTGCCCCTGTGCGGCAAGAGCCGCGACCTGGGCTGGCTGCTGGAGCGGGGCTATCGGGTGGTGGGCATCGAGCTGAGCCAGGTGGCGATCAGCCAGTTGTTCGAGGATCTTGGACTCGCGCCGCAGGTCACGACGGCAGGTGCGCTGACGCACTATGCGGTGGAGGACTTGGACATCTTCGTGGGCGATGTCTTTGCGCTCACGGCCGAGGCCCTGGGCCCTGTCGATGCCATCTATGACCGGGCGGCGCTGGTGGCACTGCCGCCCCAGACCCGCCCGCGCTATGCGGCGCACCTCGTGGAGATTGCGTCCGCGGCGCCGCAGCTGCTGGTGACCTTCGAGTACGACCAGAGCCGGCTGGACGGCCCGCCGTTCTCGGTGGCGGGGGCGGAGGTCGAGGCCCTGTACGCGCAGGCCTATCGGCTGGAGCCCCTGGGGCGCACGGCGGTGAAGGGGGGTCTCAAGGGCAAGGTCGAGGCCGACGACGTGGTCTGGCAGCTCGTGCCGCGCTGAACGGGCCGTGAGCGAGCAGGTGAGCGTCGCCGCGCATTTTGGTGAGGGCCGACGGCGGATCGGGCTGGTGTCGGACACCCATGGGCTGCTGCGCCCGGAGGTGGTGGCTTATCTCTCCGGTTGCGAGCACATCATCCACGCGGGCGATATCGGAGATCCGGCCATTCTGAGCGCGCTGGCGGGGCTGGCGCCGCTGACGGCGGTGCGCGGCAACAATGATCGCGGCCCGTGGGCCATGGCCCTGCCGGAGCAGGTGATGCTCGAGTTCGACGGGGTCCGGATCCATGTGCTCCACGACCTGGCCGACCGGGGTGCCGATCCGGCGTACGGCGGTGCCGGTGTGGTGGTCTGCGGGCACTCCCACAAACCCGAGGCGCGCCCCTGCGAGGGCGTGCTGGTCGTCAATCCCGGCAGCGCCGGGCCGCGCCGCTTCCGGCTTCCGATTGCGGCGGGCGAGCTGTGGATCGAGGGCGGCTCGGTGCGCGCCGCCCTCAGGACCTTCGAGCCGAACTAGCGCGTTCCGCGGATGGCCGGCGGTTCGCGTGCTGCGACGCGGCGGCGTGCGAGCCGCCGCCTGCGATCAGCCGTGCGGACGCAGTTCGCTGGTTTCGCTGCGGCTGGCGTTCATCAGCACGTCGCTGATCTGCAGGTCGGGCGAGAGGTCGGTGTAGTTCGGGATGTCGCCGAGGATCTCGCCCGAAACCGGGCCGAAGGCGGCATTGAAGGCATCCACCGACTCGAAGTAGAGGTGGGCGATGGCCACGTAGGGGGCCGGTGCACCCGGTGCGCCACCGGCCAGGCCCCGGTCGGCTGCGATGCCCTTGCAGGCCGCGCCGAGCTTGTCGCGGACGAGGGGCAGGTGCTTGGCGGTGTAATAGTCGAAATCGAACTTGGCGCCGGGCTTGTTCGGGTAGAACACGCTGACCTTGATCATGAGTCGTCTCCTGTGGATTGTTCGAGCTTGTGGGGGTCCGTCGCCCAGGGGCGTGACCGTGCCTGCATCGTAGCACTCGCGACGCAGGCCCGGCCGAATGCAGGCAAGTCCGACAAATCGGCCACCCTGAGGCCCATATTCATGGGCTGCGCGGCGGGCATCCTTCGTGCATGACACGACCCGCACAGATGCGGGGAGAAGCGGATGACTGTCGATTCAGAGCGTTTGATCGCCTGGGCGGAAGCGGCCCCGTGGGCGCCGTCGGACGTGGACTGCGCGGTGACGCTGATGCTCAAGATCATCGACGGCAAGTGCAAGATGGACGCGCCCGAGAAGGCGGCCATGGGGGTGATCTACGACGTGGTCCGCGGCCGGCCCTGCGGCCGGCTGGATCCGTCGCTGCACGACCTGATCGCTGCAACGCGCGACGGCCGGGCCGACGAGGCGGCGCGGCTGGCGGTGTATGAGCAGCGGGTGCTGGCCGAGAGCACGGTGTCGCGGCCAGTCATGAAGGCCTACAAGGCGCGCCTGCGGGCCGAGGGGGTGCTGTAGGGCCGGGGCGTGCCCCGGCGCGGCTCACATGACGCTGACGACCAGCGAGGCGTCCACCTTGTGCCAGCGGAAGGGAATGACGTAGGCGCGCACGTCGCGCGGCACGCTGATGCTCTGGTGGGTGCCCCGCACCACGATGGGCACGGAGATCAGGAACTCGTGGCCGAACTCGCGGCGGGCGTTGCCGGAGATGGTGTTGGCGATCTCGCCGGCCAGGTCGGCCAGGTTCTCGTCGGAGACGTCCGACTCGCCGGCGCGCAGCAGCATCTCGCGCAGGATCTCGCGGGGCGAGCTGAAATAGACGCAGCCCTTGCGGTTGCCCGAGATGCCGATCACGCCGGTGAAGTCATGCACCGGCAGCTGGCTCGGGTCGCACAGGTAGGGCGAGCCCACCTCGGCCGGGCGTCCGGTTTCCTGCTCGAAGTAGTGCTGGATGATGCCGACGAAGATGCGCAGCTGTTGCTCGTCCATGGTCAATCCTCGGAAAACAGTTCGCCGATGGCCTCGTTCAGGCTCTCTTCGGTGAAGGGCTTGCAGACGAATCCCTGGGCGCCTTCCTTCAGGGCCTGGATGGCGGTGGCCTTGTCGGCCAGCGCGGACACCACCAGGATGCGCACCGTCGGGTTGAGTCTGCGGATCTGCCGGATGCACTCGATGCCGTCCATGCCCGGCATCGTGATGTCCATGGTGATCACGTCGGGCCGGGCGCTGACGCAGCGCTCGATGGCGTCTTCGCCGTTGGGCGACAGGCCCACCACCTCCAGGCCGTGCTCGCCCAGGGCCCGGGCGATCTTGCTGCGGATGATGTTGGAGTCGTCGACGATCATCAGGCGTTTCATGCGGCGGCCTCCTCGGCTTCCTTCTCGTCTTCGCTCACGGTGCGGGCCAGGGAAGGCAGGGCCCCCAGGCTGAGGCGGAAGTGGCAGTACTCGCCGGGCGTGCTGCCGATGCGGATCTGGCCGCCCAGCTGCATCACCAGGGCTTTCACCGAGTCGAGCCCGGCGCCGCGGCCGCCGTCCTCATCCACGGTCTCGCGGGTGGAGAGGCCAGGCTCGAAGATCAGCCCGACGATACGCCGCGAGTCCATGGCGGCGGCTTCCTCGGCCGTCAGCCGGCCGGCGCGGACCGCGGCCTCGCGGACCTTGGATACCGAGATGCCCTGGCCATCGTCGCGGAACGAGAGGTCCACACCGCCGTCGTCCCGGGCCGAAATGTAGACCGAGATCCGCCCGGCCTCGGGCTTGCCCCGGCGCTTGCGGGTGTCGCCATCCTCAATGCCATGGACCAGCGAGTTGCGGATGAACTGATTGACCATGCTGTTGATGGACTCGCGCAGGGATTCGGGCAGGGTCTCCATGTCGATGCCGTGGTAGCCCAGCTCGACCTTGCGCGCGTGCTCGTCGGCCAGGCGCGTGGCGAAGTCCTTCCAGCGCTTGACGAAGGGCAGGGCCTCCACGCCCGGGTCGTGCTGGGGCCGCGGGGCCTCGACGGAGATCACGCCGCGGATCTGCGCCACCCGGGCCACGGCCTGGTGCATGGCCTCGATCTCTTCGAACAGGCCCTTGACCCGCACCGTCACCGGCAGGAAGTCCTCGCCCGACAGCACCGGGCGCTCGCGCAGCCCGGTCAGGATGTCTTCGAGGCTGTGCAGCGAGGTGGCCAGGCTGGCCAGCCCCAGGGCCGCGGAGTCGCCCTTGATGCGGTGGGTGATGCGGTAGATGGCATTGATGGTCTCGCCGCCCACCTCGCGCGCGCTGCCCTGTTCGCGCAGCTGGCGGTTGATGTGCTGCAGGCCTTCCTGGGCCGAGCGCAGCAGCTGGTTCATGGTGGCCGGCTCCACCTGCAGGATCTCGACCAGCAGGCCCATCTGGCCCTTGGCGCGTTCCTCCGAGGCCTTCAGCTCGCGCTCGAGCCGCACGCGGCGGGTGATGTCGTTGGCCGTGACCAGCAGGTGCGTGACCTTGCCGCTCTCGAACACGCGGTTGAAGCCGAACTGCAGGTAGCGCGACTCGGCCTCGCCCGGGCCCTGGGCAATGCTGACTTCGACGCATTCCAGGGGGTTGAGGCTGGCCACCAGCTTTTCCTTCACGTCGTGGCGCAGCAGCAGGTCGATGTACTCGCGCGTGGTATCCAGGGTCTTGGGCGTGACCGCGGGCGAGATGATGTCGTAGAAGCTGCGGCCCGCCAGGGTCTTGGTGCCCAGCACCTTCTCGAGGGCGGCGGAGTGCTGCACGCCGATGACCGCGCTGCCGTCCAGCAGGAACAGGCCGTCCTGGGTGGTGCGTAGGATGTCGTCGGTCTCCTTGCGGGCCCGTTCGAGCTCGCGGTCCGACTCGCGCAGGTGGCGGATGAAGTGGAACAGGATGATCAGGAAGTTGGCGGTCGCCAGCGAGATGCCGGCCACCTGCACGGCGCGCAGGAGGGTGGCCTTGGAGGCGGCCAGCTCCTCGACGCGGGTGGTCAGGTCGTTCATCAGCTTCAGCAGCGGCAGGTTGGCGGCCTCGGCCTGGACCACCAGCGCCCCGGCAGCGTCCGGATCGGCCCGGCCGCGCTCGATCACCGCCGAGATCCGGCTCTTGTACGGATCCCACAGCTTGCGGGCCTCGGCCAGGATGGACTGGGCTATGGCGTCGTCCACTGCCGCGATGCGGATGGGCTTGCCGTCGCCGCTGGCGGTCTCGCCACCGCTTTCAAACGCACTCAGGGTCCGGTCGAACAGCGAGAAGGCGCCGATCAGTTCCTTCAGCTCCACTTCCTGGGGCACGCCGGCCTCGGCGCGGTTCTGGAGCTGGAGGGTCAGCTTGGCCGTGCGCTGGGTCAGCATCCGCTGGCGGCCGGCCAGGTTCACGTTGACCGCGTCGCTGGCGATTTCGCTGGAAATGAAGAAGTTGAGGACCAGAACGCCCAGGTCGAAGAGCAGGAACAGGGCGATGGATATGACGATGGTGCGGTATTTGCCGAGATCGATGCCGAACATGGCGGGGCTCCAGCCGCTTGAGGCGGAATATCCGTGGAATGCGCATGGCATCGGCCGGACGGTTCGGATCTTGAGCAGTTTTTAACACTTTCGCATGGACGTATGGATATCGACGACGGACGGCTGTCACCCGCGCCGGGGCCGGTCGATCCGGCCTGTGTGTCGCGTTGTAACAAAATTTAATACTTTGAAGTGCGCGCCGTGAGCGCACGGCTGCGCGCGGCACCGGGGCGATCGCGCTGCAGGCCGCGCGCCATTCATGGGGCGACTTTGCTGCACCCCAACGACACCCCGGGCGACCGCGCGCGCCCAGCCGTTCCGCATGGCATGCCGTCGCGATCCCGGATGGCGGAATTCCGCCATCCGGCCATATCCCGAGGCGCGACGCCCCGCAGTCGGAATTCGGTCGCCCGATGCAGCGATCCGGCATGCGGCGGGGTGCCGGCGACCCCATGTCGATTGCATTCCGTGTTCGGTTGGAAAGGGGGGCTGGGTCCTGCGCTGCAGCATCCCCGGCCGCGCC
The DNA here is from genome assembly GCA_020445805.1 of Rhodocyclaceae bacterium. Classification (GTDB taxonomy): domain Bacteria; phylum Pseudomonadota; class Gammaproteobacteria; order Burkholderiales; family Rhodocyclaceae; genus Cognatazoarcus. The sequence continues at coordinate 7,184 of JAGRFX010000196.1, forward strand.
ACTGCTGGCGTTCCGGCCGCCGCCACGGCCTGCGTAGAAACCCCGAGAACGTCGTGGAGACAGTGCTGCTAACCCTTATGGACCAGCCGCAAGAGGGGGGTACAGAATCGGCCGCGATGTGGTTTCGGGGGGATCCCGGTCTGCACGAAGGGGTGTCCCGAAGGCGTTGCGACGAAGGTGGCAGCGGTTCGTTGTCCGGCGGGGCCGGACGATCACATGGAGGAGACACCATGAAAAAAGAAGGCAAGACGGTGGTAGAGGGGCAGGTCACCGCAGCGGCTCCGATGGGCGAGGATGGCAAGGCACGCCGGCGCTTCATCGGTCGGGCGGCCGCAGGCGCGGCGGGCGCTGCCGCCGTGGGCTTCCCGATGATCTCGGTGGCCCAGTCGCCGGTCGTCATCAAGATGCAGGGGGCCTGGGGCGCCAAGGACATCTTCAACGAGTTCGCGGAAGAGTATGTCAAGCGCGTGAATGAAATGGCCGGTGGCCGGCTGCGCATCGACTACCTGGTCGCGGGTTCGGTGGTGAAACCCTTCGAGGTCATGGACGCGGTGAACAAGGGCGTGATCGACGCCGGCCACCACGTGCCCGTGTACTGGTACGGCAAGTCGAAGGTCGCCTAGCTGTTCGGTTCGGGTCCGATCAACGGCTGCAACGCCGAGCAGACCCTGGCCTGGATTTATCGCGGAGGCGGCTACGAGCTCTACCAGGAACTCCTGAAGAAGCTGCAGCTGGACGTGGTCGGCTTCTTCTGCATGCCGATGCCGACCCAGCCCCTGGGCTGGTTCAAGAAGCCGGTGACCAGCGCCGACGACATGAAGGGCCTCAAGTACCGCACCGTGGGCCTGGCGGCCGACGTGATGCAGGAGATGGGGCTG
>JAGRFX010000197.1 GCA_020445805.1 Rhodocyclaceae bacterium
CTTCGTGGACAGCATCGCGGCGCTGCGCGGCTATTTTGCCGAGATCGCCGAGGCGGGCGCCCGGGGCGCCGCCTACGCCGGGCTGCAGCCCATCGCCATCGCGGCGGAGGCCCGCATGCTGGCCGCCACCCGCGGCGCCAACACTCACCGCGGAGCCATCTTCAACCTGGGCCTGCTGGCGGCGGCGGCCGCCTGGCGGCAGGCGCGACCCGAAACGACAGGCTTGCGCTGCGGTGAGCTGGTGGCGCGCCTGTGGGGGCCGGCCATCCTCGCTGCGCGCGGCGCCGCGCCGTCCTCCCACGGCCAGCACGTGTGGCAGCGCTTTGCGGCCGGCGGGGCCCGCGCCCAGGCGGCTGAGGGCTTCCCGGCGGTCTACGGTGTGGGCCTGCCGGCCCTGCGTGCGCTGCTGGCGGCAGAGGTCCCGGAAGAGCCGGCGCTGATCGGCACGCTGATGGCCCTGATGGCGCGGCTCGACGACACCAATCTGCTGTGGCGGGGCGGCGAGGCCGGGCTGGTGGATGTGCAGGGCGCCGCGCGGACCTTCCTGGTCGCCGGCGGGGTGCGGCACCCGGCCTGGCGCAGCGCGCTGGTGGCGATGCACGACTGGATGGTGCGGCGGCACCTCAGCCCCGGCGGCAGCGCCGACCTGGTGGCGGCCACCTGGCTTGTCCACGCCCTGGGCGACGCATGAGCCTGGTCATTCTCTGCTCGGGGCAGGCGGGGCAGCACCGGGCCATGCTGGACGGCATCCTCGACGCCGAGGATTGCGCGGAACTGTGCGAGGCGGCGTCCTCGGTGCTGGGCCAGCCGGTGGCCGCCTGGTGGAGCAACCTCGACGAGGCCGCCCTGTTCGCCAATGCCCACGCCCAGTTCGCCATCGCCCTGTACCAGGCTGCCAGCTGGCAGCGGCTGTCGGCCCGGCTCCCCGTCGCCCCTGCCGCCGTGGCCGGCTACTCGCTCGGCGAGGTGATCGCGTGGCACATCTCGGGCGCCCTGGGGGCCCGTGAGCTGCTGTCGCTGGTGCGGGAAAGGGCAAGCTTGATGGATGACAGCAGTCCGCCCGCCGAGCCCGGAGCACACTGCATGGCCCTGTGGCGGGGCCGCAGCACGCCGACCATGCGCCAGGCGCTGGCCGACGCGGTGGTCCGCCATGGGGTCGCCGTCGCGATTCATCGGCCCGGTGGGCAGTGCGTGCTGGGCGGACCCGCGGCCGCCATGGCGGCATTCGAGAAAGATGCCGCCGTGGCCGACGGCGGCCTGAAGCCCCTGGCCGTGGGCGTCCCCTCCCACACCCCCTGGCTCGCCGGGGCGGAGAATCCGTTTCGCGCGCGGGTCCGGGCCATGGCCTTCGGCGACCCCCGGTTTCCGGTGATCGCCGGCGTCGACGGGGCGGTGCAGCGGCAGGGCGCCGCGGCCGCCGACAGCCTGGCGCAGCAGCTGGCCCGACCCCTGCACTGGGACTGGTGCCTCGAGACGCTGGCCGGGCTGGGCGTGGACGTGGGCATCGAGCTGGGGCCGGGCAATGACCTCTCCCTGCAGGTGGAGAGCGAGCTGTCCGGTGCGGCCGCCCGCGCGCTGCACGAATTCGCGTCTGCGGACGAGGCCGTCGCGTGGGTCGCGCGATACGCCTCGCGGGCCGGCTGAGCGCCGGGTCGCGGTCGGCGGTGGCGGGGACGGGCCGCCGTCCATCGGCTCGTGGAATAGCCGAATGCGGCAGGTGTTCACCGGTTGGGAAGCTGCCCTCTTCGCTGGGGTCGCGGCCGTGTCAAGGCCGGGGGATTGGCAACCCGCGGTGCCTGGGCGCATCCCCGGGTCAGTCCAAGGAGAGAGTCATGAAGATGCGTTTGCTGTTGCTGGCGGTTGTGGCGGCCCTGTCGACCAGTGCCTGGGCGCGGCACTGCCCCAAGGACATGAAGGCCATTGACGCGGCCCTGGCCGGCCACCCGCAGGTGTCCGAAGCCGAGATGACCGAGATCAAGAAGCTGCGTGCCGAAGGCGAGGAACTGCACAAGGCGGGCAAGCATCCGGAGTCCGAGGCCACGCTGGCCAAGGCCATGAAGATGCTCGGGATCTGAGTTTTCGCAGACGCCGACACCGGCCGCCCGCGGGCGGCCGTTCTGCGTTTACGGCGTGTCCGCCGCAGCGAGAAATGCGGACACCAGGGCCAGGACCTGCGCCGGGTCCTCGCGATGGGGCACGTGGTGGATGTCGGGCAGTACCGCGAGCTGGCTGGGGCCGGCGACGCGCTCGCAGATCATCCGTGGGTGGCGGGGCGAGCCGAACTCGTCCAGGTCGCCGTGGATGGCGAGCACCGGGCAGCGCACGCGCGGCAGCACCTCTGCCAGCGACCAGCCGGCGAAGGCCGGATCGAGCCAGCAGCCGGTCCAGGCGTCGAAGACCCAGGGGGCCTTGTCGCCGTGGTAGCGGGCCAGGCGCTGCAGCTGGGCCGGGTCCTGGAACTGCTCGAAGGCATCGCGGATGCCGGCGAGGGTGCGGTCCTCGACAAAGACCTGGGCAGCCACGGTGATCAGCGCCTCGCAGGCGCCGTCCTCGGCCGCGCAGTGAATGGCCATGCCGCCCCCGACGCTGTGACCGAAGGCGACATAGCGGTCGAGTTCGAGCTGCTCGCACAGGGCGGGGAAATAGGTCCGTGCTTCGTCGCCGATGAAGTCCAGGTGGGGACGCCCGCGACGGGCGTCGGAGCGTCCGAAACCCAGTCGGTCATAGGCGATGACCCGGCGGCCGGAGGCGGCGGCCAGTGCGGCCGGAAAGTCGCGCCAGAGCGCGACGCTGCCGAGGGAGTCATGGAACAGGACGATCGGGGCGCCGCGGTTCGGGGCGTGGGTCGGCCACCAGCTCTGCGCGTGCATGGCACCCTGGGGGTGACTGATGCGATGTTCGGCCGTCGAGATCGGAGCGGGGGCGTCGTTCAGTTGCATGGTTGGTGCGTGTCGGGTCGGGTGTCTCGACATTAACGTTGACGTCAACGGAAGTGCAAGTCGGCGATGCGAGGCCGGGACCCGCGCCGTGGGCTCACGCCATGGTCTGCTCGAGCAGGGCCAGGACCTTCTGGTACAGGGTGTCGGCGTCGATGGGCTTGGCGAGATGGTCGTTCATCCCGGCTGCGAGGCAGCGGTCGCGGTCTGCATGGAAGGCATTGGCGGTCAGGGCCAGGATCGGCGTGGACTGGTTGAGCGAGTCGCCGCGGATCGCGCGGGTGGCATCCACGCCGTTCAGGCCGGGCATCTGCATGTCCATGAGGATCAGGGCGTACTCGGTCTGCCGGGCCAGCGCCACGGCCTGCTGGCCGTCCGCCGCGACCTCGGCGCTCAAGCCGGCATTGCCGAGCAGCCCGCAGACAACCTCCTGATTGACGGGTTCGTCTTCCGCCACCAGGACACGCAGGCCACCGAAGCGTTGCTGCAGCAGATCCTCGTCCGAACGCACGTCGCCGGCGTGCTGGCTGGCGCCTCCGCCGGGGGCGAGATCGAAGGTGGCGGTGAAGGTGAACACGCTGCCGCTGCCCGGCTGGCTGCGGACACCGATCTCCCCGTTCATGAGGTCCACCAGGCGGCGGCAGATGGCGAGGCCAAGCCCGGTTCCACCGTACACCCGGGTGGTCGAGCCGTCGGCCTGCTCGAAGGGGGTGAACAGCCGCTCCTGGTCCTCGGCGCGGATGCCGATGCCGGAATCCTCCACCTCGAAGCGCAGGGTGGCCTGGGCGCCGTCCTCGGCCGTCACCCGGGCCCGCACGACGATATCGCCGTGTTCGCTGAACTTGATCGCGTTGGACACCAGGTTGGTCAGCACCTGGCCCAGGCGCAGCGAATCGCCCAGCAGGCCCCGGGACGGCAGACCTGCCGGCAGATCGAAGCGCAGGTGCAGGCCGGAGCGCTCGGCCTCGGCCCCCAGCACGACCTGAACCCCGTCCATGACCGATGCGAGCGTGAAGCGGCTGTGCTCGAGCACCAGCCGGTCGGCCTCGATCTTGCTGAGGTCGAGGATGTCGTTGAGGACCCGGAGCAGACGCTCGGCGGAGATCTTCGCCTTGTCGAGCTGGGTCAGGCCCTTGGGGTCGGCCATCCGCCGCCGGGCGAGGGCAATCATGCCGAGCACGCCGTTCATGGGGGTGCGCAGCTCGTGGCTCATGTTCGCCAGGAACATGGACTTGGCCCGGCTGGCTGCCTCGGCGGCGTCGCGGGCCGCGGCCAGCTCGCTCACGTCGAAGGCCAGCACGAAGAAGCCGGTGACTTCACCGTCCTCGAATTCGGGCACGTAGTGCACCTCGGCGAACCCGCCACGCCCTTCGTTTTGCGTTGCGGGCAGGGGCACCATGAAGTGCTGCGGCGCGCCGGTCATGACCGCCGCCAGTCTGGGTCGCACCTGATCGAGGATCGCGGGGGGCAGGATCTCCCGCATGGACCGTCCCGTGATCGACCCGGGCTCCCGTCCCATCCAGGCTTCATAGGTGGGGTTGGCGAATCGGTTGATGTGGGCGCGATCCCAGTACGCCACGGCGCCCGGCATGTGGTTCAGGATGGTCTCGAACTGCATGCGCTGGCGGGCCAGTTCTTCGGTGCGGGTTGCGACCAGGGCCTCGAGCGATTCCCGATAGGCCGCCAGTTCCGCTTCTGCGAGGCGTTCCTGGGTGATGTCGCGCCACTGGCAGTGGATGACGCGTTTGCCGCGCAGTCGCAGCGTCGACAGGGTGACCTCGGCGGTGAAGGTGCTGCCGTCGAAGCGGGTGTGGATCCACTCGAAGCGGTGCATGCCGCGCGCGAAGGCGGTGTCCATCATGCGCTGGGCCTTGCCGAAGGAGTCCTCGCCGTCGGGCTGGCGCTCGGGCGAAAGCTGAGAAGGATGCGTGCCCAGCAGCTCGGCCTTGCCGGGGTAGCCGAGGAGCGCCACGGCGGCCTGGTTGCACTCCACGAACTGGTAGTCGTCGATGATCCAGACCGGGTCCGGCGACGATTCGAAGAGGGTGCGGAAGCGCTGCTCGGATTCCTGCAGGTCGCGGGCGTCGCGCAGCTTGTCCGAGATGTCGCGCGAGGAGTAGAACATCAGCGGCCGTCCGTTCACAACCAGCGGCGCGCCGCTGATCTCGACGTCGATGACGGAGCCGTCCTTGCGACGATGGCGCGTCTCGAACTGCGCCCGCCCCGACGACGCGAGATGCAGGCGGAGCAGGGACTCCGCCCTGGCCAGGTCTGCGCGCTCGGTCCATCGGGAAAGACTGCTGCCGATCAGCTCGTCGCGCTCGCGTCCGAGCATGCGGCAGAAGGAATCGCTCGCTTCCACCAGGTGGCCCGAGGCGTCGAGGATATGAATGCCGTCGCTGGCGTTCTTCAGCAGCGTGCCGCTGCGCTCGGTCTCCAGCGTCATTCGCTCGATGGTCCGCCACAGCAGCCAAAGGGCGGTGCCCGTGGCCGCGAAGAAGATGGTCAGCCACAGGATCGAGAGGCCCACCGATTCGCGCCAGGGGTGCAGGTAATCGCGGGCACCCTTGCCGGCGACCAGGTGGAAGGGCAGCTTGTCGAGCCGGAGGTAGGTGTTGGTGCGCTCGATCGTGTCGGCGGTGGCCGTCGAATGGAAGGTGACCTCGCGCTTGCCCGAGTCCATGGCCGCCGCCAGTTCGGGCGAAAACGTATCGGCACCGAGTCGGGCGTTGGGGTGATCCGATTCCGGGTAGCGCGTGATCAGGCGTCGCTGGGCGTCACGCAGCAGCACGATGCCGTCGGGGCCCGGATCGAAGTTGCCCAGCAGGCGACTGAAATAGTCCACCGGGATGGCGATCGAAACGACGCCGGCGAAGCTGCCGTCCGGCTGGTTGTAGCGGCGGGCGAAGGAAATGACCCAGATCTTCGAGACGCGCCCGTAGAGCGGGTCGGTGACCGTCATGCCCACCGCGGGGTCGGATTTCTGCCGCTGGAAGAAGGCCCGGTCTCCCCAGCTCGCCTGGGAGTCGGGGGTGACGTCCCGTCCGAAGACAACCCGGCCCATGGCATCGGCCACCCGCAGGCCGGCGGAGTGGCGCAGCGCATCTTCCTGGGCGATCAGCAAGGCATTGATCTCGCCCGCGTCGAGTCGGCCCGACCGGCGCAGTGCCCGTTCCAGCTGAAAGGTCACCGAATGCAGCACCAGGTCGATGGCGTCGACGCTGCTGTTCAGGCTCTCGGCGGTGAGCCGGGCCAGGTTGCGGGATTCGAGCGCCGCGCGGCTGGTGACGCTGTCGCGTCCTTCCTGCAAGACAAAGATCGTTGCGATGATCGCGCAGGCGTTCAGGATCAGGAAGAACAGCCCGGTCACCCGCTTCAGCCGCGGCGTGGCAACCAGCCGGTCAGTGAGCGTGCCCTGCCGTCCGTCTCGGGTTTCCAGTGTCATGGGCTTCGCGACTCGGGTTCCGCATGATGGCCAAAGCGGGGCGGCTGGCGTGCGCTGCCCCAGCCTCGGTTATCGGCGCCCTGGTGCGCGATCTTGAGCGGCGGCCGATTGCCTGCCGTCCAGGCCCCGACTATGCTGGCGCGACCCTGCCCCCCGCTCCGTTACCGCCTGCCATGTCCCTGCCTCACTGCCGTGCCGTCTCCGCAATTGCCACCGCCCTGATGCTCGGTTGGTCCGCCCAGTCGGTGGCCGGTCCGTCGATCGGCCAGTTCGAGGTCAAGAATCTCGAATCGACGCCGGGCGAGATCGAGTTCCAGTCCCAGAACGCGCACATGTTCGGACAGCCGGGCAGGCGCGTGGCCGAGGGCGACGACGAGACCCTCTACGACGACAACTCGATCGCCCGCCAGCGCCACGCGCTGGAGCTGGAGTTCGGCATCACGCCGCGGCTCAAGTCGCGCGTGGGCATGGAATACGAGAAGGAGCGCGTCGACGATCCCGTCGATCCGAGCCGGCGCAACGACTTCGACGGGCTCCGCCTTTCCGAGGTCGGGGCCGAGGTGATCTTCGTGATCGATCCGATCGAGGAGGACGACGACTGGGGGCTGGGCGTGGTGGCCGAGTACGAGCGCCCGACCGGTGGCCGCGAGGCCAGCTCCCTGCTGCTGGGCACGATCGTGCAGGCCCGGCAGGGCCCCTGGTGGGGCAACGTCAATCTCTATCTGGTGCGCCCCCTGGGGGGCGATCGCCCGCGTGACGGCAAGCTCGACTTCGCCTACGCGTCGCAGTTCGGTGCCGAAATCGACGATCACTGGCGGGTCGCCCTGGAGGCCTACGGCACCGTGGACCGGCTGGGCAACACCGGGCGCCGGGACGAGGCCGCCGAGCGCTTCGGGGATCACGACCAGCACCGCGCGGGTCCGCTGCTGTACTACGCCACCGAAGTGGGGGGCGACGAGGACGGCGTCGAGGTCCTGCTGGGCGCGGGCGTGCTGGCCGGACTCAACCGCAACACGCCCGCCGTCACCCTGAAATGGACGGTCGAGGTCGCGTTCTGACGCGGGCGGTTGCGGCCCCGTCACGCCGCGGGTGGGCCGGCTAGAATAGTCGCCCGATCACGCCACGAAGCCAGCGGAGCACGCCATGCCGATCACCAAGGGATACCAGCAACTCATCGACGAGGCGCGGGCGCGGGTCCGCACCCTGAGCCTGGATGAAGCGAGGGCGAAATTCGGTGATCCGGGCGTGGTCTTCGTGGATATCCGCGACGTGCGCGAACTCGAACGCGACGGCATGATCCCGGGCGCCGTGCACGCGCCGCGGGGCATGCTGGAGTTCTGGGTGGATCCGGCCAGCCCGTACTACAAGCCGGTCTTCGGCGAGGACAAGGAGTTCGTCCTCTACTGCGCCTCGGCCTGGCGCTCGAGCCTCGCCACGGCGGCCCTGCAGGACATGGGGCTGGCGCCGGTCAGCCACATCGAGGGGGGCTTCAAGGGCTGGAAGGCGGCGGGCCTGCCGGTGGCCGACAAGCCCGCCCACAAGGCCTGAGGCTGCCGGGGCCGGCAGCCCGCCCGGCCGTCAGGCGGCGCGCTCGACGAAGTGGCGCGCGTAGCGGCCCTCGACCCGGTTCATCTGCATCAGGATCGGCAGGTCGGCCACGTTG
>JAGRFX010000198.1 GCA_020445805.1 Rhodocyclaceae bacterium
GCCATCGACGCGAAACAGGTGGAGCCGGGGCGCTGGGAGGTCTTCACCCATGGCGGGCGCAACCGGACGGGTCTGGACGCGGTCGAGTGGGCCCGCAAGGTCGAGTCCCTCGGCGCCGGCGAGATCCTGCTCACGAGCATGGACCGCGATGGCACCAAGAACGGTTTCGACCTGGGACTGACCCGGGCCGTTTCGGACGCCGTTCGCATCCCGGTCATCGCCAGCGGCGGCGTGGGCAGCCTGTCGCACCTGGCCGATGGGGTCTCCGAAGGCCGCGCGGATGCGGTCCTGGCCGCCAGCATCTTCCACTTTGGCGAGCACACGGTGCGCGAGGCCAAGGAGCTGATGCGGGCGCGCGGCATCGAGGTGCGTCTGTGAGCGCTGCGGGTCCGTCGTGGCTCAATGAGGTCCGCTGGGACGACCAGGGGCTCGTGCCGGCGATTGCCCAGGATGCCGAGAGCGGCGACGTGCTGATGTTCGCGTGGATGAATCGCGAGTCGCTGGCGCTTACCGTCGAGCGTGGCGAGGCGGTCTATTGGTCGCGCTCGCGGGGCCGGCTGTGGTTCAAGGGTGAAGAATCCGGCCACGTACAGAAGGTTCGCGAGATCCGCGTCGACTGCGATGCCGACGTGGTCTTGCTCAAGATCGAGCAGGTGGGCGGCATTGCCTGTCACACGGGTCGGAGAAGCTGTTTCTTCCAGAAGCTGATTCCCGACGGACGCTGGGAAGCGGCCGAGCCTGTCCTCAAGGATCCAAAGGAAATCTACAAATGATCGACATCGAGGTGTTGCACCGGGTCGCCCAGACCCTGGCCGAGCGCAAGGCGGCCGATCCCGACGCGTCCTACGTGTCCGGCCTCTACGCCAAGGGGACCGACGCGATCTGCAAGAAGGTGGCCGAGGAAGCGGCCGAGACGATCATGGCCGCCAAGGACGGCGATCGCCTGCACCTGGTCTGGGAAGTCACCGACGTGTGGTTCCACACCATGATCCTGCTGTCGCATTTCGGCCTGACCGTCGACGACGTGCTGGCAGAGTTCCGGCGTCGCGAGGGCGTCTCCGGTATCGACGAGAAGAAGTCCCGCACCGCGGGCTGAGGAGGCGGCATGTCCAGCTGCATCTTCTGCAAGATCGCCGCCGGCGAAATCCCCGCCAAGCTGGTCTACGAGGACGAGGATATTGTCGCTTTCCCGGATATTCAGCCCCAACGGCCGGTCCATATCCTTGTGATCCCGCGTCGGCACATCGTCTCGCTGGCCGAGGCCACGCCGTCGGACCAGGCGATCCTCGGGCGGATGCTCGGCGTCGCCAACCGCATCGCGGTCGATCAGGGCAGTCCGGACGGATTCCGGGTCATCATCAATACCGGGCCCGTCGGTGGCCAGGAAGTGATGCACCTGCACATGCACATCGTCGGCGGACCGGACCCGGTCGGACCGATGCTGAAACGAAATTGAGGAGATAACGATGGGTTCCTTTAGCATCTGGCACTGGTTGATCGTCCTGATCATCGTGATGCTGGTGTTCGGCACCAAGAAGCTGCGCAACATCGGGTCCGACCTGGGTGGCGCGGTCAAGGGCTTCAAGGATGGCATGAAGGAAGCGCAATCCGATGAGCCGGGCAAGCTGGGGGCCGACACGGATGGCAACACCATCGACGGCGAAGCCAAGCAGAAGACCCATTCCTGACCGCCTTCCCCTCCTAATTCCCGGGTCGCCCATCGATGTTCGATATCGGCTTTTCCGAACTGATGCTGATCGGCCTTGTGGCGCTGATCGTCATCGGACCCGAGCGGCTGCCCAAGGTGGCCCGGACCGTGGGGCACCTGCTCGGCCGTCTCCAGCGCTATGTCTCTGACGTCAAGTCGGACATCCAGCGGGAAATCCAGCTCGACGAGCTGAAGAAGCTGCAGAGCGAGATGAAGGACTCGGCGCGCGCCTTCGAGACCTCGGTGCGCAGCGAGGTGGCGGACATGAAGGGGGTCGTCGAGCAGGGAACGGCCGACGCCAAGGCCAGCATTGCCGACCTGGAGGCGCAACTGGAGGCCGCACGCAAGCCGGCCGACGAGGGCACGCCCGCCGCGCCCCCCGCAGACGCGACCCCGGCCGAGCCAAGCCCCCAGCTGGAGCTGGGGCTCGATCCTGGCCGCCAGCAGGCCGGCAAGGCCTGATCGACGCAATTCCGGAGCACACGCGTGGAGGAAACCTTCCTTTCCCACCTGATCGAACTGCGCGGACGCCTCGTCAAGGCGGTCGTTGCGGTGCTGGCGGTCTTCGCGGTCCTGAGCTTCTGGGCCGGCGACATCTACGACGTCCTGGCCCAGCCGATGTTGCGGACCCTGCCCGAGGGGACGCGAATGATCGCGACGGGGGTCGTCACGCCCTTCTTCGTTCCGATCAAGGTCACGCTGCTGGTGGCTTTCGTGATCTGCCTTCCGGTCGTCCTCTACCAGGCCTGGGCCTTCATCGCGCCCGGCCTGTATGCCCACGAAAAGCGCATCGCCCTGCCGCTGGTGATGGGCAGCACGGTGCTGTTCCTGCTGGGCATGTCCTTCTGCTACTTCTTCGTCTTCAACACGGTGTTCAGCTTCATCGCCGAGTTTGCGCCCAAGAGCATCACGCCCGCGCCGGACATCGAGCAGTACCTGTCCTTCGTGATGACGATGTTCCTGGCCTTCGGGCTGACCTTCGAGGTGCCGGTGGTGGTCGTGCTGCTGACCAAGGCCGGCGTGGTCGATATCGACAAGCTGAAGGAAGGGCGCCCCTATGTGATCGTCGGCGCCTTCGTGGTGGCTGCGATCATCACGCCCCCCGACGTGATCTCCCAGTTCATGCTGGCGATGCCCATGTGGCTGCTCTACGAACTGGGCATCATCGTCGCCCGCAGCGTCAGTCGCCCGACCCCGGGCACCGAGGTCGTGCCGGGCACCGAGAAGCCCTGAGGATCCGCCCCTATTCGCTGCGTCCCGACGTCAGCTGGGCCGGACGGACGCCGATGGTCAGCGACAGGTTCAGTTCCCGCCCCGCACGCCGCAGGTGGAAGCGTCGCGCGCTGCCCGGCGGGAGCCGCGAGATGACCTCCAGCATCTGCCGCGGGTCCGCTACCTCGATGTCGCCGATGGCCAGGAGCACGTCGCCCGGGTGAATGCCCGCCGCGTCGGCAGGCCCGTCCCGCACCACCCCCGCGATCAGGGCGCCGCGGGCGTCCGGCAGGCCGAAGCTCTCGGCCAGCTCCGGTGTCATCTCCTGGATCTCCACCCCGATCCATCCGCGGGTCACGGTGCCCGTGGTGATGATCTGCTCCATCACGTCGCGGGCGAGGGAGGTCGGGATGGCAAATCCGATTCCCAGGGAGCCGCCCGAGCGCGAGAAAATCGCCGCGTTGATGCCCACCAGGTGACCTTCCGTGTCCACCAGCGCGCCGCCCGAGTTGCCGGGATTGATGGCCGCGTCGGTCTGGATGAAGTTCTCGAAGGTGTTGATGCCGAGCTGGGATCGGCCCAGGGCGGAGACGATGCCCATGGTCACGGTCTGGCCCACGCCGAAGGGGTTCCCGACCGCCAGCACGACGTCGCCGACGGCCAGCGAGTCGGCTGCGGCGAAGGTGATCGACGGCAGTCCGTCCGACGAGGGGATGCGCAGCACGGCCAGGTCCGATTCCGGGTCCCGACCGACTTCGGTGGCATGAAAACGACGACCGTCATTGAGGGTGACCTCGATGTCGTCCGCCGATTCGACCACATGATTATTGGTCAGGATGAAGCCATCGTGGCTGACCAGGACGCCGGAGCCGAGCCCCGAGGAGCGGCGTTCCGGGCGGTTGTCCAGTCGGTCGCCGAAGAAATGGCGGAAGATCGGGTCGTCCAGGAGCGGATTGCGGGGCGCGCTGACGTCCTTGCTGGTCGCGATATAGACCACCGCCGGCAGGACCCGGGCGGCGGCCTCGGCATAGGAGTCGCGCGCCGCCGGCTTGGCCGACGGCGCGGCCTCGCGGATCTGGACGACCGAGGTGGTGTTGGCGGGCGGGGACGAAGCCCCGCCGGGCAGCCAGTCGGGTCGCAGGCTCGAGACCACGAAGAGCACCGCCACACTCACCGTGACTGCCTGTGCGAAGATGAGCCAGATCCGGCGCATGGCTATCGTGGCCTGCGTGATGCAAGCGATGAGTGAGGAGAGGAAGACGAGTGCAACGGGACGAACTGGAGCGACATCTGTCGGAACTGCTGGCGGTCGACCGTGCGCGGGATTATTGCCCAAACGGCCTGCAAGTGGAAGGAAGGCCGCGCATCGAGCGCGTTCTGTGCGGTGTGACGGCGAGCCAGGCCCTGCTCGATCTGGCGGTCGGCGGCGGGTTCGACGCCGTGGTCGTCCATCATGGCTATTTCTGGAAGGGGGAGGACGCGCGCGTTCGGGGCATCCGGCGCCACCGCCTGAAGGCCCTGCTGGCCCATGACATCAACCTCTTTGCCTACCACCTGCCGCTGGACATGCATCCCGAGCTGGGCAATAACGCCCAATTGGGCCGGCTGATGGGGTGGCAGGGACAGGCCGCGTTCGGCGAGCAGGACCTGGGCTGGCTGGCGCCACTCGATGCGCCGGTGCCCGCCGAGCGGATGGCGGAGCAATTGAGCGAGCGCCTGGCGCGTACCGCCTTGCTGGTGGGCGACGACAGTCGCCTGGTGCATCGGGTGGCCTGGTGCACCGGGGGTGCCCAGGGGCTGTTCGAAGCCGCGATCGAGGCCGGTGCGGACCTGTTCGTGTCGGGCGAGATTTCCGAGCAGACCACCCACCTGGCGAGGGAATCCGGGGTGCCCTTCGTGGCCGCCGGTCACCACGCGACCGAACGCTACGGCATCCAGGCCCTTTCGGCCTACCTGGGCGAACGACTCGGGCTCGACTCGCGCTTCGAGGATCTTCCGAATCCGGCCTGAGCGGGGTCTCAGCTGACGGCCGCCTCGGCGGGTGGCAGGTCATCCTTGAAATCGCCCGGGCGCGGACGGAAGGGGCCCACCAGGTCGTTCAGGACACTCAGCAGGCACAGGATCTCGTCGACCACCGCGATGGGGAAGCCTTGTCGCGTGCCGTCGCGGTTGTCGCGCAGCAACTCGTGCAGATACACCTGGGCTGCCCGGGTCGGCCAGCACGTACGCAGTCGTTCGACGATATGCGGCATCGATTCGAGGGTCTCGGCGGCCATGCGGATGGCGTCGAACTCATCCCAGGCGACCACCTTGACGTTGAAGGTCGCATTGAGCTGCCGCGTCAGGCCATCGAACTCACCACGCATGTCGGCCGCCTTATAGACATCGAGCAGCTTGATCCAGGGAGCCACGCCCTGCTTGGGGTTGTGCCGGATGAAGTCGGCCAGGGTCTGCGCCGCCCCCTGGACGCGCCCGAAGGACATCATGATGTCGGCGAGCTCGACGGCCGATTCGTGCTCCTCGGCGAGTTCATCCTCGGGAATCGGAGGCGCCGCGCCGGCGGAGAGGTCGTCGCCGGTGGGCGTCCATTCGAGCGGCGCGAAATCGACGCTGCCCGCCAGATCCTCGGCGTCGCCGCTGTCCCCGGGGGACGCGGATTCGTCGCCCAGGTGGAAATCGACTTCGATCCCGCCTTCCGCGCTGCCGGTGTCCATGTCGGTCGCGGCAGCGGTCTGCGCCGCCTCCAGCTCGGGCAACTGGGATTCGGGCAGATCGAAGTCGAAGTCCGCTTCGGGGTCGGATTCGCGTTCCTGGCGGCGGCGCCACCCGATGACGAGGAACGCGACGACAAGCAGGCCCGCGAAGGCAACAGCCGCCAGCGGCAGCCAGTTCGTTTCGGCGGTCTGCGGCGACGGGGGGGGCGGTGCCGGCTCGGGCGCCGGCACCGGGGCCGGTGCGGGGGCTGTGACGACGGCCGACCTGTCCGGCTCGGCAGCCGGGGGCTGGCCATTGCCGGCCAGCATGGAGTCCAGTCGCCGGGAATCGTCCTGCAGTTGCCGCTGGAGCGCCTCCAGTTCCTTGATCCGCGCAGTCAGTTCCATCTGCGTCATGATCTTGTCGTCGAGGGCCATGACCAGCCGCTGCTCTTCGCGCAGGCGCTCGCGCTCCGCTTCGCTCGTCGCACCGCTGCGTCCCGGGTCCGACAGGGAGAGGCTCAGTCGGAGCTTGGTCTCAGGTTCGCCGCCGAAGAGGACCAGCCGGTCCTCGGCCGCTGCCGGTGGCACGACGGGCACGGCCTCCTCGGCTGGCGGCGCTGGCGGCTCGGCCACCGCCTTGCGCGTGGGGGGCGTGGCCGGCGGTGGGGCGACCTTGTCCACCCGGACGGCCGGCTTCGGGCGGGGCTTGGGCGGCGTGCGCCCGATGCGTTCGAGCGAGTCGCGATCGAGTCGCGACAGATCCGCGATCGGCCGGGCCAGCGCGGCCTTGTCGGGGAAGAGATCGGGGGCCTGCCGCCGTGCCGCCGCGATGTAGCGTCGCCGGGCAGCGCGATCGCTGGGAAACGCCTCCCGCGCCAGCGCTTCCAGGGACGGGCCAGCCGGAGGCTGTGCCGCAGGCGGCGCCTCGGTGGTGGCCGGTGGGGACGTGGTGGGCGCGCCGTCGCGCTCGGCGAGGGCCGGTGCCCTGGCCAGCGCGGCGCCGGGCGGCAGGAGCAGCGCATATTCGCGCCGCAGGCCACCGTCGCAGCCGGCGCTGACCCCGAGCATCAGGACGGGGTGATTGGCGGGCCGGTGACTCGACACCACCAGGTGCGCGCGGGTGAGATCCCGGACGATCGACAGCCGGGCGTCACGCACCCAGGGCAGGTCGTTGGAGATGCCGGGGGAGAGGCGAATGCACCGTGGATCCAGGTCGGCGTCGGCGCCGATCAGTTCAACCTGGACTCTGAGGGGCTCGCCGACCGCCGACAACTGCTCCAGCTCGCCCAGGCCGAAGGCAAGTGCGGATCCGCAGTGGGCGAGGCTTGCGGCAGCCAGCAGGGGCGCGACGACGGTGCGCAGGGTCATGTAGTGCAGGTCCGGGTCAGCGATGGCATCTGTCCCGCGAAAAAAGTGCGGACATTGTAATGAAGTCGCTCGGAAAATCGCGCCTCACGGCCCGGAGAATCCTCTATATCGGTGTGCCTGCGACACATTACGGCCGATCCCGGTATGGCTGAAGCGTAATCGGGGGTCGGTCGTGACATGTTGCAGTGCACATGGCACTCATAATGCTCGGCGCTTTCCGCTATAATTACGGGATTCTCCGGGTTGCATGATTCTGAGATGCGTGCGTGGTACCCCTGCGCACGGGAGCGGTTGCGAGTCCGGCTGAGGGAGGGCGGAGTCGCGACTGCGGGGGCTTGCCTCCGAATGTCCCATAAACCTAAGCGTCCGCGGCTCCAGGGCCGCGACACCGATCAAAGGGCTACCATGAAGATTCATGAGTATCAGGCAAAGGAAGTACTGAGGAAGTATGGCGTCGTCACGCCGCGTGGCGTGCCGTGCTTTACCGTAGACGAGGCGGTCAAGGCGGCTGAAACGCTGGGCGGTTCGATCTGGGTCGTGAAGGCGCAGATTCATGCCGGTGGCCGCGGCAAGGGCGGCGGCGTGAAGCTGGCGCGCTCGCTCGACGAAGTGCGCGGCAACGCGGAGCAGATCCTCGGCATGCAACTGGTGACCCACCAGACCGGGCCCGAGGGGCAGAAAGTGCGTCGCCTGCTGGTCGAAGAAGGCGCCGACATCAAGAAAGAATATTATGTGGCCGCGCTGACCGACCGCGCGACCCAGAAGATTGCCATGATGGCCTCGTCCGAGGGCGGCATGGACATCGAGGAAGTCGCCGCCAAGACGCCCGAGAAGATCATCAAGGTCTTCGTTGACCCGCTCGTCGGCCTGACCGACACGCAGGCCAAGGAACTGGCCAACGGCATCGGCGTTCCCGAAGCTTCGATGGCGAAGGCCGTCGACGCCTTCCAGAAGCTCTACACCTGCTACATGGACACCGACGCCTCGCTGGCCGAGATCAACCCGCTGATCCTCGAAGGCAACGGCAATATCAAGGCTCTCGACGCGAAGTTCAACT
>JAGRFX010000018.1 GCA_020445805.1 Rhodocyclaceae bacterium
GCGTTCGATGTTTTCGAGTACGACGATAGTGTTGTCCAGGGTCATGCCGATGGCAAAAGCCACGCCGGCCATGGAAATGACATTGATGGTGCGTCCGGTCAGTTGCAGACCGATCAATGCAGCGATGGTGCACAGCGGCAGACCGACCACGGCGATCAATGTGCCCGGCAGCGAGCGCAGGAACAGATACAGCACCAACGACGCCAACGCCGCGCCTATGGCCAGGTTTTGCCAGACGTTGGCCAGCGAATCCTCCACATAACGGACGTCGTCCGAGGTCAGATAGATCTGCATGCCGACGGGTGCCAACACATCGCGATTGAGTTCATCCAGCACCGGCAACATGCGCTGCTTGATGTCGATGACATTGGAACCACTTTCGCGCCGAACCGAGAGGCTCAAGCCAGGTTGGCCATTAGCGAACGAAAGCTGGCGTATTTCCGAATGATCGGCACGAACTTCGGCAACATCGGTCAAACGAATCAGTGTGCCGGCGCGTTCATCGATGATCAGTTGCCTGAGATCATCCAGATCGTCGAAACGACCCACCGTGCGCAGCAGGTAGCGGCGCTTGCCGCTGTCGATGTCGCCACCCGAGATGTCCCGGTTGCGGGCCCGCAGCGCGTCGCGGACCTCCATCAGCGACACCCCGCGCTCGGCCAGCAGGCGCGGATCGACGAAGACCTGGGCCTGGCGCTCGATGCCGCCCCAGATGCGCACCTCCGAGACCCCGTCGATGCGCTCCAGCGGCGTGCGGATGCGCTCGTCCAGGAAGTCGTTCATCTCCTCCATGCGCAGTCCGCGGGGGTTGCCCTCGACCGGCTGGACCCGGAAGAACATGAAGGAATTGGAGGAGAAGGAGCTGGTGAAGACGCGCGGCTCGTCCACGTTCTCGGGATAGGAGGAGACCTGCGCGAGGGCGTTGGCGACGCGGATCAGTGCGTCGTTGATGTCGGTGCCGAAGGGAAACTCCAGCTCCACCCGGGCGCTGCCGGTGCTGGCGCTGGAGAGCATGCGCTGAACCCCGGTCACGTTGCGCAGGTAGCGCTCCTGCTCGATCAGGATCTCCTTTTCCACATCCTGGGGCGTCGCACCGGGCCAGCTGGTGCGGATCGAGATCGTGCGGACCTCCAGGTCCGGGATCATCTGCACCGGCACCCGCAGGAGCGCCATGATGCCGAACAGGCATACCACCAGGATGCCGACGGCGAGCAGGGTGCCGCGGCGGACGATGGCCTCGAACATCGCTCAGGGGACTCCGCCGCTCATCGCTCGGCGACGATCCGCAGGGGCTGCCCGTCACGCAGCCGCTCGTTGCCCCGGACGATCACCCGGTCACCGGCCTGGAGGCCGTCCCGGATGCCGACCCGGTCCCCCAGCGCGCCGGCCATGTTCACGCTGCGCCGGCGGGCGATCACCTTGCCGTCCGCGGACGCCTCGGCCAGCCATACCTCCGCCTGGCCGTCGGGGCTGCGTACCACCGCGTCCCGCGGGACCGACAGCCCGGCGTCCCGCGAGGGCAGGGCGAAGCGCACATGCACCGACATGCCGGGCGCGATCCGCTCGTGGGCTGTCTCGAGCAGGATGCGCACGAGGAAGGTGCGGGCCACCGCGTCGCCCACCGGCACCCGGGTATCCACGTGCCCTGCCAGTCGCACCCCCGGCAGCGCGTCCGGCAGGATGGTCACCGGGGCCCCGGGCTCGACGGCCGCGAAGCGCTCCTGCGGCATCTGCACGTCGACCCGCAAGGGCGTGAGCGCCACCAGTTCGAACAGGGCGTCGCCGGTATCGACCCATTCGCCGACTTCCGCCATGCGCTGGACGATCACGCCGTCGAAGGGCGCCATCACCCGGTGGCGCGCGATCCGCTCCCCGGCTTCCTTCAGTTGCGCCTCGAGGCGCTGGGCGGCGGCGCGGGCGATGTCCACCTCGGCCTGGCTCGCCGCCAGGCGCGTCTCCGGCAGGAAGGCCCGGTCCACCAGCGAGCGGTTCTCGCCGTGCAGGCGATCGGCCTCGCGCGTCCGCGCCCGGGCCTCGGCCAGTTGGGCTTCGTCGCGCTCGCGGGCCAGGCGTGCGAGGGTATCGTCGAGTTCGAGCAGGACCTGTCCGGCCTGGACGCGGTCGCCCACGTCCACATGGAGGCGGGCCACCAGACCGCCCACCCGCGGCGACAGCTCGGAGCGGCGCTGGGCGGTGATGCTGCCGGTCAGGTCGAGGGACTGCACCGCCGGCGTCGCAGCGAGCGCAACGACTTCCACCGGTGCCGCGGACTCGGCCGGCGACGGGGTGGGGCAGGCCAGCGCCACGAGCGTGGCGAGGGACGCTGCGATGCGGGGCAGAGGGGGCATGAAAGGGCGGACCAGCCTCACGGGCCAGGGGTTTCTGAACTTTGCGCATCTTAACCTTTGCGTCCGCTCGGAGCCTCCGGTAACCCCTTGCGCGACCCTGGACTGAAAAGGGTTGTACCCTGTCGCCGTTCCAAGCGTCGGCGAGAGGCATCATGAAATCGGTGATTGCGATGGTGGTGGTGGTGCTGGCCGTGGTGGCCGGGTGGTTCGTGTTGCGTCAGCCGCCACCGTCGCCGACGCTGGCGGGTACGCCGCCCCCGGCCCAGCAGGTATCGACCCCTGAGCCTCGAGAGCCGGCCGAACCCGAGGTGAAATTCCCGATCGAGCAGGTTGCCGACGGCGCTGCAGCGCCGGCGCCGGCCGGTGGACCGGGCGCAGCGGCCCCCGCCGAAGCCGTGCCCGAGCTCGAAGAGAGCGACGGGGCGGCGTCCGCCTGGGCCGAGGCCTCGGTCGGAGAGGCCACGGTCAAGGCGCTGCTCCCCGAGCATCTCGTCCGACGGGTGGTCGCCTCCGTGGACAACCTGTCCCGCGAGCGCGTCTCGCCGCGTCTGTGGCCGGTGGCCACGGCCAAAGGCCTGCCCGAGGTCACGCGCAGCGAGCAGGGCCTGTTCCTGGCACCCGTCAACGCCCGCCGCTACGCGACCTATGTGGCCATGGCCGAGTCGGCCGACGTGGACGCGCTGGTGGCGGGCTACAAGCGCCTCTATCCGGTCTTCCAGCAGGCCTACCGGGAGCTGGGCTATCCGACCGGCAACTTCAATGACCGCCTGGTGGCCGTGCTGGACCACCTGATCGCCGCGCCCGAGGTCGAGGGACCGATTCCGCTGGTGCAGCCCAAGGTGATCTACCAGTTCGCCGACCCGGAGCTGGAGGCCCTGTCTGCGGGTCAGAAGATGATGGTGCGCATGGGGCCGGACAACGCCCGGCGCATCAAGGCCCGTTTGCGGGTGATCCGCCAGCGCCTGGTCGGGCAGCGCTAAGGGACAGGGGGGGCGGTCAGGCCGCCAGGGCGGCGGTGGGGGGCGCGTCCTTGCGCGGGATGGCCCGCAGCCGCAGCGAAACCAGCAGCACGGCACCCATCGTGCAGGCGAGCATGGCCACCACGCCGGGCCAGGCGCCCATGGTCCAGGCCAGGCCGGTGCTGCTGCCGAGCACGCTGCCACCCATGTAGTAGCTGGAGAGGTAGATGGCAGCCGCCAGGGCCCGCTGCTCGCCGGCGCGCCGGCTCACCCAGCCGCTGGCGATGCTGTGGGCGCCGAAGAAGCCGAAGGTGAACAGGGCCAGCCCGGCGACGATGGGCAGCAGGTGATCGGCGAGGGTCACGAAGAGGCCGCCGGCCGCGACGCTGATCATCACCCACAGCACGTTGCGGCGCCCGATCCGGTCGGCCAGCCGCCCCGCCCAGGCCGAGGCCCAGCTGCCGATCACGTACATCAGGAAGATCGCGCCGAGCCAGGCCGGGCTGAGCCCGAAGGGGTCGGCGACGAGGCGGAAGCCCAGGAAGTTGTAGAACCCGACAAAGCTGCCCATCAGCAGGAAGGCGGTCACAAAGAGCCAGGGCAGGCCCCGGTCGCCATAGACGCTGCGGATGTCGCGCCACAGGGCGGGCAGGGCGATGCTGCGGCGCCGGAAGTGGTGCGACACGGGCAGCGCACGCCAGAACACCAGGGCGGCGATGGCGCCGAGGATGCCGAGGGCGGCCAGGCCGAACCGCCAGTCGGCGAGGTCGGTCAGCAGGGCCGAGATGAAGCGGCCGCTCATGCCCCCGAAGGCGTTGCCTGCGATGTAGAGGCCCATCGCACGCCCCTGGGCGCTTGGGGCGATCTCCTCGCCCAGGTAGGCCATGGCGGCGGCCGGCACGCCGGCGATGGCGATGCCCAGCAGGCCCCGCAGCACGAGCAGCTGGGTGAAATCGGTGACCAGGGCGGCCAGGGTCGCGAACAGCGCGGCGGCGACCAGCGACCAGCGCATCAGCTGCTGGCGGCCGAAACGGTCGGACAGGACGCTGGCCGGAATCAGCATCGCGGCCAGGGTGATGGTGCCGGCCGACACGGACAGGCTGGCGGTGGCCGGCGCCACGCCGAAGACCTCGACCAGCAGCGGCAGGATGGGCTGGGTGCCGTAGAGCATGGCGAAGCAGGCGAAGCCGGCCACGAAGAGGGCGAGGTTGGCCTTGCGATAGCCCTCGCTGCCGGCTTCCAGGGGTTGGGCTTCGGTGGCGGATATGGGGCTCATGGCCTCGGCCTTCGGGTTCGTGATGCGATATCCGGACGATAGGTTGATCGAAAGTGTCAGTCCAATATATTTTTCGCTATTGATTGATATGCGGAAGATATCAGTGGAACTCAGACACCTGCGCTACTTCGTGGCCGTCGCCGAGGAGCTGAATTTCCGGCGGGCCGCCGAGCGACTGCACATCGGCCAGCCGCCGCTCTCGATCCAGATCCGCGCCCTCGAAGAGGAGGTGGGCGCCCAGCTGCTGGAGCGCACCAAGCGTCGAGTCGCGCTGACCGAGCCCGGGCGACGCTTCCTGGAGCGGGCCCGCGAGATCCTCGCGGCCACGGCGAACGCCACCGACGAGGCCCGTCGCGCGGCCCGGGGCGAGGTGGGCGTGTTGCGGATCGGCTTCACCTCCTCGCTGCCCTACGCGTCCACCCTTCCGGACCTGCTGTATGCCTACCGGGGCCGCTACCCGGAGGTGGAACTGCAGCTCAAGGAGATGTTCACCAACGACCAGCTGGCGGCGATCGCCGCCGGAACGCTCGACGTCGGGCTGGTCCGCTATGTGGGCGGGGATTTGCCGGGCGGTGTTGTGGTGCGCGAGATCGGCAACGATCCGCTGTGTATCGTGCTCGATGCCGGGCATCGCCTCGCGGAGCGGTCCGAGATCCACTTCACCGAACTCGCCGGCGAAGGCTTCATCAGTTTTCCGTCAGGGGTCGGGACCGGCCTGCCTGACATCCTGCGGCGGCTGTGCCGTCGGGCCGGCTTCGCGCCCCGCATCGTCCAGACCGCGAGGGAAGCAACGACCCAGGTCGCCCTGGCAGGTGCCGGGCTGGGCCTGGCGCTCCTGCCCGCGCCGCTGTCGTGCATCCGGCTGCCGCGCGTGCGTTTCATCCCGGTGGTGGACGAAGACGCACGCTTCGCACTGTCGGTGGCCCTGCCGGCCCATGGCGGCTCGCCGCTGGTGGCGGCCTTCGTGCAGGTGCTGGACGGCCTGACCGCCGGCGATCAGGTCGCCGCGAACAGGTAGTTGTCGGCGGCCAGGGCGCCGCCGATCATCCCGCCGCCCAGATGATCCGGACGCGCCGCCCGGCCGGCCGCGCCCAGGGCGACGAAGAGCGGCAGGAAATGTTCGGGGGTCGGATGGGCCAGCAGGGCGTTGGGTGCCTCGTCGGTCCAGGCCAGCAGGTCATCCCACTGGCCCGACATCAGGCGCTCGTGGGTCCAGTCGCGGAAGGCCTGGGTCATCGACCGCAGACGCCCCCGGTCCATGAACAGGTCGCGCAGGTTGTGGGTCATGTGGCCGGAGGCCACGATCAGCACGTTTTCGTTGCGCAGCTCGGCGAGGGCTTCCCCGACCGCCAGATGATGGTGTGCCCCCCGATCCGGCTGAACCGACACCTGGAGGACCGGCACGTCCGCCTCGGGGAAGAGGAAGAGCAAGGGAATCCAGGCGCCGTGGTCCAGCCCCCGGCGCGGATCGATGCCCGCCGCCAGTCCGTGGGCGCTCAGGCGCTGTTTGATCGATTCGGCCAGGTTCGGCTGACCGGCGGCCGGGTAGCGCAGACGGTACAGCTCGGCCGGGAAGCCCCCGAAATCATGGATGGTTTCGGGCCGTTCGCTGCCCGTGACCATGGGGATGTTGGTCATCCAGTGGGCCGAGACCATCACGATCGCGTCGGGCCGTTCGAGCCGGGGCGCCAGCGCGCGCCAGGCGACGCCGAGGTCATCGGACTGGATGGCGGTCATGGGCGAGCCGTGGGACAGGAAGAGCACGGGTTGGGTGGTCATGGCTTGAGTCCTATTCGATCGGGGGCGATGGCGGCGCACCGCCGGGTGCGCCGCGGGTCATGGCGTCAGGCAGCCTGGGGCATTGCCCGGGCCGGCACGACCGGCCGCTGGTCGAGGGCGAAGGCGCCGGCGCCCAGCAGCACCTGGGCGGCTGCGGCGATCACCAGGTAGGCCGGGTACTCCCAGCCCCCGTTGGGCGCGCTGAAGACCCAGCCGTTGCCGACATGGACGCTGAGCGCGCCCAGCAGGATCGGGAGCGAGGCCGCGGCCACCAGCCGGGTCCGGAACCCCACCACCAGTGCCAGGCCCGCCAGGACTTCGGCCGGGGCCACGATGTAGGCGGCAAATCCGGGCATGCCGACCGACTCGAAGAATCCGGCGGTCCCGGCCAGGCCGAAGACCAGGATCTTGAGCAGGCCGTGGGCGATGAACATGGTGCCGAGGGCGATGCGCAGCGTGGCGATGCCGTAGTCGCGAAGGGTGTCGTTGTGGGCTTTCATGGGTTTCTCCTTGGGATCGGGGCGCGACCGTTGTCGCGATGGAGACACTTTATATATCCCTTTTTATGGGATAAAGTGGCTGTCAGTTGAATGTCTGTTGTGAAAATAGGGACAATATGGATCGGCTTGAAGCCATGAAGGTGTTCTGTACCGTGGTCGAGGCGGGTGGCTTCGCCGCGGCCGCGGATCGCCTCGGCATTTCGACCTCGGCGGCTTCGCGCCATGTGGCCCAGCTCGAGGCCCACCTGAACGTCCGGCTCCTGAACCGGACGACGCGCCGCGTCAGCCCGACCGACGAGGGCTTCGCCTATTTCGAGCGCTGCATGCAGCTGCTGTCCGATCTGGAGGAGGCCGACTCGATGATCTCGGGCGGGGCTCACCTGCCGCGCGGGCGCCTGCGCCTGACGGCGCCCGGAGCGCTGGCCACCCTGCGGCTGGCGCCGGCCCTGGCCGCATTCGGCGAGGCGCATCCGGAAATCTCGCTGGATGTGGTCCTCTCCGAGAGCGTGGTGGACTTCATCGAGGAGGGCATCGACCTGGCCATCCGCGTCGGGCGGGTGGGCAGCAGCAACCTGGTGGCGCGGCGGATCGGCGGCGCACAGTTGATCGCGGCCGCCTCACCGGCCTATCTCGCACGCCAGGGGACGCCGGCCACGCCGGAAGACCTGGCCGGTCACGCCTGCCTGACCTATGCCCACGCGGCGAGTGGCAATGCCTGGCGCTTCCAGGACCCAGCCGGCGACAGCATGGAGGTGCGCGTGACGGGACGCGTCCATGCCAACAATGGGGTGTTGCTGGCCGAGATGGCGGCCGCTGGCTGCGGCATCACGATGGCGCCGGACTTCATCCTCGATCCGCTGCTTGCCGAGGGCCGCCTGGTGCCCATCCTGGCCGACTGGGCGCCGCCGCCCCTGCCGATCCATGCGGTCTATCCCTCGCGCCGCCACCTGTCGGCCAAGGTCCGCGCGATGAGTACCTTTTTGGCGGACTGGTTTCGCGCCTCGATCCCGGGGAGCACCTGAAGTCCGTCGGCATGTTCCGGCCGGTCGTCTGCCTGGCTGCTGCCGGCCGGTGGTGCAGCCGAAAGCCTCGTGTACGATGTTGCTCAGGTGCGACACGTGGACCTCACCCCCGGTCCGTCGGAGGCCAATCCGTCAGGCATGGGCGATCGTCGGCAGGTAATGTGTCTCCGACCTTGTCGGATTCGCGCTGCAGTAACAGTTTGTCTTAAGCTTACGCCTTTGCGCACAGCAACATCCCGTCGCCCGAGAGGTACTGACCAGTCGCGCGCGGGGGAGACGATCGGATTGACATGAACGAATTCAGTGTTTGCGGATGGCGTGGCCGGGTGCTGCTGGCGAGTTGCCTCAGCCTCGCCGCCTGTGTCTCCACCCCCGAGAAGTCTGCGGAGCCCGAGCCCGTGGTGGTCACGCCGGCCCCCGAGGCGACGCCTGCGCCCGAACCCCAGCCACCGGTCCCGCCCAAGATCGCCAGCCCTGCCGAACAGCAGGAAGCCCAGCGGGTGGCCCTCAAGGTGGCCGACCTCCTGGAGGCCGGCAAGGTCGAAGAAGCCCACGTCGAAATCGAACGGGCCCTGGAAATCGACCCGGCCAACAAGCTGGCCCTCAGTTTTCTGAATCAGCTCACCGCCGACCCGGTGGCCGCGCTGGGCGAGGTGTCGTTCCCCTACACGGTGAAGTCGGGCGAGTCCCTCTCGAAGATCGCCGGTCGCTACATGGGCGATATCTTCCAGTTCTACATCCTGGCCCGCTACAACGGCATCGCCGTGCCGCGGCTGGTGCCGGCGGGGCAGACCATCCGGATTCCGGGCGACAAGCCGGTCGAGGTCAAACAGGCCAGGCCCGAGCAGAAGTCCCCTGCAAAATCGGTGGAGTCGAAACCCGCCAAGCCCGAGGCCGATCATGCAAAGCCCGTCGAGCCCGCCGTGGTGGAGCCGACGGTCGTCGAGGCCCACCGGCCCTCGAAACCGCCCGTTGTCGAGGCTCCGCCAGCGGAAGTGAGCAAACCGGCGGTTCCGGAGGTCGTGGTGGTCCCGGCGGCGGTGGAGCCCACGGCCCCCGGACCGGCCAACGGCACCAACCCGCCGCCGCTCTTCGAGAAGACCATGGCCAACCCGAAGCCGGGTCCGGTTCAGCCTCCCGAGCCCACGCCAGCCGATCGCGCCTTCCAGCGCGGTCTTAGGGAGCAGGCCCAGGGCAACAACCTGAAGGCCTACACCGCCTTCAAGGAAGCCTACGCCCTCGACGCCAGCAATCGCGAGGCGCGCAGCAATGCCGACCTGATGCATCAGGAGATCGTGTCCGACTACATGCGCCGGGCGCGGGCTGCCTTTGCCAAGCAGGATCTCCAGGGCTCCATCAAGCACTGGGATCAGCTGCTCGAGTTTGACCCGGGCAATGAGATCGCGCTCCTGGAACGGCAGAAGGCCATTGCCCTGCAGGAACGGATCAAGTCCATCAAGTAGCCGCTGGGCGGCGCGCTTGCGTGCGGCCCGCGCAGCAATCGGGGCGGCCTTCGGGTCGCCCCGAGGCGTTTACGACTGGCCCAGTGAGCGCTTCACCTGGTCGATCTTGGGATCGAGGCGCGACGCGGCGTCGGGATTGTAGGCCTGGGCCCGCTCGAAGGCGCGCAGGGCGGCCCGGGGGCGGCCGGCACTCAGCGCCCGGTCGCCGAAGGCCTCCCAGGTACGGGCGATCTGCTGACGGGCCTGCTCGTCCTTCGGGTTGGCCTTGACGTAGCGGGTCAGCATGGCGAGCGCTTCGGTGAACTCTCCATCGCGCTCCAGCAGCGCTGCATGTTCCAGGGTGCCGTGTTCGGACGGGGACGGCTTGTCGGCGCTGGCGCTGGCGCTGGCGGTTTCGGGTTCCGGCTCGTCGGGCTCCTGGGCCGTCGGCGGCGCCGCCTGGCCCTTGGTCAGGTAGTCGTTGGCGCGGCCCAGGGTCAGCCGGGTGGGCTTGCCCAGGAAATAGCGGCGGTTACGGGTCCGCTCCAGCTCGCGCAATTCATTGGCGGCTTCGCCGCGCTCCGGATCGCTGGCCAGGGTCTGAAGGTAGTAGGTGACGGCCAGCTGCTCATTGCCGGCGGCGCGGGCAGCGCGGGCCTTGTCGAGGAGCTGGGCGGCGGCGCGGTCGGCGCTCTGGCGGGATTGTCGCAGGCTGATCTCGTAGGCCGGTTCGGCCGGGCGATAGAGGTGCAGGATCTCCCAGACCTCGGCGGCCTCCCGGTGGCGTCCCTGTTTCACCAGGACCTGGGCCCTGGCGAGGGAATCCCGTTCGAACGTGGACTGGGGCGGCGATGCGGGTGCCAGAGTGACCGCCGTGTCGCTTGACGGCGGGGTGGAAGAACAGGCCGATAGACCCAGGCTGCCCGCGAGGGCGATAGCGATGAGGCGTGGTCGGTTCATGGGTTGTCGAGCGGGCGTCGGGTTTCCACACGGGCCTTGAAGGCCGTCATGGAGTGGTCGCCATAGATCATCGTGCGATGCAGCATGTATTTTTCGGCGAAGAAGGCGTTGCCCCCGGGATTGACTGTCAGTCCCAGCGCATAGTGGTTGCGATCGAGTTCGTCGAGGACCCGCTGGTTGGCATCTCCATACGGGAAGGCATAGCGGGCCACCCGGGTCGGGAGCCTGGATTCGATGGCCGCGCGGGGGGCGGAGACTTCGTCCCGCACCCGCGCCTGGTATGCGGACTCGCTCTCGCCACGCTTTCGCTCGATCAGGTTGGAGTGGGTCCGGGAATGGGCCTGGATATCGACCAGGCCGCTGCCGACCATCTCCTTCATCTGGGCCCAGCTCAGGGCGTCCCCGGCACCGACGAAGTCGGTGTAGAGGAATACGGTGGCCGGGAATCCGTACTTCTTCAGGGTGGGATAAGCGTACTGGTAGACGGTCTTGTAGCCATCGTCGATGGTGATGACGACCGCCCGTTCCGGCAGGGCCTGCTTGCCTGCCAGGAAGGCTTCGAGATCGGAGAGGGGGATCACGCGGTAGTCGTTGGCGGCGAGCCAGGCCATCTGTTCCGCGAAACGCTCCTCCGAGACGATCATCTTGCTCTTGCCGGGACCGAAGCGGTGGTAGCACAGCACCGGGACCGTCTGGAAGCCGTCCCCGTCCACCCCGAGCGGATTGAGGTCCACCCGGGGAATGGCGAGGATCTGCCCGGCTTTGGGCCGTTTGATCTGGTTGTAGTCGGCGATCCGCCAGGCCAGGGCCGGGTCGCCCAGCACGCGGGAGGAGATCGAAGCCAGGGAGTCGCCTTCCGCGACCCGGTACAGCACGAATCGTCTGTTTCGGGCGATTTCGTCGCCGTCCGCCTCGGCCACGGGGGGGCTCGAAGTGCTCGGGCTGGCCTCCGGGCTGGGCTGGGTCGCGCACCCGGCGATCGTCAGCGCCAGGGCGAGCGCCGCCAGGAGGCGCGGGGGCACCGCCATCACCGCTGCCCTCATGAGCGTACCGGCCCGGCCTGGGCTCTGCGGACCTCTTCCGCGACGTCTTCGGCCATCTCGGTCGGTGGCTCGCCGAGCGGCATCTGGATCGGCGAGGGCCGGGGCGGCGAGGACTGTGCATCCTGGTCCCTGGCCCAGTGCTGTTCGAGGCTGGCCGCCATTTCGTCGAAGGACTGATAGAGCAAGCCGAATTCATCCTTGCGGCGCTCGCCGATGCGGTGGTCCAGGCGGCCCGCGCCGAGTTCGCGCATGGACTCCTCGAGGAGCCGGATCGGCCGCGAGAACCAGTTGGCCAGTATCCAGGTGCCTGCCGCCACGGCGGCGATGGTGGCGAGCACCAGCGCAACCATCAGGCCGATCGCCAGTCGCGACACCCGCACCAGCGGCGCCTCCGGCAGATCGAGGGCGATGCGGCCGATCTCCTTGGTCTGGAAGGTGATCGGGGCGTCGAAGTTGATGACCGACTCACCATCCAGCTCCACGCGGCGAACCTGCACCGTGCCACCCGGATTCGAGAGCAGCTCGCCCCGCGGCGGCTGGTAGGTCTGCTCGATGATGCTCGGGTTGCTGCTGGCCCGGACGATGCCGCCGCGATCCACCACCGTGAGGGCCTTGAAGTCCTGGCTGCGCATCACCTCCTGGATGAACACCTCGACCGAGATCCAGTCCTCGGACAGGGCCGGCACGGCGCTCTGGGTCGCCATGAAGCGCGCCAGCGAAGCGCCGTAGTCGGTCACCTGGGCCACCAGGGCCTCCTGCTGCCGCTGGGTGACGACGGTGGCGGTGACCCCCATCACGGCTGCCACGAAGAGCGCCATCATCAGCGTCCACTTCACCCGCAGCGGCATGATCCGCGGGCGATCCGGCCGCTCCTCCTCGAGGGTGCGGATCAGCTTCACCAGCGCGTCGGCGAGTTCCTTGCCGGTCTGGTAGCGGCGGTCGGGCTGCTTGGTCAGGCAACGGTCGATGACCCGCCGCAGGGCTGCCGGCGTCTCGGGCCGAAGCTTCTGGATCGTGGTCGGACTCTCCTTGGCGATCTTCATCATCAGGGCGACGATGGTGTCGGCCTCGAAGGGCTTCTGGCCGGTGATCAGCTGGTAGAGCACGATGCCGACCGAGAACAGGTCGGACCGGCCATCGACCTTCTCGCCCATGGCCTGTTCGGGCGACATGTACTGAGGGGTGCCGATGACGTCGCCGATGCGGGTGTGCTGCGTCCGGGAAGCCGACTCCAGGTGCGCGATGCCGAAGTCAGCGACCTTGATCGAGTTGCGGTTCTTGCTGACGATGATGTTGGCCGGCTTGATGTCCCGGTGCACCACGCCCTTGCTGTGGGCGTAGTCGAGCGCGCGGGCCAGCTGGATGCCCATCTCGAGGACCTGCTTGACCGAGAAGGTCGCACCCTGGCTCATCAGGTCGCTGAGGGGTTCGCCGTCGAGCAGCTCCATCGCGATGTAGGGCCGCCCCTCGATCTCGCCCACATCGAAGATCGTCGCGATGTTGGGGTGGGTGAGCATGCCGGCGGCGCGGGCTTCGCGCAGAAACCGGTTGCGATATTCCTCGTCCTCGCACAGGGAGGCGTGCAGAAACTTGATCGCGATGGTGCGGTCGATCCCGGGGTCATGGGCCTTGAACACCGTCGCCATGCCGCCCCGTCCGAGCAGCTCGAGAATCTGGTAACGGCCGACCTGGCGGACGTCGCTGCGTTCCTGAGCCTGCGCGGAGCTGCCCGGAATTGTCGCGTAGCCGTTGGTGGGCTCGGCGTGGCGCTTGGGGGCGATGCGCGTGCGATTGTCATCCTCGGGGTGGTCGGTGGCGCGGGCGCTGGCGTTGGCCAGGGCTGCGAGTGCTGCCAGGGACTGGCCCGGCGGTGCGATTCGGGTCCGGTTGTCGTCCATGTCGAACGGGTCGCTGGGCGGCCGCTTGTTGCCCGGCATATCCGGCCCGATGGTGTCTTCGCTCGACGGATTGATGTCCTGGTCCTTGTTGTCGCTCACTCGTCTTCCCTCGGTGCCTGCGTCATCCCACCGCGCTTGCCCGGCGTCCCCGGCCGGTCTGCGGATGCGAACTGAATACACGTTGCCGACAGGGGCCGGCAAATCCGATAACGTATCGCACTTCTGCGCCTCTGTTGCGTCATGTTGCGGATCCACATCTCCGACCCGACGCAACCGTTGATCCGGTATTGTCGCAAACATCGGTCGAAGGAGGACCACCGAATTGCTTCGCACGCGCGTATCCGTGATTACGATGGGTGTTGCCCTGGTCATTGCCCTGCTTGAAGTGAGCGGCCTCTGGGCGGACCAGCGACTCGAGGAGTCGATGCGGGTGTCCCTGGCATGGGCGCGGGAGAGTGCCCTCAGTCTGGAACTCGATGGCTTGGCGGTCCGCGCGGCGGGCGAGGCGGTCTCGGCCTACCTCACGGGCAGCGACGCCTACGGAGAGGAGGCGAAGGAGGCCATCGGGGAAGCCCGGGAGCGCTTGCAGCAGCTGGTCGAGGCCGATCACGCCCACCCGGACGAGACCGGGCTGCGCATGCAGTTGCGCGAGTACCAGGACCGCGTCCTGTCACGGCTCGAAGTCGCCATCGCACCGCTCGGCCAGCAGGGCGAAGTCGAACTGGTCGCTCCCCTGATGCGCGCGGAAGCCGTCTATGCGTATGAATCGGACCTGAAGCGGCTCCGCGACCTGGCCGATCGCCTCGAGACGGCGATGGAGCAACAGATCGGTTCGGATGTGGAGCGCTGGCGCACGGTGGCGAACGTGCTCGCCATCGCCCGCCTGATGGCCCTGATCGCGATGGTGCTGGCGCTGGGGTCCCTGCTGCAGCGGCGCCTGATCACGCCCCTGACCGAGCTGGCCGAGGCGGCAACCCGGGTCAGCTGCGGCGATTTCGACACCAAGGTCCGCGAGGTCGGCGACAGCGATCTGGCCAGCCTGCAGCGCGCCTTCAACGGCATGACCGAGCGGCTGAACGCCTATTGCGACGAGGCGAGGGAGCGGGAAGTCTCCCTCCGCGCGGCCCTCGATGAGGCTGAGGCCGCGAGCGCAGCCAAGTCGACCTTCGTGGCCAGCGTCAGCCACGAATTGCGCACGCCCATGCATGGGGTGCTCGGCACCGCCGACATGCTCCTGCGCAGCCCCCTCGACGATGCCACGCGGCGCGGGGTCATGACGATACGGGCGTCCTCGGAGTCGCTGCTGACCATCATCAACGATGTGCTCGACCTCTCGCGTCTCGAAGCCGGGCGCATGGAGATCCAGTTCGGCCCGGTCTGTCTCCGGACACTCCTGGCCGAATGCATCGCACTGGTCGAATCGCGGGCCATGCAGCGCGGACTGCGGCTGACGAGCCAGGTGGCGGACGGTCTGCCCGAGTGGTTCCTCGGCGATTCGGGCCGCCTGCAGCAGATCCTCATGAATCTCCTCGGCAACGCCACCAAGTTCACCGAGCAGGGCGAGATCAGCCTTCGCGTGTCGGCCTGTGGCCGGCGCACCGACTGGCTGAGCTTCGAGGTGGCCGACACGGGCTGCGGCATCCCCGAGGCCGCCCTCCGCCGCATCTTTGAGCCCTTCGAACAGGCCGACGGCTCGATTGCCCGCCGCCATGGGGGGACCGGACTGGGCCTGGCCATCTCGAGCCGCCTGGCCGAAGCGATGGGGGGCAGCCTGAGCGCCCGCAACCGGGCCGACGGGGGCGCCGCCTTCCGTCTGGAGATGCCGGCAACCCATTGCAGTCCGCCGGAGCTCGTCGCCCGCTCGGTCGGGCTGGCCGAGGGCGAGTTCACCGGCCACGTGCTGGTGGTGGAGGATCATCCGGTGAATCAGACCCTGGCCGAAGCCATGCTGGCCGAGCTGGGGTGCACCTGCGAGATCGTCGGCGACGGCGCCGCCGCGATCGGCTCGGTGGAGGCACGGCACTACGATCTCGTCCTGATGGACTGCCAGATGCCGGTCGTCGATGGCTTCAGCGCGACACGGGCCATCCGGGTGGCCGAGGCCGGTGGACGGGAGCGCCACACCATTGTCGCCATGACCGCCGGGGCCATGCAGCATGACCGGGAGGCGGCGCTCGAGGCCGGCATGGACGACTTCCTCGCCAAGCCCTTCACCGTCGACCAGATGCGCGAAGTCCTGTCCCACTGGCTCCCCGTCCGCGCCTGAGTGCCGGCCCGCATACTCGCCCCATGAACCTGTCGCTTCCCGCGTGGCTGGCCGACGAGAACAATTGGCTGCTGCTGGCCAGCCTCTCGATCTACGCCCTGGCGCTGATGAGCGCCGTGCGGGCAATCATGGTCACGCGCACGGCGCAGGGGGCCATGGGCTGGGTGATCGCGCTGCTGGCGCTGCCGATCGTGACCCTGCCGCTCTACTGGGTGTTCGGGCGCACCCGGTTCGAGGGATACACCAGTCGGCGCGCGACGATCACCGCGCGCGCGCGCGCCGAACTCGAGCCCCTCTGGCAGTTGCCCGCACGCGAGGAGCCCCCGACCGCCGCGCTCAGGGGCCTTCACGGGATGGCCCACCAGCTCTCCGGTGCCGGATTCCTGGGCGGCAATGAGATCCGGCTGCTGGTGGGCGGCGTTGCGACCTTCGACGCCATTCTCGATGCCATCGGCGCAGCCCGCCGGTACATCCTGGTCCAGTACTACATCTTCAACGCCGACGAGATCGGTGGCCGCATTGCAGAGGCGCTGATGGATCGGGCGAGGGCGGGCGTTCGCGTCAGCTTCATGTACGACCCCATCGGGTCCAGCCTGCCGCGCCGGTTCCTGGCGCGCATGCAGGCGGCCGGCATCGAGTGCAGCCAGTTCGACACCACCCGCGGTCGTGGCAACCGGTTCCGCATCAACTTCCGCAACCATCGCAAGATCGTGGTGGTCGATGGCGACGTGGCCTTTCTGGGCGGTGTCAACGTCTGTGACGATTACTACGGAAAGGCGGGCAAGGGCGTCTGGCGCGACGCCCACGTCCGGGTCCGGGGCCCCGCTGCCATGATTGCGGCTGCGACCTTCATCAAGGACTGGTATTGGGCCCGGCGGCAACTGCCGCGGATGGATTTCGATCTGCCGGAGCGGCAGGGGGATGCCCGGGTGCTGCTGTGGGCCACCGGTCCTGCCGACGAACAGCCCGAATGCACGGTCTCGCTGCTCTCGTCGTTCAATGCCGCGCGGCAGCGGATCTGGATCGCGAACCCCTATTTCGTGCCGACCGAGCCCGTGCTCCAGGCACTTCGGCTGGCCATCCTGCGCGGTGTGGACGTGCGTATCGTCGTGCCCTTCCGGGCGGACCACAAGATTGTCCGGCTGGCCTCGCAGATGTACCAGGCCGATATCGTCAGGACCGGCGGCCGGGTATTCCGCTACCGCCAGGGCATGATCCACACCAAGGCCTTCGTCGTGGACGACGTGCTCGCCAGCGTGGGCTCGGTCAATCTGGATCACCGTTCGATCCTGATCAACTTCGAGATCGCGGCCTACAGTGACGAGCCTGCCTTCATCGCGGCGGTGGAGGCGATGCTGGCGGAGGACATGCGGAACAGCCGGGAGGTGTCACTGGAAACCGTGAATCGGCGAAGCTTCATCAACCGCCTGGCAACCCGGTCGGCCAACCTGCTGGCGCCGATACTCTGAGCGGAGGACGTTCGGCGGGGACGGGGAGGGTGCCGGGCCGCGTCGATCCTGCACCAGGGGTCCTGCAGGATCGACGCGGCTGGCGGGTCATTGGAACTGGTCGAGAGTGACTTCGTCCCGCTCCAGTACCTGGGATGCGTTGCCCACCAGCAGGGGATCTGGGGGACAGGCCACAAGGGGGTCCTTGTCCGGGTACGAGAGCTTCGACAGGAAATGGCGCATGCAGTTCAATCGTGCCCGTTTCTTGTCGTCGGACTTGATCACCGTCCACGGCGCGTCGGCCGTGTCGGTATGGAAGAACATGGCCTTCTTGGCCTCGGTATAGTCTTCCCAGCGGTCCAGGGACTGGATGTCGATCGGCGACAGCTTCCAGTGCTTCAGCGGGTCGTCGCGCCGCGAGATGAAGCGCCGCAGCTGCTCTTCGCGGCTCACCGAGAACCAGTACTTGTAGAACAGGATGCCGCTGTTCACCAGCATCCGCTCCAGCTGGGGCGTCTGGCGCATGAATTCGAGATACTCGTTCGGGGTGCAGAAGCCCATCACCCGCTCGACCCCGGCCCGGTTGTACCAGGAGCGATCGAAGAAGACGATCTCCCCCGAGGTCGGAAACTGGGAAATGTAGCGCTGGAAGTACCACTGCCCGCGCTCCACGTCGGACGGCTTCTCCAGCGCGACGACCCGTGCGCCCCGCGGATTCAGGTGCTCCATGTAGCGCTTGATGGTGCCCCCCTTGCCGGCGGCGTCCCGTCCTTCGAAGAGCAGCACGATGCGCTGACCGGTCTGCTTGACCCAGCTCTGCACCTTCAGCAGCTCGATCTGGAGCTCCGCCTTGCTGGCCTCGTATTCGGTGCGTCGCATGCGCTCCGTATACGGGTAGCCTTTGGGCAGGGGCGCGCGGCCGCTGTCCTCCCAGGTGCCGTGGGGCGCTTCGGCCACCTGGGTCGCCATCGGCGCGTGGCTGATCTGCAGGATCTCGGCAGCGGCCGCCGCCTTCTGGCTGGGCCCCGACTTCTTGTCGTAGACCAGCGGCGTCTCATCCGCCTGGGCCTCCTCGGTCGGACGAGGCTGGCTCTTGCGCACGGGCTGGCGCCCCGATCGATTCGTCGTCATGGATCTCCCTCATTCTGGTTGATGGGCAGGCGGGGGCACGCGGCCAGCGCCACGTAGATTCAACGGCCGTCTTCGTCGCAAATTCAGGACAGGGGGCGCTGAATGTGATAGCTATCAAGAATAAACAATGGAGGAGATCGACGTGTCGGATTTCGTGATTTACGAACAGCAGGATGCAATCGTCACCCTGACGCTCAACCGACCCGAGCAGCGCAATGCGCTGACGGATCCGTCCCAGTGGGATGCCCTGGCCGATGCGTGCCGACGGGTTCAGCGGGACGATTCGGTCAAGGTGGTGATCCTGACCGGTTCGGGCAGCGCCTTCTGCGCCGGCGGCAACGTCAAGGATTTCCATGAGAAGAAAGGGCTCGCGGCCGGCTCGCCGGCCCAGATCCGCGAGAACTACCGACGCGGCATCCAGCGTATCCCGATGGCGTTCTGGCGGCTCGACGTACCGACCATCGCCGCTGTCAATGGGCCGGCCATCGGCGCCGGCTGCGACCTGGCCTGCATGGCGGACATCCGGATTGCATCCGAGGACGCGCGCTTTGCAGAGAGCTTCGTCAAGCTCGGGCTCATCCCCGGCGACGGCGGGGCCTGGTTCCTGCAGCGCCTGCTGGGATACTCGCGGGCCGCCGAGCTGTCATTCACCGGTGACATGATCGACGCACGCATGGCGCGGGAGATCGGCCTGGTCAACCACGTGACCAAGTCCGAGCGCCTGCTCGAGGAAGCCCGCCACCTGGCCTCGCGAATCGCTGCCAATCCGGGCGGCGCCCTGCGGATGACCAAGCGCCTGATGCGCGAAGCCCAGCACCAGGGGCTTGAGACCATTCTGGAAATGTCGGCCGCCTACCAGGCATTGACCCACCACTCCGAGGACCACGATCGGGCCGTGGCGGCCTTCCTGGCGTCTCGCGGGAGTTAGCCGCCGCGCGGGGCTCAGGCGTCGGCCAGGGTGATGTCCACCATCAGGTCGGTGGAAATGCGCTCCAGGTCGTCCTGCAGGTGGCCGCTGTCGAAGCCCGGGCCGACCAGCAGTTCGGCCTCGGCGTGGAAGAGCGTTTCCGACGACATGGGCGCGCTGGCCGTGTGCGTCGCCAGCTTCTCGACGTTGACCGAATGGCGGGCCAGCACGGCCGACAGCTCGCTGACGATGCCGATCCGGTCATGGCCCACCAGCGACAGCGCGAAGCGGCGGGCCCCGCTGGGGGCATCGACGGCGTCGGAGGCCTCCGCCACCACGCGCAGTTCCGGCAGGGCAGAGAGCGTTGCAATCAGCCCCTCGCACTCGGACTCGGCGATCTCGACGCACAGCACACCGGCGAACTTGCCGGCCAGGTGGGACATCGAGGACTCGAGCCAGTTGCCCTCGCGGGCGCTGATGATCGATGCGAGGCTGCCGACGAGTCCGGGTCGGTCGTCGCCAATGACGGTCAGAACGAGCTTGCGAGACATGGTGCGTGCCTATCGGGGGAAAGCAGGCCCATTCTAGACGCTCGGCGCCATCATCCGGGCAATTCCTGCAGCAGATCGACCAGCATCTCCCAGGCCGGTGCCACGGTCGCGATCTCGAGCCGCTCGCCGGGCGCATGGGCGCCCCGGATCGTCGGACCGAACGAGATCATCTGCATCGCCGGATATTTGGCGAGGACGATGCCGCATTCGAGGCCGGCGTGAATGACCTTTTCCGCAGCACGGAAGCCGAAACGCCGCTCGAAAACCCGGTGGAAGCAGGCCAGCAGGGGCGACGATGGGTCCGGGGTCCAGCCTGGATAGGCGCCGGACTGCCGTGCCTCGGCCCCGATCAGTGCGAACAGGCCGGCGATCCGATCGGCGAGGTCCCGGCACGCGCTATCGCGCAGCGACCGGACCAGAAACACCGCCTCGAGCCGCCCCTCGTCGAGGCGCAGCACGCCGAGATTGTCCGAGCTTTCCACCACCCCGGGTACGCTCTGGCTCATGCGTTCCACCCCCTGCGGAGCGGCCCTCAATGTCGCAATGAGACGCGCCTGGTCGGCGGGGGCCAGAATGCGTCCGGTCGGGCCCGACGCGGCATGCAGGAGAATGCCTGGGCGATCGCCGGTGCCCTCCAGCTCCGCGAGGACGGTCTCTCCCAGCGCAGCGATTCGGGCCCGGGCAGCGGCGAACGACCCCTCGGGCAGATAGCCTCGGGCGCTGGCCTCTCGGGCGATGGCATTGCGTGCCGTTCCGCCATCGATGGCGGCCAGGACAAAGCCGTCCTTCGCCAGTTCCTCGAGGGCTCTTGCCAGCAGCACGATGGCCGAACCCCGCTCGAGGTGGATGTCGACGCCGGAGTGGCCGCCCTGCAGGCCGCTGATCTCGACGCGGCAGGGTTGCAGGCCGGCGGTCGGCTCGAAGGCCTCGAAGCCGTGATTCACATGGACGTCCACGCCGCCGGCACATCCCAGGTAGACCTCGCCCCAGTCTTCGGTATCGAGATTGATCAGCAACTGTCCCTCGAGGAGACCCGGCGCCAGACCATGGGCGCCGGTCATGCCGGTCTCCTCGTCGATGGTGAGCAAGACCTCGAGCGGCGGGTGGGCGATTCCGTCGGCTTCCAGGACCGCCAGCGCCATGGCCACCCCGATGCCGTTGTCGGCCCCCAGCGTGGTTTCTTCGGCGATCAGCCAGCCGTCGCGCAGGACCGGGCGGATCGGGTCGCGCAGGAAATCATGCCCGGTGCCGGCGTTCTTCTGGCAGACCATGTCCAGATGCCCCTGGAGTACAACCCCGGGCAGACCCTCACGACCGCGACTGGCGGGCTTGCGCAGGATCAGGTTGCCCGTCGTGTCGACCTCGCAGTCGATGCCTTTGCGTTCTGCCCAGGCGACGATCGCATCCCTCAGGGCGCCCTCGTGTCGGGACGGGCGGGGAATCGCGCAGATCTGCTCGAAGTGTTGCCAGACGGGCCTGGGTTCGTGATCGAAGGGGGACATGATGGCATTCCGATGGGCAATTCAAGGTGTTGAAAGGCGGGCGGGCGCGGCCGCCCGGGGGTATAGTCCGGGCCTTTCCACGCCCGGTGAAGATCCATGGCCAGCGACAGCCTCTCAGACCTGACACGCGCCGTGCTCGAGTTCAGGGACGCGCGCGACTGGGCGCAGTTCCATAGCCTGCGCAAGTTGATGGTATCGCTGAATCTCGAAGCGGCCGAACTGCTGGAGCATACCCAGTGGCTCGACGACGCCGAGGTCGACGCCCTGCCGTCGATCCCCGAAGCGCGGAGGGCCATGGAAGAGGAGTGTGCGGACGTGCTGACCTACCTGCTCCTGATCGCCGATCGGGCCCACATCGACCTGGCCCAGGCGGTGCGCGAAAAGCTGGTGCGAAACGCCGAACGCTATCCGGTCGAACTGGCGAAGGGGTCGCGCGAGAAATACACCCGCCTGAGACGACAGCGGCGCGCGAACGGACAGGAGGAAAGCTGACATGGCGCTCAGTGCAACCATCTTCAAGGCGACGCTGAACGTCTCCGACATGGACCGCCACTACTACGCCGAGCACGCGCTGACGCTCGCCCGACATCCATCCGAGACCGATCTGCGCATGATGGTGCGACTGGTCGCCTTCGCACTGTACGCGGACGAGCGACTGGAGTTCGGCAGGGGCCTGTCGACCGAGGACGAACCGGCCCTCTGGCTCAGGGACTACGACGGCACCGTGCGCCTGTGGATCGAGGTCGGACTGCCGGACGAGCGCATCCTGCGCAAGGCCTGCTCGCGGGCCGAGCGGGTGATCCTGCTGGCCTATGGGGGGCGGGCGGTGGGTGTGTGGTGGGACAAGAACCGGGCCGCCCTGTCGCGGCTTCCGAAGCTCGAGATCGTGGAGATCCCCCAGGAGACCGGCGAGGCCCTGGCCGGACTGGTGACCCGCAGCATGCAGTTGCAGGCGACGCTGCAGGATGGCGTGCTCTGGCTGGCGGGTGAGGGGGCGACCGTGGAGGTGGCGCCCCGCGCGGTGGGGTGAGTTCGTCGGGGCGGCGGCGCCCGCGCCGGGTGTCAGGCCGTCTCGATACGGACGATCACATCGCCTTCGTCGATCGGATCGTTTTCCTCGACTAGGACCTCGAGCACGATGCCGTCCCAGGGGCAGGGGATGTCCAGCGCGACCTTGC
Organism: Rhodocyclaceae bacterium; assembly: GCA_020445805.1. Taxonomy (GTDB): domain Bacteria; phylum Pseudomonadota; class Gammaproteobacteria; order Burkholderiales; family Rhodocyclaceae; genus Cognatazoarcus. The sequence goes on from JAGRFX010000018.1 coordinate 22,211, forward strand.
CGGTCTCGAGCACGACCACCGTATCGTCCCGGGAAATGGCCTCGCCCGCAGCCACCAGAACGCTCTGGATGAAGATGTCGCCGCTGGCGCAGGAGCCGCAGCTGTCCCAGCACTCCGGATACTTCGGGATGCGTACCTCGCGCACTGGACACATGTGGACGTCCTCTCGAAGCGAAGGCCTCGATTCTAGCGGTGCCCCCCTGACGCGCCAAGCTGGCCGGTCAACGAAAAAACGCGGCCGTAGCCGCGTTTCTTCTGGGATTCTGTGCGAATTACAGCGGGCGAATGTTCGCCGCCTGCAGGCCCTTGGGGCCCTGGCGCACTTCGAACTCGACGCGCTGGTTCTCGGCCAGGGTCTTGAAGCCGCTGGTCTGAATCTCGCGGAAGTGCGCGAAAACGTCCTCACCGCCCTGATCCGGGGTGATGAAGCCGAAACCCTTGGAATCGTTGAACCACTTAACGATGCCGGTTTGAGTACTCATGTGTTGCATTCCTTAAAAAAAATAACAAGACGGGCCGAACCCGTTCAGCAGCAACGATCAAGGAACGTAAGGCGGGGAAATCAGACGGAAGCCGGATTGGGCTTCACCGAGAACACCACAGACAGACAGCTTGATACGACCGCTGCGCCACAATACACGCTTTTTTGCCGTTCGCGAATGACTTGGGCAAAAAATTTCGCTGGGGTGTCGCGTCGAGGCTATGGATGCTGCCAGCGGTCGTGGCCCACGAACTCGTTCCAGTCCAGCAGCCCGTCGCCGTCCTTGTCGAACTGCGCGAAGCTTTGCGCCTTGAACGGGGACACGGTCCGGACCTCGTCCACCGAGAGCTTGCCGTTGTGATCCGCGTCCGCCTGGTCGAACTGCTTCAACGCCTTTTCATACACAAGGCGGGCAATCTCGCCCGGACGGCCGGACTGATCGAGTTGGGGGACGATCGTCTGGGCCGCCACCGCGAAGGGCAGGGCGGCGACGAGGATCACGGCAGTGCGCATGGTGTAGTCCGGCGGGTGGGATGGATCGGGCGCTCGATGAGATAATCGGCGCCCAGCCAGTCATTCTTAAGACCATCATGCCGATCCAGTGGTTTCCCGGGCACATGAATTCCGCACGACGCCAGGCGGCCGAGGCGCTGGCGCGCGTCGACGTGGTGATCGAGGTGGTCGATGCACGCCTTCCGGCCGCGAGCAGCAATCCCATGATCGCCGAGCTGTGCCGCGCGCGCAGCCGCCCCTGCCTCAAGATCCTGAACAAGTCGGACCTGGCGGATCCGGGCACCACTGCGCAATGGATCGAGTATTTCGGGCGGCAGCCGGGCGTGACGGCCAAGGCCCTGTCGTGTCGGGATTCCGGTGAGGCGCGCCGCGTGCCGGACCTGTGCCAGTCCCTGGCGCCTCATCGCAGCGATGGCACCAAGCCCCTGCGGATGATGATCATGGGCATACCCAACGTCGGCAAATCAACGCTCATGAACGCGCTGCTCAAGCGCAAGGTGGCCAAGGTCGGTGACGAGCCGGCGGTCACCAAGCAGCAGCAGACCCTCGAACTCGGCGGTCACCGGCGCCTGACCGATACGCCCGGCCTGATGTGGCCGAAGATCGAACACGATCTTGACGGCTTCATGCTGGCCGCGAGCCATGCCATCGGCCGCAATGCCGTCATCGACGAAGAAGTGGCCGCGGTCCTCGGCGACATTCTGCTGGCCCGCTATCCCGAGCCGGTGCTCGCGCGATACCGTCTGGACTCGGTCCCCGACGGCGTGGGGCTGGTCGAGGCGATCGGCGAGCGCCGCGGATGCCGCCTCAAGGGGGGCGCCCTCGACCTGGAAAAGGCGGCCCGCATCCTGCTGACCGACTACCGCAGCGGGGCCCTCGGGCGGATTTCCCTCGAGTCACCCGGAAGTCGCCAGACCATGCTGGCGCAGGCGGCTGCTCAGGCCGACGCGCCCGATGCCGACGCCTCGGCGGCGGCCAGCTGAGCCGCAAAATCGAGGGCGATCGAGAGTTCGATCTCGATCTCAGCATCGTGGCCCGCGGGCCCGTCGATCGGTGCCTGCAGGGCATGCTGCATGGCGGCAAAGAGGCCGGCAATCTGCGTCAGCGGGGTCTCGATGATGGCCAGGACCGGCTCGCGCAGGGGGTCGCCGGCCGGAAGCGCCGCAGCCACGTCCCGATGCAACTGGAGCGTGTGGTCGATGCAGGCCCGCATGGCCCTGACCCGCGCGCCGATCTCGGCGACAGCCAGCACCTCGGGGCCGCCGAAGAGCGCCTCATGGAGCATCTGCAAAGCGTTGAGGGTGTGCACGAAGGCGACGTCGAGCTCGCCACTGAGGCTGGCGCGGATCCACGGCCAGGTCCGCGACGGTGAGCCCTGCTCCGCATGCTGGCGGCTGAGTGTGTCGCGAATGTCCCGCGCCTGCTCGCCAAGCCGGATCATCGCGAGCCGGACATCCGGCGCCGCGCCGCTGCGTTCAGCCATGTCCTTCGGGCTGGGGGACGCCGGGCAGGAGGTCGAGCCACTGGAACCACCGCCCGCAGGCATTGCGCAGATTGCGATTGGAGCCGTGCCACGGACCATCGACGCATTGCCCGACCACGGCTTCGTGATCAAAGCAGACCGTCCCCGCCGACTGGCCGACACGGCGCGGGCCGCTCCAGCGGTGACAGGTACAGCAACGCCTGGCGTCGGCCTGGATCAAGGTCATGGGGCCCCCTCGTGGATGCGATGGTGCAGTGCATGATTATGCCCTGCCATCGCGCGGGGTGCGAGGCCGGGCGTCGGCTCAGAGGCCGGCCGGCGCGATGGCGCGGACGAAGATTACGGCGTCAAACCGACGCTTCAGCAGCTTGCTGTAGAAATCGCGCATCACGACCCCATCGGGAAAGCGGATGGTGCTGCCGTCGACGACCGGGGTCCTGGGTGCCGCGAGCCACAGGGAGCCATCGCTCTCGCGGACCTCGACATAGGTGTATTCATTGGCATCCATGTGCTGCAGGACGCGCCCCTGGCGACTGAGGGGCACATCCTGGGGGCGCACCAGCGGACGCATCATCTCCATCGCCGCGTCGGGCGACGGGTGCCCGGGTGGTGGTGCGGCCACAGCCAGCGCAGGCAGGTTCAGGGCGGCGGCAAGCAGGGACGTTCGTAGGCCCATGGGGTCGCTCGATCGGAAGTCGGTTCGCCACCATGATGTTCCGTGCCGCGGAGGAGGGCAAGCGGCGAGGCCTGCCACTCCGGCGGCGAAAGGGGGCTCAGTTGAGCCGGAACTGGGCGGTCGATTGCTGCAGTCGGACCGACACGCCTTCGAGGTTCTTGGCGGCTTCGGCGGTGCTCCGGACGGCCGCACTGTTTTCCTCGCTCGACACCGCAATCTGCTCGACGCGGCGCGCGATATCGTTGCTGGCCGCGGACTGCTCCCGCAGGGCGTTGGTGATCTCCTCGACCGATTCGACCACGCTGGTCGATTTCTGGCCGATTTCCGCGATCGTGTCGCGGGCCTGTTCCGACAGGGTATTGCCGGCGCGCACCTTGTCCACCGCCGAATGCATGCCGCCGACCACCTCGCGGGTGACCGACTGGATCTCGCCGATCATGCGCGTGATGTCCTGGGTCGATTGGCCGGTCCGCTCGGCGAGCTTGCGCACCTCGTCGGCGACCACCGCGAAGCCGCGGCCCTGTTCGCCGGCGCGGGCCGCCTCGATGGCAGCGTTGAGCGCGAGCAGGTTGGTCTGGTCGGCCACATCGCGGATCACCATCACGATCGACGAGATCTCCTCGGACAGGCGTCCGAGCTCCTCGATCCGGCTGGCGGCGTCTTCCACCGCCGAGGACGTGTCGCGGTTACCGACCAGCAGCTTGTCGATGACGGTGCCCCCCTGGCGCGAGGCGGCGCCGGACGACACCGAGGCCTCGCGCACGTCGTCCGCCCGCGACGACACGTGGCTGATCGAGACCGACATCTGTTCCACACTGGCGGCCATCGACGAGGCCGACTGCGACTGTTCGTCCGTGGCCACGGACAGTTGCTCCGTGGTGGTCGACAGTTCCTCGCTCATGGCCGCGACCTGCTCGGCATCGGTCTGCATGCGGGTCACGATGTCCCGGAGCTTCTGGCGCATTTCCTGGCACGAGTGGAGCATCTGGGCGAATTCGTCGCGTCCGGAAACCCGGATGTCGCCCGTCAGGTCGCCGGCGGCAATGCGCCGCGTGACGTCCTGGGCGGTGTTGAGCGCCTTGAGGATCGATGACGCGATCTTCAGGCTCACGATGGCCAGCAGGATCGCGACCGCCGCACCGATGGCGATCGACACCTGAATAGTCTCGCGGCGGGTCGCGTCGAACGCTTCGTCGGCCTTGACGGCTTCGCTCAGGGTCGAATCCGCCATGGCCTTCATGTTCGTGCGGACCGCATTCACATGGGTGTCGATCTCGGCGTCGATCGTGCGCACGGAGGCGTCGACCGCGTCGGCGTATTCCAGGGTCGGCAGGAGCTTGCCCTCGAACAGGGCCACGATGGCCTCGATGCCGCTGCGGGCATCGGCCACGGATTTCTTTTCGGCGGGCGTGTCCGCATCAGCGGCGAGCCGGTCGAGATCCGCAAATGCTTCCTTCTTGAGGGCTGAAAAATCGGCCTTGGCAACGGGGAGATCCCGGTTGATGACCGCATCGCCGATGATCCGGTAGAACTGGGCGCCCAGGCGGGAGGCCTCCATGGCCCGGCTCGCCGTCTGGGAGCGGAGGTAGGCGTCGTCCTGCTGCTGGCCGAGCATGTTGAGCTCGACCGCCACCAGGATGACCAGCACGGCAATGGCCGAGAAGCCCAGGGCCGCCAGGGCCATCAATCGAAAGCGCACACTCGCTAGCATGTCGAATCTCCACGAAAGTGAAATGGTTTTCGTCTTCAGGCGTAACGACCGCTGGAATTGTTACTTTATGCAACTTTAGTCGTAGTGGCGCGCGAAATGCCCGCGGCATTCGCTGTGTGGCGCCGCAATAGCGAATGCTTTCAGAGTCTTATCTGGCGCCATTGTTGTTAGGTGCACGTGCAAAAAAATTCACGGACTCGATGGTCGAGTAGCCGATCGCGTGGCCCATGGCGAAGTGCGCCTCACGGGTGGCCACCAGGTGGCCGTCGATCTGCCGGAAGTCCCCATACTCGGTGGCGAATTCCAGGTTGCCGATACCCAGGCCGGAGGCGCGCACGATGCGACCGCTCTCGCCCTCCACATCGACGAGCAGGCGGAGGGGCGGCGCCAGGTTCAGGATCAGAATGTCGAGGCGTGTGCCGTCGCTGGCGGGTCGGCTGCCGAAATAGCTCACCGGCGCATCGGGCGCCAGCAGGTTCCAGGGCAGCAGCGCGCGCGCCGCCTGCAGCCGCATCGCCATGACGAAGGCCTCACCCATGGGGCGCTCGCCCTGCCATGCCCTGTCTCCTGCCAGGCTTCTCAGTTCGGTGCCGCCCGGGTAGTCGAGGCGGATCTGGAACCGATCAGGGGCGGCCCACTGGCGCTGCATGGGCCCATCGCCGCGGGTCACCGAGTGCGTCCGACCGGTTGCGCGCAGCGCCGCAAACCGGGGGGGCGAGCCATAGGCGCCCTGGACGCGCGCCAGCACGGATTCGACCGACTCGGCGTGCGCGGGGAGGGCCGCCGCAGCCCAGAGTCCGACGAGCCACGGGAGCAGGGCGCGGGTCGTGGGTCGATGGCACGTCCGTCGCGACACGGAATGGCTGCGTGCGGACACGGGGGTACTCCGGGTAGGACATGGGAAGTCCTATAATGCCACGCCCAGAACCTAGGACGACGCCATGGATCCTGCCGCCCGGCTCGATGACCTGGAGACCAAGCTCACCCTCGCCGAGGACCTCCTCGACACCCTCAACATGACCGTCTTCCGGCAGCAGGAGCAGATCCAGGCGCTGCAGCGTCAGTTGAACGAACTGGCACGTCAGCTGGCGGGCATGGGGGCGCCGGATGCCAATGCCCGGCCGATTGACGAGGTACCACCCCACTATTGAGCACGCGTGAGCAAAGGCCATCGGGGGCCTGGCGCGATCGGCGCGGAGGATCGCTGTGCGTGCCGGGCCGGTTGCCGCCGCCGGGCGCTCACTTGGGTCGACTCAGTTCGTGGTGCCGGCAGCCGGTTCCGAAGGGTCGGCGAGGCTGCCGTCGGCTGCCGTGAGGGGGGTGCTGAGCCGGTCGAAATCGGCGGGCGCCACGTACTGCAGCAGCTCGCGGCCTTTTGGATCCAGCAGGATGTCGAGTCCGCGCTCGGGATAGAGCAGGTGTTCGCGGCCTTCGCCCGCGTCGATGCGCCGGGCGGGCTCGCCGAAGCGGGCCTGCACGGTGGCCATGTCGAGGCTGGCGGAGGGGATCAGGGTCACGGAGCTGATCGGCCATGCAAGCGCGGCCCGCTGGTCTTCGGCGGCCAGGGTCAGCTTGCGGGCACCGCTGCGCATGCCCGAGGCATCGGTCACCCGTTCGGCCAGGTCGGACAGCATCGTGTCGGGTACCGCCAGGGTCAGGATCAGCCGTCCGGTCACGAAGCCGAGTTGTACCCGCTCCAGATACGCCTCCAGCGCCAGGGCACGGCCCGCATCCATGATCAGTGCGATCTCGTGCTCGGGACCGTGCAGTTGGACTGCATCAGCGAGTGTGCTGCCGGGCAGCCGCAGGCCCATCACCGAACTGCCGCCATGGCCGTCGGTGACAATGTTCCAGGGCAGATGTGCCTCGGGGCGCTGGGCGGATGGCGGTGGCAGGACAAACGGCAGCGCCAGCGCGAGCAGGATCAGGCCCCCCAGCCATGCGGCCAGTTTCATGCGCGTTCCTCCCCCTTGGCGGGGCGGCGCATCAAGGTGAGCGGCACGGCGGCCGGCTCGAAGACGCCGGGCCTGAGGGCACCCACCACATGCATTTCGCAGCGCTTGCAGTCGAAGCGCAGGGTCAGGCGGTCCTTGCCGTGGACCAGCTGCATCGGGTCCGGGCGGATGCCCTTGACCTGCTTCGGGCACAGATTGAAGCTGAAGCGCAGGCAGTGACGAGTGATCATCAGCGACACATCGCCGGGTTCGTGGTTGGCCTCATAGGCGTCGGCGACCAGCGACACGCCGTGGCGTTCGTAGAAACGGCGGGCCGCGCCGTTCAGGACGTTCCCCAGGTAGGAGAGCTCGGTCTGCGGGTAGACCGGCGCCGGCGTTCGTGCAGGCGACCGCATGGGTACGCTGCGGGCAATGTTGCGTTCCGCCACCAGGGCCGCGACGGCCTCACGGCGCATCTGATTGAGGGTGGCGGCCTGGACAAAGGGGCAGCGAGCGAGCTCGATCGAGAAACCCCGCAACTGGAAATCCGATTCTCCGAACCGGGCGAGCTGGCGCTGAAGGGTGTCGCGCGCCCGCTCCTGGTCCCTGGCATCGTCGGGAGGGTAGGGCTGGGACACCGTCACGCGGTGGCCATCCTCGTCCTGCAGCTCGACCTGCAAGGCCTGTCCCTGCCGCAAGACCCGCAGGTCCACTGCGATTCGGCGCTCGGCTGACGGGCGTTCCATCAGCCGCTCGAATGCCTGGTCGTGGTTGCGGTAGAGGGCCATGCCTTCGCTGAGGCCTTCCGGCGCGGTCGCGGGCCACAGCCGTGTGCCCTCGGCGCGGTTGATGCGCATGCCGCCCAGCGAACCGTCGGGCCGGTAGAAGCTGAGTCCGTCGCCATTGGTGAAGGGCACCTCGGATGCCACCTCCAGCCATCCGCTGCCCATGCGCCGGACCTCGCCGACGGGCTCGCCCACGTACTTGGGCGAATCGAAGGCACCGATGTCGGCCTGGCGTCCATGGGCAAAGTAATCGGTGGCTCCGCGGTTGAAGCTCTTCTCCGGACGTGGCGTGAATGTGTATTGGCAGCGGCCCGAGCTCGCCCGTTGGTACCCGGGCGCTTCCGAAATGAGCCGATCGAGCAGTTGGCGGTAATGGGCGGTCACGTTCTTGACGTAGCCCAGGTCCTTGAGACGGCCCTCGATCTTGAAACTGCGCACCCCGGCATCGGCCAGCGCCCTGAGGTTGGCGCTCTGGTCGTTGTCCTTCATCGACAGCAGGTGCTTGCCCGTGGCGACGGGTTCGCCGGCGGCGTCGGTCAGGTCGTAGGGCAGGCGGCAGGCCTGCGAGCATTCGCCGCGATTGGCACTGCGGCCGGTGTGGGCATGGCTGATGTAGCACTGCCCACTGTAGGCGACGCACAGGGCGCCGTGCACAAAGTACTCGAGCACGGCATCGGTCTGCGCCGCGATCGTCCGGATCTCGTCGAGCGTGAGCTCGCGCGCCAGCACGACCTGCGAAAAACCGACGCCGGACAGGAAGCTGACCTTGTCCGCGCTGCGGTTGTCGGTCTGGGTGCTGGCGTGCAGCTGGATCGGCGGCAGATCGAGTTCGAGCAGACCCATGTCCTGGACGATGAGGGCGTCCGCGCCGGCCCGGTGGCATTCCCAGGCCAGTTGCCGTGCCGGCTCCAGCTCCTCGTCCGTGAGGATCGTGTTCAGGGCCACAAAGACGTGGGCATCGAAGCGGTGGGCGAAGTCGGCGAGGCGGGCGATGTCTTCGACCGGATTGCCGGCCCCATGGCGAGCGCCAAAACCCGGTCCGCCGATATAGACCGCATCCGCGCCGTGGCGGATCGCCTCGATGCCGAAATCGGCATTGCGGGCAGGGGCAAGCAGCTCGAGGCGCTGGGTCGGGGGAGGCATCGCAGGTGTCTTCGGTCGGAGAGGGCGAATGGTGGCATGGGCGGGGCTGCCCTTCAATAGAGGGCCCCGGCGAGGCGGTTCTCTTAAGGCTGGCTTATAAGTGTTTCGGGATATTTGAAAACACTACCGCTCATCCGGATCGCGATTGACGTGGGAAAATTTGCCGCAAAAATGTCATAAACCATCACAAGAATATGGTTTTCAGCACCTCGAAGCTGCTCACTGACATTCCAGGGAGGTATGCATGTCACATCTCAACTGTTTGGCGCGGAAATCCCTTCCGCTGCTTGTGGCTCTGGCGACCGTGCCGATATCGGCCCTCGCTGATCTGAGTGCCGTACCGGACGCTCTGGTCCTGGTGCGTGGCGAGAAGGCCCGCATCCAGATCAGGGGTGCGGAGAGCCGATTGCGCTTGAGCAGTTCCGACAAGGAGGTCGCCCAGGCCGAGCTGAAGGACGGGTCTGTGCGGGTCGAGGCCGGGCACACCGGTACGGCCGTCGTGCGCGTGTGGGACCGGGAGTCTTCGGTCTCGATCCCGGTCACGGTGCGTCGCGAGGGCGATGACGGGGGCGGCGACGGCGGCACGGGCGGGGGAGGCACAGGTGGCGGCGGTGGCGGCGTCGATCTGACCGGCGATTTCACCCTGCTGGGGTGGAACGACCTGGGCATGCACTGCATGGATGCCGACTATTCGATCTTCTCGATCCTGCCCCCGTTCAACAATCTGCACGCCCAGCTGGTGGGCAAGAACGGACAAGGTGTCGTGACCAATGGGGTCACGATCACCTTCGAATCGATGGCGGACCCCGATGGGTCGCTGAACAGCTTCTCGGTGGGCAAGACCAACTTCTGGCAATACGAGGACGCGCTGTTCGGCGTGTCCCTGCCGGACGGCCAGGGTCTGGCCGGATTCGGCACCGCCGCGCCGACCCCGCAGGCGATGGTTGCCGATCCGGACAGTGGGCAGTTCGTTGCGGAGGGCATTCCGATCACGCCCTACGACGACGCGGGCGCCAAGAACTTCTACCCCCTGGTGCGTCTGGCCGCGCGCGATGGCAACGGCAATCTGCTGGCAGAGGCGAGGGTCGTGCTGCCGGTGTCCGACGAAATGACCTGTATCGGCTGCCACGGGACGGGTTCCGATCCGGCGGCTCGCCCGGATGCCGGATGGGTCGGTGATCCGGATCCCGAGCGGGACTACCGGCGCAATATCCTGAGGCTGCATGACCAGGAACAAATCGGCAAGCTCAGCTACCAGGCTGCACTGACGCAATTCGGATATGCGCCTACGGGTCTCGAGGCCACGGCGGCGAGCGGTCGTCCGATCCTCTGTGCGAGCTGCCATGGCTCGAATGCGCTGCCCGGTACGGGCGCGGAGGGCATCAGCCCGCTCACGCAGGCCATGCACAGCCAGCACGCCACCGCAGCCGACCCGCTGACCGGGCAGCTGCTGGGCGACAGCAGCAACCGCAGCGCCTGCTACCAGTGCCATCCGGGATCCGAGACCCGTTGCCTGCGGGGTGTCATGGGCAACGCGCTGCAGGCCGATGGTTCGCTGGCGATCCAGTGCCAGAACTGCCATGGCCAGATGGCCGACGTGGGGCGCGAAGGACGAGTGGGCTGGCTCGAGCAGCCTGACTGCCAGAGCTGCCACCATGATGGTCAGCGCGAGACCATGGCGGTGACGCCGGACGGGCAGCTCAAGACCTGGGCCGACGCCCGCTATGCCACCAACGCCGATGTGCCGGCGGCGGGCTTCAACCTGTACCGCTTCAGCAAGGGTCACGGCGACCTGCAGTGCGAGGCCTGCCACGGGGCGACCCACGCCGAGTACCCGAGCTCCCACCGCAACGACAACCTGCTCGCGCAGGACGTGCAGGGGCGCGACGGCACGATCGGTGAGTGCACCTCCTGCCACGCCACCATGCCGGACACGACAACAGGTGGTCCGCACGGCATGCACACCGTGGGCAGCCGCTGGGTCGACCGTCACGACAATGCCGCCGAACGGGGCACCCGTGACTGTGCGTACTGCCACGGCGCCGACTTCCGGGGCAGCCCGTTGTCGGCCGTGAAGGGGGCGCGGAGCTTCTCTGCCGAGGGGCGGCGCGTGAGCTACGCGGTGGGTGACCAGGTCGGCTGCTACGACTGCCACAACGGTCCGCGCGGCGACTGAGGTCCGCAGCGTCCAGTCTGGCCCCCGCGGATTCCGGATCGGGATCCGCGGGGGCTAAATTTATTCTGTCGGCCGCCGTAAATCCGTGCCATGAGCATAATGGCCGACGATCCCGTCTTTATCCCATCGAGCGTGCGTGCGGCCATCACCATCCGCAATGCCGCCGAGGACCCGTGCATCAACGAGGTGACCATCCAGCGGATGGTGGCCTCGGAGCCCATGGTGGCGGCGGCCCTGCTTCGGCTCGCCAATAGCGCGGCCTATCGGCGGGGTCGTCTGATCGAGTCGGTGGCGGACGCGGTGATGCTGCTGGGCATGGGCGAGGTTCGCGCTGTCGCGTCCCAGGTGGCGATGCTGCAGATCGTGCGCGGGATCCGCGGCCGGGCGGCCCGGATGGTCGCGGAGAGCCTGCTGCTGCATTCGATTTCGATTTCGGTATTCGCCGAACATCTGGCGCGGGAGCGGGAGGGTTGCGAAGCCAGTCGCGTGGCCACGCTCGGTCTGTTCCACGAGATGCCCACCTTCCTGTTCCTGGCCGGCTCGAACCAGTCGCCGGAGAAGTTCGAGACCCTCTCCGACATCAGTCGTCTTTCCGAGGCCATCCCGCTGCGCAGCTTCGAATTGCTGATGCAGGACTTCGGCCTCCACTCGCTCGCGATACCGCGGACGGCGGAGTCCCAGGTCGTCGACCAGGCGCACTGCTTCGTCACCCATCCCAATCCGCTCAGGATTCACCCGCTCGAGGGTGGTGATCGCAAGGGGATGCCGCCCGAGCAGATCGTTCTGCTCCAGGCCATGGCCGATGCGGCCTACGTGACGCTGGTCGAGGGGCCATTGCCCGAGTGTCGGGATTCAAGGCCGCCTCCCGCGTCGATTGGACTGGAGGCGCAGGACGATGAGCCGGAGGAGCCACACGGCGACCAGCAAGCGCCAGAGGCCCCGCGCGGCGGATTGGTCGCAAGGCTGCAGGCGATGCTGGGCAGCCTGTTCGGATCGAGATAGGGCGGGGCGCATCCGATCGGCCGTCCGGCCCCTGGCAGACACCGGATTCACATGGAGATTGACTGACGATGGACGCCAAGGCGCCTCAGGACCCGCACCTGGACCACGGTATTCAGGACGCCCTCTTTCGTGGTCTGCTGGCCGTGCTGAACAGCGGCCAGGACGCGTCGGAGATGCTCGCGGCGGTCCAGAATTTCTCGCTCCGGCATTTCGAGGCCGAGGAGCACCTGATGGCGCGCCATGGCTACCCAGACACCCCGGCGCATCGGGCCGAACACCGCCGGCTGCTGGGCGAGGTGCAGGCGATGTGCACCCGCGACCCCGCCGATCCGGCGCTGGCCGATGTGGTCGCCGGCGTCATGGCGCAGATGCGCACCCACATCGACGAAGTGGACAAGCGCCTCGCGGACTACCTGCGCGCGCAGGAGGCCGGCGCGCACCGCGGCACTAGCGACTGATCGGCTTGTAGCGGATCCGGTGCGGCTTGGCGGCTTCTTCACCCAGCCGCTTCTTCTTGTCTTCTTCGTATTCCTGGTAGTTGCCGGCGAAGAAGGTCCACTGGGAATCTCCCTCTGCGGCCAGGATGTGGGTGCAGAT